>JAZRCR010000001.1:0-2524 GCA_045659805.1 Acetatifactor sp.
CTCACAGGCTATGTAGCCAAGCTTGAGATGAAGAAGTATCCACTTCTGTCCCACTGGATGAACAATGCCCACTGCCTGTTCCTGGACCGCAAGAATATCAAAGAAGGCATGAAAACCATACTTGCCGCCATCGAAAAGGTGAAAAACGGCATTTCCATTTTTATCTTTCCGGAGGGTACCCGCAACAAGACATCCGATACTTTCCTGCCCTTCCACGCGGGAAGCTTTAAGATCGCGGAGAAGGGCGACGTACCTATCATTCCTGTTACCGTTGTGAACTCAGCAGCAGTCTTTGAAGATCACCTTCCCAGAATCAAAAAAGCCACCGTCATTATTGAATACGGCAAGCCCGTATATCTGCAGGAGCTTGACAAAGAGACACGCAAGAATATAAGTACTTATGTGTCCGATATCATTGCAGAAACCTATTTTAAGAATAAAGCACTTCTGTAGAGCAAAACAGGCACCGAAGAAAGGATCTATTATGATACACAGCAAAATGCTCAAGGGATATCTCTTTATCATAGCCAGTGCTTTCATCTTCGGCTGTATGCCGCTGGGTGCAAAATTCATTTACGCCGAGGGCGTCAATTCCCTCAGCCTTGTTTTTCTGCGCAACTGCCTGGCCATACCGGTTCTTGCATTCCTTGCCAAAGCACAAGGGCATTCTCTTAAGATCGGGCGAAAAGCACTGGGGGAGAGCAGCATTATCGCCGTTATGGGCTGCTGCATCACACCGATTCTTTTATTCGCCTCCTACAATTATCTGGCATCCGGCACCGCAACCGTATTCCACTTTATATACCCTGCGGCAGTGATGCTTGGCGGCATTCTTTTCTTACGGGAAAAGGCACGAAAGAACATTCTTCTGTGCGTGCTGATCTGTACCGTCGGTATCTTCCTGTTTTATAATCCCAGCGAACCCATTGACTTAAGGGGCAGCATATTGGCCCTGTTATCGGGCGTGACCTACGCGGCCTACATACTGCTTCTCTCTGTTTCCAAACACAAAGAGATCTCAGGTTTTAAATTCAGCTTTTATATCACCGCCATCTGTTCCGTTGTCATGCTGTTTGTCTGCCTGGTCAGCGGACAGCTGAGATTCCCCGTAACCTTGCAGGGCTGGCTACTTTCCCTGGTATTCTCCCTGTCTCTTTGCGTCGGCGCCGTGGTGCTGTTTCAACAGGGGACATTCCTCATCGGCGGGCAGCGCGCCGCAATCCTCAGTACCGTAGAGCCCATCACCAGTATTTTTGTGGGCGTTCTGGTCTTTCAGGAAACACTTTCCGTTCGTACCGGCATCGGTGCACTGCTCGTCATTCTGGCAAGTATACTGATTGCGGTGTTTGATATGAAATCAAAGAAGTAAATAATCACCCAAAAGGCTCGCGGAACGGAATCCGCGAGCCTTCCTACCTTACATATTCTATTGTTTTATTCACTCAGATCTCTTTGAAACAACTCCACAAGTTCTGCAAATCCCATGCCGTGAGAAGCCTTGATCAGCACTGTACTGTCCCCGGGGAGCAGTTCTTTCTTTCGCAGTTTATATGCCGCAAGAAATTCTTCCTTGGTGCCAAAGTACAGGCTTTCCGGACATCCGCCCTGACAGCCCTCATACAGATTCCTTGCATTCTCACCAATACAGATGACACGGTCAATTCCCGCCGCCGCAGCATATGTTCCGGTCTCTCTGTGCATCCGGTCGGAGTCTGCGCCCAGTTCAAACATATCGCCCAGAATAGCAATTTTGCGGTTGTCTGCCATATTCAAAAGATCGACCGCTGCTTTCATGGACACGGGGTTGGCATTGTAACAGTCGTCGATCAGGGTATATCCCGGCAAAGAGATCAGGTGACTGCGGCCGCTCACGGGCTCCACCTTGCGGATACCTTCCACAATCTGCTCGCGGCTAAGTCCCAGCAAACGCCCTACACAGGCAGCGGCGGCGGCGTTGGTGACCATATGGATGCCGGGAAGGGTTACTTTGATGGGAACCTGCTGCACTGCTTCCGGAATCTGATCCTTGGAAGCAGATCCCTCCGCCGGCATATGGAGCAGCGCTTCGCTTCCGAAAAGCCCTTTGCTCACCACGTCCGTGGCAAAAACTTCCTCCGCCGGGTTGCCGCTCAATCCAAAGAAGTGAACCGGACGTCCCTTTACCTCTGTGACTGTTGCCAGCTTATCGTCATCTCCGTTCAGGCACACAAAAGCATCTTCAGCCATAAAATCAAAAATCTCCGTCTTGGCCTTTAAAATACCGTCTCTGGTCTTCAGATTCTCCAGATGACACTGGCCGATATTGGTAATCACGCACACATTCGGTCTGACGATTTCACTCAAGCGGTGCATCTCGCCGAAATCACTGATGCCCATCTCCACCACGGCCGCCTGATGCTCCGGTCGGATCTGCAGGACCGTAAGAGGAACACCGATCTCGTTATTGTAATTGCCTTCAGTCTTCAACACATGATACTTTTCAGAGAGCACGCCGGCAATAAACTCTTTAAGTCGGAGGCCAAGC
>JAZRCR010000002.1:0-1923 GCA_045659805.1 Acetatifactor sp.
ATTACAGGGTCCAAGCTTCGGGCTTCTGAGCAGCATGGGGATGCTCGGCGCCCTTGTACAGGTGCAGGCGGGTCATAGCGTGCTTGCCCAGGGTGTTCTTGGGCAGCATACCCTTGACAGCAACTTCCATAGCGTAGTCGCTGCGGGTGTTCATCATGTCACGAGCCTTGGTTTCCTTCAGGCCGCCGATCCAGCCGGATACACGGTAGTACTTCTTCTGATCCAGCTTCTTACCGGTCAGAACAGCCTTGTCGGTGTTGATGATGATAACGAAATCACCGCAGTCAACGTTGGGGGTGAAATCAACCTTGTGCTTGCCGCGCAGGATGTTGGCAGCTTCAACAGCGGTACGGCCCAGGGGCTTACCGGCTGCATCAATGACATACCACTTGCGCTCCAGGGTCTCCTTCTTCAGCAGAGTAGTGGACATTATGCGTTCCTCCAATATAGGTTAAAATATTTTGACATTTTCAGGCGCTTGCAGTACAATGTCTTCAAGACGCTAGAATTTTATATCATATTAAAAATTAAATGTCAACAGCTATTTTGAGAAAAATTGCGGAAAGCCGGAAGAACTCCTGAATTCTCGTAAATGCTCTCAAATGCTCTTGTTTTCTAACATCCTATTTTTGAATGAATTCGGAGGAAATCCAACTATGCAGAAACTTATGGGTCTGGTCCGCCGTTGTGTGGATGATTATAATATGATCGAGGCCGGAGATAAGATCGCGGTAGGTGTTTCCGGTGGTAAGGACAGCCTGGTTTTGCTTGTCTTGCTGGCAGGTCTTCGGGAATATTTTAATAAGCCATTTGAATTGGAGGCTATCACCATTGACATGGGTCTGGGGATGGATTATTCCGGTGTGCAAAAGCTGTGCCAGGAATGGAATGTTCCCTATACCATTGTCAAAACGGAAATTGCGCCTATTATCTTTGATCACCGTAAGGAGAAGAATCCTTGCTCCATGTGTGCAAAAATGCGTCGGGGCGCATTGAATCAGGCGATTCTGGACAAAGGCTTCAATAAACTGGCACTGGGTCATCATTACGATGATGCAGTGGAAACCTTTATGATGAATCTGCTCTTTGAAGGCCGCATCGGCTGCTTCCAGCCGGTGACCAATCTGGACAGAACGGGTATTATCCAGATTCGGCCTATGCTCTATATCCATGAGCGGACGGTGGACAATTTTGCAGTGCGCAAGGGACTGCCTGTGGTGGAAAACCGTTGTCCTGTGGATAAGACCACCAAGCGTACCGAGGTGAAGGATCTGATTTACAACATGAGCCAGACCTATCCTGACCTGAAGGAACGGATCTTCGGCGCCATGCAGCGGTATCCTCTGGAAGAGTGGGGCCCTCAGGGAAGATATAAGCGGCCCAAAGAGCAGGAATAATCTGACAGATTCCGGGTATACTTCCTCCAGAAGGAGGCGGTAATTTATGGTAAAAGGCACTTCTCGGCAGGTGATCGTGGTCCAGTCTCCCGGGCCGGAATTGTTTGAACAGGCGATTTTCATATTAAAAGACAACGCGGTAAAAGAGGGTATTACGGATGAAACCTTGCTTAAACAAGCCCAGCAAGCCATCCGAGGAAACAAAACCGATAAAAAGCGGCATTTCTACCTTTATGGAGCGGTTTGGGCTACCGGCGGCGCATTGATTACGGGACTTGTGTGGCTTGCCACGGTTCTGCTGTGACTTGCGAAGCCGAAGGGCTTGTGCTATAATGCACTAAGTTTTTCACAGAAAGAGAGAAAACCATGCAGATTGGAAATATCGAAGTAAAGAATCCTGTATTCCTTGCCCCTATGGCCGGAGTAACGGACTGAGCATTTCGTACCATTTGTGCGGGACTGGGTGCAGGGGGCACGGTGACGGAGATGGTGTCCTCCCGGGCGCTGGTATACAAGGATAAGAAAA
>JAZRCR010000003.1:0-18193 GCA_045659805.1 Acetatifactor sp.
GAAGAAGGTAGTTGCTCTTTCCACAGATAAGGCAGTGAATCCCGTAAACCTTTACGGCGGTACCAAGCTGGTGTCCGATAAGCTGTTTATTGCAGCCAATGCCTATGCCGGCAGCAGAGATATCTGCTTCTCCATCGTGCGTTACGGCAATGTGGCAGGCAGCCGCGGATCCGTCATCCCGTTCTTCCACAATATCATTAAGAACGGCGGCACCGAGCTTCCCATTACCGATTACCGTATGACCCGTTTCTGGATCAGTCTGCACCAAGGTGTTGAGCTGGTGATCAAGGCATTGGAAGAGTCCAAGGGCGGAGAGACCTTTATCTCCAAGATCCCTTCCTTCAAGATCACAGATCTGGCACAGGCCATGCTGCCCGGCTGCAATATGCCCGAGGTTGGCATCCGTGAGGGCGAGAAGCTTCACGAGATCATGATCACTGTGGAAGACTCCATGACAACTTATGAATATGACAAGCATTACATTGTATACCCTCAGATGGTATGGAGTGAGCACAGAAAGGCTACACCTACCGGCAAGCGTGTTCCTGCAGGTTTCTCCTACAGCTCCGGCAATAACACAGAGTGGATGAGCGTGGAGGAGATCAGAGAGCGTCTGAAGGAAGTGGACCTGGAGAAATAACAGGCGCAGGAAGGCGGTTACAATGGAACTGACGATCATTTTTCCGGTGCTGAATGAGAAGAAACGTCTGGAGAGCGGCATCACCAGGACAGTGGAGTATCTGCGCAGCATCGAATTTGAGGATTATGAGATCATTATCGTGGATAACGGCTCTGAGGATGAGACTCCTGACATAGCTGCAAGGCTGTGTGAGGAGTATTCCCGCGTCCGGTTTGAAAAGATCAATGTGCGCGGCGTGGGCGCGGCTTTCCGCAGAGGTGTGGAGCTGAGCAACGGCCGGATCGTTGGCTATATGGATATCGATCTGTCCACCAATATCAGACACCTTGGGGAGGCTTTGCACATTTTCAGGGTGCAGCAGGATGTGGAGTATATCAACGGCAGCCGGTTTGCCAATGAGTCCGACACCAAGGGCAGAAAGTGGTACCGAAAGATCACCTCCCAGGGACTTCTGATCCTCTTGAAGCTGTTCCTCGGCATGAAGTGCACCGATGCTATCTGCGGCTTTACCTTTTTGAGAAGACAGAGGGCGCTGGAACTGGTGGAGGGCTGCAGTCAGGACAACGGCTGGTTTTATATGATCGAATATCTGCTCCGTGCCGAGAAGAGAGGAATCCGTGTTTTGGATTACCCTGTGGACTGGCAGGAGGATTACAATACCACAGTGAAGATTTTCAAGACTATCTGCAATTATATGGTGCAGATTTCCAGACTGTGGGTGGAATTTTATGTAAAGAAGAATATTTAAGGGATATGGGAACATGGTAGATAAGATTATCATCGGCGCAGGTTTATACGGTTTATATGCTGCCTTGTACTGTGCAAGGAAGGGGCAGCAGGTAGTGGTGTTGGAGAAGGAAGCCGCTGCTTTTGCCAGAGCTACATATGTGAATCAGGCAAGGGTACACATGGGTTATCATTATCCCAGGTCTCTGTCTACTGCAATGAAGTCGGCCGGTTATTTTCGGAGATTTGTAGAGGACTATGACTTCTGTATTCACTCATCTTTTGATCAGATCTACGCCACCTCCAGTCATTTTTCATGGACCGATGCCGGGGAATTCAGAAAGTTTTGCAAGGATGCGGGGATTCCCTGTACCGACATGCCCATAGACCGTTATTTTAAAGAAGGTGTCTGCGACGGTGCCTTCCTGACAAAGGAATACACCTACGATGCCCATATACTTAGAGATTATCTTCTGGAAGAACTGAAAAAATACAAAAACGCCGAGATCCGATATCTCCAGAACATCAAGAGAATTGTGAAGGCAACAGACCGTTTTGAGATTCTTGTAGAGAATGGAGGACGCGGGGATTGGCTTGAGAGCGGCTTTGTGCTGAATGCAACCTACGCTTCCGTGAATCAGATTCTTAATATGATCGAGAACTTGAAGCCGGAACCCTTTGCGTTGAAATATGAGCTTTGTGAGATCATTCTGTGTCATGTGGGGGACAGTTTAAAGGACATCGGACTGACGGTGATGGACGGTCCTTTTTTTTCAATCATGCCTTTTGGCAAGACCGGTTATCACTCGCTTACCTCTGTGACCTTTACGCCGCATAAGACCTGTTATGACACGGTTCCGGATTTCTCCTGTACGGCAGCCTCCGGCAAGACCGGATATTGCAGCAGAGGGCAGCTTGGCAACTGTGATTTCTGTGAAAACCGCCCTGAAAGCGCGTGGGAGTACATGGCTGCCCTTGCCAGAAAATATGTGAGGGACGATCTGGAATTTTGTTACGACAAGTCGCTGTTTTCCATGAAGCCCATCCTGAAGGCGTCGGAGATTGATGATTCCAGACCCACAGTGATCCGATATGCCTCCAAGAGCCCTGTGTTCCTGAGTGTGCTGTCGGGAAAGATCAACACGGTATACGACCTGGATGAATTCCTGGACTGATGATAAGGAAAGAATAATATGAGCAGAATCATTGAAGATATCAAATACTTCTGGAGCAAAAAAGTTTTTGGGGTGGGGATCCCCCTGATGATGCTTCTGAGCTATGGGACGCTTCTTTTGAATCCTACGGTGGGTATTGATGACACCTCATTTAAGCTCTACTATGTAGATGGGGTATCTCCGGCCATGGGTCGCTGGTGCCTGTATCTGATCAACAAGCTGTTTCCTCTGAAATATAACCCGTTTTTTGTGGAAGCAATGGGATTGCTTTTCTTTTGCCTTTCCATTACTTTGTGGTGTATCGTGTTTTACAGGATGTTCGGAAAACAACTCTCCGCTTTGAGCTACACGATTTTTTGCGGGGTTATGCTTTCCTGCCCCATGATCAGCGAAGTGGTCATATGGTATCTGCAGGACGGTATCTATCTGGGCTATGGAGCCTGTGCCCTGGCAGTTCTCTTTGGAATGGCGGTGTTTGTCCTGTGGGACGGGGAGGACCGGAAGGTGTGCAGGAGGCAATGGGCCAAGAACCTGCTCCTGAGCATTTTATTCCTTACGGTGGCGCTGGGATTTTATGAATCCTTTATGATCGTATTTCTCATTGCCATGGTATTGATCTTTCTGTTGGTCCGGGTATTGGACAGAAAAGATTACAGCCGCTCGGTGTGCGTATGGATCCGTGATGTGTTCTTCATTGGATTGGGCAGTCTTGTGCTGCGTACGGTGATCGTCAATGCCATGATCGTGCTGGGGCATCTGGAGGAGGAGAAAACAGTGCTTCGCTCCAGAGGAATCCAGGAGGTTCTGGGATGGTTTGACGGCACAAAGACCCTTGAAGATTTTATCTATGTGCTGAAGGATTTCTTCGTGAAGTATTATCTGAATGCTCCGGTATATCTTCCGGTATTGTTATTGGTTGCTGCCATCGGTATTTTGGGGCTGTGGGCCATCCGGTATACCGTGAAAAAGAAAGACGGCTGGATCCTGGCAGCCTGTGCGGCCGTGGTGCTGATTCCCTGGGTGATGCCGGTGCTGGAGGGTGTGGCTACTTATTACAGGAGCAGTCAATATGTGCCGCTGCTCACAGCCTTTGCCGTGCTTATGATTGCCTGGGAACTGCGTGACCGGAAGGGAAAGTTCCTGAAGGGCGCAGCGGTCTTTCTGGCCTTTTGGGTATTGTACAACCAAAGCTATGAGATGAACAAGTGGCTCCATGTGGATGCTATGAAATATGAAGACACCAAGCGCACCATGTCAGCGATTGCCCTGAAGATTCAGGAGGAATGCGATTCCGGCAAACCGGTGTGCGTGGTGGGAGAATACGAGACGCCTGCAGGTCTTTTGGAGGATGCCTATTGCCCTTCCTGGTCCAAGAAGTATTGGATTGTCAGCAAGCTTGTGAAGGCAGTGGATGAGGATGTTTTCGATAAATATGACCATCCGCAGGGTTATGTGGCGGTAGAGACGCCACTGTACTCCACGATCACCTGGGGGCAGAGTGCTTTTTTTCAGACGGACAGAGAACTGATCGCCTTTTGGAAGATGCACGGGTTCTCGCTTACGGAGGATTCCAATCAGAATCATTACCGGGAAGCGTATGAGCTGATGAAGGATGAGCCGGGGTGGCCGGCAGAGGGTTCCATTGTGGAGATGGAGGACCATATTATCGTGAATCTTGGCTGTAAATAGATCCTGTCACAAGGGTCCTAACCGATAATAGACTGCAAACAGAGAAGGAATAAATGAGATGACGACAAACAAGGAAAAAAATTTTGTGTCTTGCCTGTTATATCTGCACAATGATGAAGAATCGGTCAAAGATACCCTGGAGAAAATCCTGCGTGTGATGCACGAGAATTTTGACAAATATGAGATTGTGTGCGTGAATGACTGTTGCACGGACGGTACGATTGACCGGATCAGGGAGTTTCTGGAGGAGAGCGATACTGCCCGGATGATCAGCCTGATCAACTTAAGCTACTATCAGGGGCTTGAGGCGGCCATGAATGCCGGAAGAGATCTGGCTGTGGGAGATTTCCTGTTTGAATTCGACAGCTGTATGCTGGACTTTGAACTGGACCTGATCATGCAGGTTTACCGCAGGGCGTTGGAGGGCTACGATGTAGTGGCAGCATCCCCTAAGAAATATATTCCTTTTACATCCAGATTATTTTACAAAGTATATAACTTCGGAAGCCGCGGGCAGGGCAAGCTCCGTCAGGACCGTTTTCGCATTGTGTCCCGCAGGGCAGTCAACAGGGTAAATCAGATGAATGCCTACATTCCCTACAGAAAAGCATTGTATGCCAACTGCGGATTGAAGATGGATACCATTCTTTACGACAATCAGAAAATGTCCTCCAGAAACCTTAAGAAAGAGGAGATGGGCAGCAGAAGCACACTGGCAATGGATACCCTGATCATCTTTACAAATGTGCTGGAGCGTTTCTCTCTCCTGCTCAGTGTTGTATTCTTCGGAGCGCTGGTGTTTGTGGTGGGAGATATCATTTATACGATGTTCAGTGAGACCAAGCCTGTGGAGGGCTGGCTGTCCCTGATGGGTGTACTGAGCTTCGGATTTTTCATGCTGTTTGTGATGCTCACATTAATCTTTAAGTATCTGGCAGTGATCTTAAATATGAATTTCAAGAGGCAGCGCTATGTGATCCAGGGTGTGGAGAAGCTGACAAAGTAAAGGAAGAAACGGGAATGGAACAGATTAAGAGAATTGATCTCACAAGAGATTTTGCGGCGCACAGAGAGGAATTCCTGGCGGCGATCACGAAGGTGTGCGAGGAGACGGCATTTTCCGGCGGCAAATATGCAGACCGGTTTGATGAAGAGTTTGCGGCGTTTATCGGGACGAAATATGCCTGCGGCGTAAATAACGGAACTTCCGCACTGCACTGTGCCATGATGGCGCTGGGCGTGGGCCCCGGGGACGAAGTGATCGTGCCTGCCAACACCTATATCGCTACGGCGTGGGGCGTGTCCTATACAGGGGCGATACCTGTGTTTGCGGACTGTACGCCTGACACCTGGCAGATTGATCCCGAAAAGATCGAGGAAAAGATCACAGAGCGCACCAAAGGAATCATAGGGGTTCATTTATACGGACAGCCCTTTGAGTTCAACAAAATAAAAGAAATCGCGGACCGTCACGGTCTTTTCGTGGTGGAAGACTGTGCTCAGGCCTGTGGAGCCCTGTATGAAGGACGCAGCGTGGGAAGTCTGGGAAAGCTTGGATGCTTCAGCTTTTATCCCGGCAAAAATCTGTATGCCTTCGGCGAAGGAGGCAGTGTCACCTGCGATAACGAAGAGTATTTCCGTCACATCACCCGCCTGAAGAATCAGGGGTGCGATGTGAGATATTATCACGATGAGATTGGTTACAATATGCGCCTGGAGGGTGTTCAGGGAGCAGTCTTAAGTGTGGCGCTGAAGCTGCTGCCGGACTGGACAAAGAGACGTATCGAGATCGGTGAGAGGTATCACAGGGAGATCACCAATCCCCTGATCACCATGCAGGTGCATCCTGACAATACCACGCCGGTCTATCATCTGTTTGTGATCACCGTTCCCGATCATGAGGACTTTATCAGATATATGGCTGAGGCAGGGGTAGAGTGCAACATGCATTACCCGGTGCCCTGTCACTTACAGAAGGCATATGCGTTCCTGGGATATCAGGAGGGAGACTGCCCCAATGCGGAGTATCTTGCCTCCCACTGCGTGACGCTGCCCCTGTTCCCCGAGATGAGGGATGATGAGGTGCAGAGGGTGATTGAGCTTTGCAATGCTTATGTCTGATGCTTGTGTGGAAAGAAAGGCAACGTTTTGGGTAAAATAAAGGAATTTATGAAGAAGTACGGGCACTGGGCTCTGGCGGCGGTTATCTTTCTGCTCCTGCTGACTCTTGTGTGCGGATATCGTCAACTGAATAAAGAGTCCTACCGGATCGTATGCTTAGGCGACAGTATCATAGGCAATGAGAGAGGCGACACTTCGATCACGGGTATTCTGCAGGATATTCTGGAGGAGCCGGTTTACAATGGCGCTTTTGGAGGAAGCACCATGGCCCGCAGGCAAACTCAGGACAGGGCTGCCGTGACCACGGATACGCTTTCCATGGTGAAGCTGTCAGAGTCCATTGCGCACCAGGACTTTTCTGTGCAGAATGCGGGAGTGACCAGATGTGCCGTAATGGACTACTTTCCGGATTCAGTCTACAAGTTTCAGCATATCGATTTCAGTAAAGTGGAGATCCTGGTGATAGAACATGGGGTGAACGATTATCTGGCAGGAGTACCGTTAGAGAATCCACAGGATCCCTTTGATGAATATACCTATGCCGGGGCGCTGAGGCAGGTCTTAAAGAATCTGAGGCAGGCCTACCCGGAACAGAGAGTGATTCTGGTAACACCCACCTATTGCTGGTTTTTGTTTAAGGAGCTGAACTGTGGAAATAATAATACAGGAAGCGGCATTTTGGAGGATTATGTAAATATGGAGCTCGCCATTGCTGCAGAGTACGGCGTGGAGGTGCTTGACAACTATCACCACAGCGGCATCGGTGACACCGGTGTTTTTGAAGAGTGGGAGATTTACACCCAGGACGGACTTCACCTGAATGAGAAGGGGCGCAGACTGGTGGCAGAGCGCATTGCCGACTGTATCCTAGAAGAAGGCAAGTGAGAAGGAAGAACAGAAAATGATGAAAAAGATACAGAGATATCTGTTTCCGTTGGTATTGCTGCTTTATCCGCTGAGACATATTAACTGGGGACTGGATCTGTGGGACACAGGCTACAATTACAGTAATTTTCAGTTTATGGGAATGGAGCACATGGACCCCATGTGGCTTTTTTCCACTTATCTGGCGAATGCGGCAGGGGCACTGCTGACAAAGCTTCCCTTTGGCGACACCCTGATGGGGATGAATTTTTATACCGGGCTGACGGTGAGCCTGCTTGCCCTGTCCGGCTATTATTTCTGTACAAAAAAGGTAGGGATGCCAGCGCCGCTGGTGTTTCTGGGAGAGATTCTGGCAGTCAGCCTCTGCTGGTGCCCTACTGCTCTTTTATATAATTATCTGACGTATCTATTGTTTCTGGGAGGCAGTATTTTCCTGTATCTGGGCTTAAGAGATGATAAAAATAAATTATTAGCGGTAGCAGGGCTGTGTCTTGGTATCAATATATTTGTGCGGTTTTCCAATCTTCCGGAGGCGGCTCTGATTCTGGCAGTGTGGGGATACGGGATCATTTGCCGGCAGAAAATCCGCAAGGTGGCGGCGCAGACCGGATGGTGTGTGCTGGGTTATCTGTGCGCTGTGGCGACCGGTCTGGGCTATCTGGGTATCCGTTACGGTTTTGGTATCTACGTGGAATCGATCCTGCGCTTGTTTGGCATGACGGAGACTGCCACGGATTACACAGCTGTATCTATGGTCATGAAGATGGTGCAGGCCTACCTGGATATGATCTACTGGATTGTGCGGGTAATGATCTTTGCCGTGCCGGGTCTGATCCTTTTTGCCGTACGTCCCGGAAAATGGATGGGTTTTAAAAGGACCTGCAGTGTTCTTCTGGCAGTGTCGGCTCTTGCATGGCTTTATGCCGGAGGATTCTGCAGTGTCAGATTCTATGAGTACAATGCCATGCTTCGTCCCGGCATCGTATTTTTAATGCTGGCAATGTTCATCGGGGTGATTGTGATCTTTCATCCGAAGCTGCCCAAAGAAGATAAGCTTATATCAGGTATTGTGATACTGATTATTCTGCTTACGTCACTGGGAAGCAATAACGGCGTATTTCCCAGTCTGAACAATCTTTTTATTGTAGCCCCTTATGTATTCTGGCTGGTGTGGCGGTTCTGCAAGTCCTTTGATCTGCTGCTCCCTGTGAGGTCGGCCGCCTCCGGACGGTGGGCTGGTATTCATGGGTTCCCCATTAAAGCAATGGCAGTGATGCTGATCGGACTGATGTTGGCGCAGGGTATCGGTTTTGGAGCCGGTTTTGTGTTTGTGGAGGCTGCCGGCGCCAGAGAAGTGGATACACAGGTGGAGAATAACAGCGTCCTGAAGGGGATTTATATGAGTGAGGAGCGTGCCCGGTGGCTCAGCGAGATCAGCGCTTATGTGGAAGAGGAGGGACTTGTTGGAAACAGTGTACTTCTCTATGGAGATATCCCGGCACTCTCATATTATCTGAATATGCCGCCCGCATTTAATTCCTGGAGTGACCTTGATTCCTATAGTTTGCAGGCCATGACGGAAGATATGGCTGAGTTGGAGTCTGAGATAGAGGCCGGGGGACTGCTGCCTGTCGTGATCCTGGAGCAGAAATACCGGGATTATGACAGTATGACCGGCGAAGATCCCAAACTGGGACTATTGTCTGCGTTTATGGATAAGTATGGATACGTCCGGACTTTTGACAGTGAAAAGTTTCTGATACTGGAGCCTTTGGAGGGATAATATGAAAGAGAACAGAAAACTGCATCTGGATCTGTTGCGTATCGTGGCGTGTCTCAGTGTGATCATGTTGCACAGCGCATCCCAATATTGGTATGAACTTCCGGTGACGGAGGGAAGATGGGTTGTTTACAATGCATGGGATGCGGTGTCCCGTTTTGGAGTGCCTGTATTTGTGATGATCAGCGGTATGCTTTTCCTGTCAAGGGAAGGGCAGCCGGATCTTAAGAAACTGTACTGCGGCAATATTCTCAGGCTTGCAGTTGCATATGGTGTCTGGAGCATTGTTTACGGTCTCTGGGACTGTAGGGGATGGAGCATGGAACAGGGGGCGACTTTGTATGACTATGCGACAGAAATAGTGCTTGGGAGATATCATCTGTGGTTTATCCCCATGCTCGTAGGCATATATATACTACTGCCTGTAATCAAGACTTTTACGGATCACTGCAGTAAAAAAGGGATGGAATATTTTCTCCTGATCTTTCTGGTGTTGCAAATCGGAAGAAGCACGCTGGAGATTATAAGGCTCCCTGTGCCGGCTACCGTTCTGGTGGAACTTGTACATGTGGAGATGGCGTGCAGCTATGTGGGATACTTTGTGCTGGGGTACTATCTGTACCGTTATCCTCTATCCCATGTGTGGCAGGTGAGACTTTATTTCATGGCCGGCCTCAGTCTTCTGGCAGCTCCTGTGATCAGCATTCTGGCATCCCGGTATTATCAGAATCCCGAGGCTGCGACATTTGACAGCTACAGTGTTTTTACGTTTCTGGTGACTGTGGCGGTATTTGTGTTTTTCCAGGAAAAACTCTCAAAGATTCAGTGGAAGGGCAGTGGAAAAAAACTGTTGGCAGAGTTGTCTGCCAATACCTTCGGCGTGTATCTTTTACATGTACTGGTGATCGAATGGCTGCAGGCGGCAGGGGTTGACAGTATGAAGATAGCAGGGGTTCTTGTGGGTGAGACAGCTGTGGGATGCGCCCTGGGGATTCCCGTGCTGGCATTGTTAAGTTACCTGATCTCTAATGTATTGATCTCTCTTTTGCGCAGGGTTCCCTTGCTGGGGAGATATGTTTGTTAGTATATGATGTGTCGCTTGAAACAGAGGAGTAGCTAATGAGGTTAAGAAAGACGGCAGGCAGTCTGCTGGCCATCGGCATGGTGGTGCAGATTCTCACGGGTGTCCTGTGGATTTTGTGTAATTTCCCTTCTGAGTGGTCTTATCCGGAGTCAGAGTATTATATTTCTGCGGCCGGCAGTTGGGTGATAGATGAATATACGGGAGTGCTCTATC
The DNA here is from genome assembly GCA_045659805.1 of Acetatifactor sp. GTDB lineage: Bacteria > Bacillota > Clostridia > Lachnospirales > Lachnospiraceae > Acetatifactor. The sequence goes on from JAZRCR010000003.1 coordinate 10,314, forward strand.
CTATGCTGATCCGGGTTTGCCAGATGATCACAGGATGGTTTGGATTGCCTTTTGAATGGCTGATCTGTCTGGTACAGCTGGGTACAGCGTTCCTGTGCTACAGTGCTTTTATACTATGGTGTAAAAAAGGGGAAGGCAGCCGCAGGCGGGTTTTGCTGCAGGCAGGTTTCGGAGGACTGTATCTGTTGACGGTCCCTCTGTGCGTCCAGTGGCATTTGTCGATTCTTCCGAGCTCGCTGACAGGCTCTCTGTTTATACTGATGATAGGTTTGTGTATCAGAGCTTTTGGAGATGCACAATATTGTAACAGTAAGACGGTAATCCGGGTATGTGTCTTGTGGGCGGTGCTGACTCTTCTGAACCCGGATTATTGGTGGATCGCTCTGACACCTGTGATAGCGATAAATATAATGATCCTTCGAAAAAAAGGATTTAGGGCTTTTGCGATCTTTCTTGGAATCTGTGTGGGGGCCGGCATATTGTCCGTGGGGATCAACAGGGCGGTCCAGACCCCGGGAAGTTCCGGAAAGATACAGCGCAGTTTAGGCGCCTCCATGGTCAGCAGAATGGTCTGGCCGAATTTTGATACCAATTACTTTTTTTGGCCGGATGAGATCAAGGAGATCATGACACCGCTTCAGGGAACAGAAATCTCATCTCATGCGGATCTTGTGCAGCTTTTCTTTGGCCCTATGGTGGAGAGTGCCTACGGCAGGGATAAGGCAGAGCAACTGTACTGGCAAATGGCAGTAAATTGCATTCAGGTCCGGACAAAAGAAGTTTTTCAGGCTATCGGTGAGGATTTCGTGGCTTATTCTGCAGCCCCCTGGCAGGTGAAAACGCAGCTGGACGGAAGCGGGCTTTCCTATTCCGGCTGGCATTATGATAAAATGAAGACCAAAACGCCGGAACTCACAAGATGGTATGTGGATTACAGCCTGGTCAGCTTCCGGATCGGAATCATTGTGGCAGCAGGTCTTTTTGTCAGTCACAGAATCCGAAAAGGAAAGGCAGCCTCCACGGGAAACAGGTGGATTTTGTGGTTCCCTGTCCTTTGCGGGTTGTTTCAGTCGATCTGGTATACCATGGCTGCAGGTGGCATGATGGATTACAGGAATGTATCCCTTGTGATTCTCTTGTGGTATAGTGCTATTTATCTGCAATATGAAAGCGCGTCCTCAGATGAATGTACGGTCGGATGTGCTGAGGAGGTAGATGAAAGGTAAACTGTTTAGGGCCATTTTGGTCCTATTGTCCTTCCTTGCCACAGTCAAACTATGTATTATAAGTATCGGGATTGATGAGGAATATGCGGTTACCATGGCATATCGCATCACCGCCGGTGACAGAATGTTCCTTGAAATATGGGAACCTCACCAGACGTCCGGATTTCTCGCCGCATTTTTGATCAGAATTTTTATGACAGTTACCGGCACAGTGGAATACCTTATTCTGTTTTTGCGCGTGGCGGGGGCATGCATACAGGCTGTAATCAGTCTGTTTCTGTACAGGACACTCAGAAAAAGCTTTTCTGAAGAGGCAGCCTTTGTGGCGTCTGTGTTCTTCTACAATACGCTGCCCAAATGGATCCAGACACCTGAATTTGCCAATATGCTGGTATGGTTTGCTACATTGGCTTTTGGGTGCTTTTTGCGGTATTATCTTTTGTCACAAAGACGGTGGCTGTGGCTTGTGGCTGCAGGGATCTGTCTGTCGGCAATGGTGTTGTCTTATCCTTCCTGTGTTCTGGCAATGCCCGTTATCCTGTTAGGAATGTGGAAGCTCAGGGAAGGCAACGGCAAAAGCGGATTTTTGAAAGAGGCGGCAATCCTGTTTGGTACCTGCCTGTTACTGGGATTTTGTTATGTGGGATATTTTCTGGGACAAATGAGCGCAAAGGAATTTGTCTATGGGTTTACGCAGATGATGACAGACTGTTCTCACAGTGCAGGGATATTTCAGCGCCTGGCAGATTACGGACAGGAGCTTGTGAGGCTTCTCTTATTTGCAGCGGCAGCGGTGCTTCCCGCGGCCCTTTTGGTACTGGCGGTCAAAAAACTGCGCACACTGCGAAGTTTTGTATTGATTGTTATGATCGTTACATTGATTGAGCAGGTAGTTTATTGGATCTGCGACAGCCGATATTTACAGGAACCTTTGATTTATTTTTATTTTTTGTTCCTTTGTGGTGTTATCCTCTATACCTCCCAAAGAAAACGGAACGGGGAAGCTTCGATTCACATCAGGGCGTTGTTCTGGCTGGGCAGTGTGGGAGGTGCCGGTATCTGGTCCAGCGCACTGCTGATTACTAACACAACCATCAGCGTTACCGGTTCTTATCTGATGCCCGGACTGATCTGTGGGATACTCCTGTTGTGGGATGATCTGCCACAATGGGGACAAAAATATCTTTTAAAAGGATTTACGCTGTGCCTTCTGGGAACAACTCTTTTTGTAAAGGGCTTTCTGGTCTGTTCCACAGAAGGGGTGAAGGATAACGTGACATTTGTAAAGCAGAAGGCCCTCAGCGGACCCGCAAAAGGAATTTATTGCCGTTATGTGGACGGTTATGTATATAATGTGGCGGCGGAGCTGCTTTCTCAATATACAAAGGAAGAATGTCCGGTGCTATATGTAGGGGAACATTCTTTGTACTACCTTTTGGGCAGTCAGACCATTTCTAATTTTTCTACGATCAGCACGCCCACTTATAATGAAAGATTAGGGGAATACTGGGAACAGTATCCGGATCGTATCCCTAAGCTGGTGATCTGTGATACGGATGAGGATAAAATGCATGCAATAAAGGAGATTCTTGTGTGGGGACCGCTGATCGCGGAGCAGGAGCTTCTTGAGAATATGCATAGCTTCCGAATATATGAAGTGACCGGGAGAAGGGAGTAACAGAATGAAAGGGTATGGCAAAAGGATACTGTGGACGGCGGGCATCGTTATTATGTGCCTGTGCGACCAGCAGATCGGCAGTGCATTGGGAGAAAGGCAGCTGATCTTCAGAATGGTGCCGATCATTGTGATAGGATTGATAGGGCTTTCTCATTATCCTATCAAGAGCTATTGCAGGCCCATGTACTATGTGTGGGCTGTGATCAGCCTGGTTGCAGCCGTGGCGGTGACATTATTCTTCAGAGGCCGTACCTATTATCCCAGACGTCTTCTTTTTGGGGTCTTTCTCGGCGTGGTATACGGGTTTCTGATTCTGCGCACTGCCCACGCCATATTCGGAGAAAAGATCAGACCCACCGTGAATAAGTGGTATCTGGGGCTGTTTGCAGCGTTCCTGATGACTGTGCTTACATCCAGATACGACGACTATTTAAGTATCCTGTATCTTGCGTTTTTTGTTGTGGTGTACCTGACGGCTTTTTCCACGAAAGAAAAAAAACAGCTGGGAGATGCACTCATAGATGGCATTATTATAGGTTTTTTGATCATACAGGGTCTTGCTTTTGTCTTCAGGCCTTATGACACTCTGCGTTATCTGGGGATGTACTCCAATACCAATATCAATGCGCTTATGTATCAGACGGTTTACTGTGCTTTTTTGGGCAGGTTCTGTCTGTTGGAGAAAAAAAACTGCAGGAAGGAAGACGGCAGCGTAAAAGCGCTGACTGCGGTCTGGAAATGGATGTGCTTCGTGCTGGCGGCCTGCATGTGGGGCTTTGTTTTTCTTACTATGTGCCGCAGTGCCATGATCAGTATGGCTGTGATCACGGTGATGGCATGGACCGTAAGACTGAGGAACCGAAAAGGAAAGAAGCTACTGGCCTTTGGAGGAAATACTCTTTTGTTTGGGATAGTGTTGACAGTTGGTCTTCCCGTGGTCTATGGTGCGGTGCGGTATCTGCCGCCTCTGTTCCACCATCCGCTGTATTTCTATGAGGGGTATTCTGAAGACCGTATACAATATAATGATCCATGGGATTCCCCCAAATATACCACATGGTCTGAGGTGATAGAGCAGAATATGGGAAGATTTGCCGATCTGATTCCGGGGCTTTCTCTCAGTGACGGCGGGGACGACCAAAAATTGGAAGTTCTTTCGCATGTCGACAAAAGTGCTGCGCTCTGGTCCGATAACCTTCAGGGAGAAAAGGAGCATCTTTATGGATCGTTGCCGGAGGAGGAAGACTATTTGGGTGAGACTTCCGTTCATGCCAGGGTCAAGATCTATCAGTATTATCTTTCGAAACTCAATTTGCGCGGCCACAGGGAAGCGGAAAACGGGTTACAGGTGAATGAGGACTATTATGCACCTCATGCACACAATGTCTTTTTGCAATATGCATTTAATTACGGAGTGATCGGCGGTATTCTCTTTTTGGCTATGATGACGGTAGTGCTTATCTTTTTGCGAAAGGGCAACATTGGCATACTGCTTCTATACAGCGCTGTCTTTATCTTCGGTTTGACAGAGATCGTGTGGAGAAACGGGACATTGTCCTATTGCCTGATGTACCTGATTCCGGTACTCATAGGTGATGTGTACGATGCGGAGACAAGCGTATTGGAGCATATAGCCTTGAAAGAAAGAGTCACTTGTGATACCATTTAGTTACAATAGAAAATTCTTTCAGACCATAATAGATTATTAGAAAAGAACATTTAAGAGGTTAAGATGGCAGAGAGTTTGAAAAAGACATTGGAGTGTTTGGGGAAATATAAAACAATGTGGAAAGCGCTTATGATGGCAACACTGCCTTTGTTGTGTTGTGTGATCGCCTGCGCCGCTTCGGGAAGGAGTATTGCAGAGGTATACCTTCCAGCGGGTGAGTGGAATGATGAGCTGTTTTATTTCAAACAGGTGGAGGGCATCGTTCATTTCGGTTATCCTCAGGGATACTTTGGGTTCAATGAGAGCTATGCTTTGAAGGCGTCCTTTGCGGCGTGGAGTCCGGTGCTGGTGTTCCCATGGATCATCTGGGGACTTTTGTTTGGGTGGAATCTTTCCTCCCCCATTTACTGTAATATTTTCCTGATGATGCTGGCTATGTTTTTGTTTGTATGGCTGGTAAAACCTGACAGGAAGCAGCTGGGGATTCTGACTGTCTTGTACGTTACCTTTACACCTCTCGCCAGATATATGCTGTCCGGTATGCCGGAGTGTATTTGCTTCGCCATGGTCATTACGGTGCTTGCCCTGTGTATCAGTTATCGGGAGAAGGAGCACACTGCGAAGCTCATTCTTTTGTTTGTGCTGACTTCGCTGATGACACTGATGCGGCCTTATCTTCTGTTGTTCATGGTATTGCCTGTATATTATTGGATACGAAGAACCAAGTGGTGGGGGGCTTTGGGATCCGTGGCAGTGATTGGAATAACGGGTGCAATTTATGTTGCAGTAAAACATTTCTTCGGTGCAGAATATTTCACCCCTTTGTTTGACGTGACCTGGGTTACCACCTTCTTTGATCAGGGTTTCTTTGCAGGTATTAAATTTATAATTTGGAAGATTGTAAACGTTGGCTGGGAATATTGCTCTCTGATGGTGCAGGGTATCAGGAGTGATCTGTTTTGGGGTGAATATTTTGTAGTATTTATGGTTGTGATGATAGTCATATTACTACATACAGTTACAGTGATAATAAAGAAAAAGCCAAAACAAAGCATTTTTTACGGTTACTGTTCCCTGTGCTTTGTAGGTATGTGGATTGCTTTACTACTGATGTACAAAATGAAGGAAGGAAGCAAGCATTTACTGACATTCATCGTAGGAGGACTGTTTGTGGTCTGCCTTATGGAAACAAAGTTTTTCAAGAAAATGGTTGTCATTGGTTTTGCCTCCGTACTTCTGTTTACCATGACGCCGGTGGACAGTTATGAGCATCAGATCCCTTTTGCGGAAGAGGAACTTCTTGTAAGAAGCAGGTATTGGGAACAGGTTTTTGATGAGGAATGCGAACTTGTTTTGGAGGATACGCCCAATTTTGATAATGTGATGATCTGGATCTTTAATGATCGTGTGGGGGAAGATATGGTGTTGACGCCATATCAGATGTTGTATCAGCTTCCGGAAGGAATGGGTATCAGCTGTTGTTATGCAGATTATATAAAGGAGAATCTGGAACAGCTGCAAAGCAGATATCTGGCGGTTGTGTCAGAGGGTGAAGTTGATGAGATGTGCAGGGAGCGCGGCTTGCGCGAAATCGGTAGAGACGAAGGGATGGTAGTCTATGAGTTGTATGGTACAAAAGAAGGATAAAACGTATAAGTGTTTGAATTGGGGCATTTTTGCGGTATTGTTTTTGGGGTATACCGTGATGATGTTTGTTTTGTTTCAACGTCAGGTCTTGGGTAATGAAAATTATTATCCTTCAGATATGAAAGCGTATATTCTGGAGATGCAGGGATTGGAAAGCGGTTACAGTTTTCCTTATCCGGTATTTTTCAAGCTGGGTGCAGTATTCCACTTCTTTTTGAATAATCCCCCTCTGGCCATTGCCTTGGCAATCACGGTACTGAATTCCATCAGCCCGCTGGTATTAAAATATTATCTGGGCAGTGTCTTGAAACAACGACTGGGCATAACAGAGGAGAAAAAGCAGTTTTGGGTGGATATGACAGTGACATTGGCATCTTTTGCAATTCTTTTTGTATCCATGGTTTACCCGCCTTCACGAATTACTTTGCCGGGCATCAGATTCAGATACTTAGGAGTGTTTTCGCCCAATCCTTTTCATAATGCCACCTACAATGCAACCAGACCGTTTGCAATTGTATGCTTTTTCCTGTTTGCCCGGATCTTGCCGGAATATGAGAAGAAGATCAACTGGAAGGATAATCTGCTGTTTTCCTTCTTTCTGTTTGTGACCACTATGACCAAGCCAAGCTTTACCTTTGTGTTTGTGCCGACAGCCGGGATTATTATGCTCTATAGACTGATAAGGAAGAAGTTTCGCAATTTTCTTCCCTCACTGCAGCTTGGGATCTGTTTTATTCCTACCTTTGTTGCATTAATATATCAGTTCTTCGGTGTGTTTACACCGGGAGACGGTCAGGAGCGTGGCATTGGATTCGGTATTGCAACTGCCTGGAAGCATTATTGTAATAATATTCCGTTTGCGGTGGTACTGGCTCTGGGATTTCCTCTTTTTATGTTACTGTTTCATTACCGTCAGCTCGTGACGGACAAGTTATATCGTTTTTCATGGCAGCTGATGGCCATCAGTCTGGCAGAAGTCCTCTTTTTGTATGAAAAGGGCTTCCGTCTGGTGGATATGAATTTTTCCTGGGGATATATGCACGGGATGTTTTTTGTGTTTGTGAGTTCTGTGTTGTTGCTGCTTGAGGATACATGGAAAAGGAAGAGCAGTATATGGTTGCTGGTACTTAAATGGCTGGCACTTTTGGCTCATCTGGTTTGTGGCGTTTACTATTTTATGGCTGTATTTGCCGGGCGGTCATATTGTTAAAGTTCTGTATATAAATGTGAGCATTCATATATAAAGGGGTATAAGTGTATGACAAAATTATTGAGTGAAGTAAAGATATTTTGCCGGTGTAAATTATATATGATTGGTTTAACGTTAGTAGCGCTGGGGGCTTATGGTTTTGCAATTACCCATTATGCAATCGGCATGGACGATACCGTGATTTCCTTGTACTTTGAGGAGGGACTGGCTCCGTATGTCGGCAGATGGAGCTTGTTTCTTATAAATAAAATTTTTCATATTGCGGATTTTGTGCCCTGGATGGTAGAACTGGCCAGTGTTATTATTTTGATGGGGTCTGTTACCTTATGGTGTATTTTGTGGAGAAGAATCAGTGAAAAAAGGGTGGCATTACCGACGTGGAGTTATTTGTTTGTGGCAGCAGTTTTTATTTCATGCCCGTTGATTAGTGAAATATTTGTATTTTATCTC
>JAZRCR010000004.1:0-17403 GCA_045659805.1 Acetatifactor sp.
GAGGAGACCATCGACGCTTTCTTCACCCTTTCCAGACTGGAAGGTATCATCCCCGCCATCGAGAGTGCGCACGCAGTAGCTTACGGCATCAAACTTGCCAAGGAAATGGGCAAAGGCTCCGTTCTCATCAACCTCTCCGGACGCGGCGACAAAGATATGGACTACATCATCGAGAACTACGGTATCCGCTAAGAGATAACAGAAGCTAACCAGAATGCTCTCCGGATGGAACAGATGCAGCCTGATAGTCTGTTAGTTTCAAAAGTGTAAGGAACACTATGAACGCTCCCATGAAGTAAAGTACAACACCCCAGTCATCACGAACTCGCAGCCTTAAGCTGCTCAAACATGTGATTCGCGGGGTGTTAATACTTCATGGGAGCATTCTGATTATCTTCCGTTATCTCTCAGCTTCCTGTAGGCATTCGGCGTAAGCTTCACTTTCTTTTTGAAGACGCGGTTAAAGTAGGCGCCGTCACTGAAGCCAAGTTCATAGGAGATGTCTGTGACTCTCATGTCGGTTTCCACCAGAAGCTGCTTTGCCTTATTTATTTTCAGATCGTTGACATATTCCACCACAGTCTTGCCTGTGATCGCCTTAAAACTGTTGGTCAGAAAAGTCTCGGACATGTGGATCTCATTACACAGGTCTTTGACGGATATCTTTTCGTTAAAGTTGGAATGAATGTATTTCAGGACATCCGTCATCATACGGTCCATCTTGGAATAAGCCATCTCCTGGTTCTCATTGAGCATGCGCTCAATCAGAACAATCAGTTTGGTCAGGTCACTCTTAATGATAATATTGTGAAAAGTCTTTTTCTCCGTATACTCCTGAAACATTTCCAGTATGAGATCTTCAATGTCATCATTGGCCAGGAGCACGGACAACTTCTCGCTCTGCTTCAGCCGGATGGGGGTCACACAATACTGCATGATGGTTCTGTCCGCTTCCGTGCCGGAAAAAAAGCTTTCCGTAAAGTCCACACCGATTACAACCAGATCTTCCGAGCCTTCGTACATACTATGATAGGAAAAAGGCGGTATAAAGATCATGTCACCGCGGTTCAGGGTAAAATCGTGGTTATCTATCCTGTGACGGCATTTACCGCGTACCAGATACCACAGCTGATAATAATCGTGAGCATGGATATTCTGATGATCTCCGCTCAGTTTCCAAATGGAAAAATTCTTCTCAGACAGGGCAGACTCGGCCTTCATAAAGCAAAAAGGCTCATTCATCTCCCTCTCCTGTTCTACACCGGAATCATTCAATATACTATAGTCCAATTTTCTCATATTCTCGGTCCTTTTTGAAAAATACGATATGGAGAATACAGTTTTCGGGTTTCTCAGACAAATTCATCATAGCTTAATCATTTTTGGGTGTCAATCAACATTTCCAAAAATGTCAGATAGTACAAAAACTATGTGGGATAATACACTTACTTTGCGGCAAGAAATGTTAATATCTAAGTGAAGTCATGTTTCAGTTCAATTAATTTCTTCAGAAAGGAAAAGATAATCATGGACTTTATCAGATTCAGTGACACTTCCATTGACAAGATTATGACCTATTCTTACACCAAGCGGGGCACTTCTCAGTTATACAACCCCGACAAAAAGAAAGAGCGCCTTGTAAATAACGCTTCCTACGACAAAACCAACGGCAACCTCTTTTATAATATCGAGGTTTCATGGCGCGGAGAAATCCTCCTGGACAAGTCAGTGGATCTCAACGTACGCTTCAGCGAAACACTGTTTGTAGATCACGTTTTCATCGCACAGAGCGAGGATTCCCGTCCCGGTTCCATTGAAATCTTCACCAAAAAAGACGACAGACACAAGAAAATTGCAGACTACCGCACCGGCGCTCACGTCACAGAGCAGGAGATTACCGTACCGGTAGGTTATTACTGTGACAATATCGTTGTGCGCTTCAACGGCGCTTTTGAAAATGTAGGTATCAAGAAATTTGATATCTGTTCCGCTTCCGGTATCAAGGACACTATTTTCCCTGTTTCCAAGGAGATGGTAAAAAAAGACGGCATTCTGGCATTCGACCGCATCAGGACTGTCAAGGCAGCTTGCCCCGATGCCTTTCCCGGCGCTAAGTACCTGACAGAGCGTTTTCAGGAAAAGTGCAATCTGGAGGTTACAATGACCGACGCAGATTCCGACATCGTTCTGTTGCATGCAGATTTTGACCACGACGGTTTTGAGATTGAAGTTACCGGAGACGGCTGTACTGTCAAAGCCGGTTGTTCCCGCGGCTTCGTATATGCAGCAGACGCCCTGATGCAGCTTGCCGGAGAAGATGGAATCAGGCAGTGTAGTATTTACGATGAACCTATGATGGAATTCAGAGGCGTTCATCTGGCGCTGCCTGCCCGCAAGGATATTCCTTTCCTGAAACGATTTATCCGGGAAGTTGCGGTTCCCATGAGATACAATAATGTTCTGATTCAGGTCAGTGCGGCTATGCGCTATGACAACTATCCTGAGATCAACGAGATGTGGCTCAAGTCCATCGACAAATATAATAAGGGCGAATGGCCCTGCCCTGCACACTATCCTTATATCGGAGGAGATATATTGGAAAAGAGTGAGGTTGCAGATCTTTGCAGCTATATCCGCAGTTTCGGTCTGGAGATCGTACCTGAGGTTGAGTGTTTAAGCCATGCTCAATACATTACCACCGCTTACCCTAAACTTGCGGAAAAAAAAGAGCTGAACCTCAACGAAAACTTCGGCGACCTGTATATGGCAGACGAAGCCCCTGCTGATTTTTATCCTCACAATATGTGTCCCCTGCACGAGGAATATTACGACTATGTATTCGGCATCGCAGACGAAGTCATTGACACCATGAAGCCGGAACGCTACTTACATATGGGCCACGACGAGGGTTATCTGATGGGTTCCTGCCCCAAGTGTGCCAAAGAGGACAAGGCAAAGCTGTTTGCCGATGAAGTGACCAATCTGAACGAGTATGTAAAGAGCAAGAACCTCAGGATGATGATCTGGTCCGATATGCTCCAGAGCGAATACCGTTTTGACACCATCTATACCACTCCCGAGGCCATCAATTACGTTCCCAAGGATGTGATCATGATGGACTTCACCTGGTACTTCCATCCGGAGCTTGATCTGGAAGACAAACTGCTCAACCGCAATTTCACCGTAGCGTTCGGCAATCTGTACTCCAGCCACTTCCCTAGATACAACTATCGTTCCAAGAGAAAGAATATCATGGGCGGCGAGCTTTCCATGTGGATCGAATGCAACGAGAACTCTTACACCTATGAAGGCAAGATGTACGACATGCACTACACCGGCAATATGCTGTGGGATGCTACCTATGACAGCAACTACAGGCTTTCCTATAACGAGCTGGTAAAACCGCTTCTGTGGGATGCAAAATGTGCCGTGGCAGATATCTGCACCGACGGAACATGCGAATCTGTAGCACTTGACGGAGATATCCGCAACATTCCCAATGAGTTACTGTGGCAGATTCCTTATGAAAAGGCCGCTGTCATTTCCGCTGAAGCACCCGAACTTACCGTTGATGTGAACGTCAAGTCTGATACGATTTTTATCACCCACGCTACCGATCTGGCAGTGGACAGAATCATGTGGAAGCCCACCTTCAAAGTGGCTGAGTACGAGCTGGTATACGAGGACGGGAGCGTTGCTGCAACCGATATCGGATACGGCCTCAACATCTGCAAGCACTCACAGTGCTACGGCAAACCCATTGAGTCCATCCTGTTCAGACATCAGGGCTACATCGGCACCTACGGTGCAAGACCCATCTGCGGCAAGGATGTGAACGGCAAGGACTACACCTTACTCGAGCTTCCCATCAAAAATCCCTGCCCCGAGAAAACCGTCAAGTCCCTGCGTTTAAAGCATGCACAGACCACGGATGCCGCGATCGTAATCTATGATATAAAAACAGTGAAGTGCTGATAGCTTAAAAGCAGTCAACTTCCATAAAAAGGAGAAAGGTATCTATGAATAAAGAATGTAACAATTATCCCGGTAATCTTGCTTTCGCCGGATTCAGGCATTCTCACGTTCTGGTTCTTTATCAGGAGGCTCTGGCCTGTGATAAAGTAAAGATTATCGGTGCGTTTGAAGAAAACGCACCGGCCCGTCAGGCAGCAGAGGATAAAGGCGTGGTATTTACCTACGACTCTTACGAAGCCCTGTTGGCTGATGACAGCGTAAGCACCGTGGTGATCGGTGACTATTATACCAACCGCGGTCCCCTCGCCATCAAGGCACTGGAGCACGGCAAGAACGTGATCTGCGACAAGCCTATGTGCACCAGCTTGGAAGAGCTTGACACCATTGAAAAACTGGCAAAGGATAACGGACTCTTTGTAAGCTGTATGTTTTCCATGAGATATGAAGGTATCATTGCTGCTGCCAAAGAGGCAATGGCTTTGATCGGCGAAGTGAAAAGCGTATCCTTCGGCGGACAGCATCCTCTTCTCTTCACCACCCGCCCTTCCTGGTACTTTGAGGAGGGCAAATACGGCGGACTGTTCAATGATCTGGCGATCCACGGCATCGACCTGATCTACTATCTGTGCGGACAGCGCATCAAGACAATAAATGCTGCGAGAAGCTACAATGCTTACGCCAGGCTTGCACCGAACTTCCCTGACAGCGGTCAGTTTATGGCGGAGCTTACTAACGGAGCCGGCCTGATCGCAGACGTATCCTACTCTGTTCCGGACAGTACCGCATACGCACTGCCCTACTACTGGCAGTTCTACATCTGGGGTGAGAACGGTATGATGAGTTTTTCCGCCAACACCGACAGTGTCAGCTGCTTTGTAAACGGCAAGGAAGGTATGATCACCGTTGAAAAGAAAGCACAGTACATTGACTATTTGTCTGACTTTATTGCTCTGGCAAGCGGCAATCCTGCGCGCCTGTCCATGGATGAAGTATTCAAAGCAACAAGAGACGCGCTGACCGTTCAAAAAAGGAGCGAATCATGAAAGAAACAGTAAATTTTGCGATCATCGGCTGCGGCCGCATCTCGGTCAATCACCTGGATGCCATTGAGCATGCTCCCCACGCCAGACTGGTGGCAGCCTGCGACATTGTGGAAGCAAAGGCCAAGGCAGTGGCAGAAAAGCATAACTGTAATTACTACACAGACTTCGAGACAATGCTCGACAAGGAAGATATCGATGTCTGCTGCATCCTCACCCCCAGCGGTTATCACGCGGAGCACGGGTGTGCCATTGCCAGAAGGGGCGTCAATGTTTTTTGTGAGAAACCCATTGATGTGACTCCCGAGAAGGCTGACAAGCTCATCGCCTGCTGCCGTGAAAACGGCGTCAAGCTGGGCTGCGTCTTCCAGCGCAGGACCTACGATGCAGCGATCCGCACGAAGGAGGCCATCGAAAAAGGCTGGCTGGGAAAAGTCACTCTTGCAGATGCCTATCTGAAATACTACCGCGATTATGAGTATTACAAGAGCGACAGCTGGAGAGGTACTCTGGAACTGGACGGCGGTTCCCTGATGAATCAGTCCATCCACGGCATCGACATGATCAACTAGATCATGGGGGGCATTGAATCCGTAGATGCCGATTGCCGCACCTTATTCTGGGATATTGAAGCGGAAGACACCGCTGTTATGAGAGTCAGATACAAAAACGGCGCTATGGGCGTGATCGAGGGTGCTACCACCGTATATCCCGGACTGGAGACATTCTTTGCAGTCCACGGCACCAAGGGCAGTATCATCTTCGGCGACAAGGGCTTCTACATGTGGGAACTCACCGACAAATCCATCCCCGTTCCCGAAGTGACCAACTCCATGGGCGGCGCCAACTGCCAGTACAATGAAACCAATTTCGGACACACCTATCTCATTGAAGATATGGCTCTGGCAGTTCTCTTAGACAGAGATCCCATGATTAGCGGTGAGGAGGCCAAGAAGGCTGTCAGCATTATCTGTGCGGCCTATCAGTCCTCCGCCGAGAATCGGGAAATCACACTCTGATAAAGGAGACGATACTTATGCCACTGAAAAATGCATCCTTTATCAAGCCGGATGTGGAATTTTCACCATCCTTTGCCTGGGAAAATTACGCCCCCATATTCCGGAAAAAATTCGCGGTGGATGACACCGGAAATGCAAAGCTTTATGTCTGCGGTCTGGGATACGGTTATTATTATATCAACGGTGTCAAGGTGACCGGGGATCTGTTCACAGCCCCGGTAAGTGAATATACTAGGACCTTATGGTACAACGTTTACGATGTATCTCACCTTTTGCACAAAGGGGAAAATACCATTGCCGCCATCTGCGGTAACGGATTCTACAACGAAACTGTCGAGACCAGCTGGGGCTTCCACAAAGCAGTCTGGCGCGACAATCCCAAACTGATCGCACTGCTCACGGTGGGTGGCCGGACGGTACTTCGCACAGACGACACCTGGAAATGTCTGCCCCGGGGCGCCATCATCTTCAATCAGCTGAGAATGGGCGAATACTATGACGCCAACCGGTGCGGCGAAGACTGGTTCCTTCCGGAATTTGATGACAGTGAGTGGCCCTGCGCCGTGACAGATTCAAACCCTCCCACGGGGATTTTCCGGGAATGTACCTGTGAACCCATTCGGGAGCACGAAATCTATAAGCCTATCCGTATTGTGGAAAACGGTCCAAACCGTTACCTCTTCGATATGGGACAAAATATGTCCGGCTATGTGCGCCTCACCGTTCGCGGAAATAAGGGCGATGAGCTGACCATCCGCTACGCCGAATGCATCGATGACGAAATGCAACTTGCCTATTACGGAATGGATACTTATTACTGCAAGAACGGCGGCTTCCAGACAGACCGGTTTATCTGTTCCGACAAGGAAGTCACCTGGTCTCCCAGATTTGCCTACCACGGCTTCCGCTACATTGAAATCAGCGGTATCCACGCCGATATGGAACTGGAAGTCAGCGCTGTCTTCGTCCATCAGGCAATAAAGAGACGTACGGAATTTCACTGTTCCGACCCGTACTTTAACAAGATGTTCCGGTGTGGCGTTATGTCAAGCTGGTCCAATATGTTTTATATGCTCACCGACTGTCCCACCAGGGAAAAGTTCGGATGGGCCAACGACGCACAGAGCTCCACGGAGCAGATGCTCACCAATTTCGAGACGGAAGATCTTCTCACTAAATGGCTGCAGGACATCAGGGATGCCATGCGGCCGGACGGTTCCCTTCCCGGCATCATTCCCACCGCAGGCTGGGGATACCACTGGGGCAACGGTCCTGTATCAGACGGACTTCTTTTTGAGATCCCTTACCGGGTATATCTCCACACAGGCAACTGCAAACCGCTTGTAGAGAGTCTGGAGTATTTTGAGAAGTATCTTAAGTACCTTGACACCCGTAAGAATGAAGCGGGACTTGTGGACTTCGGTCTGGACGACTGGGCAGCCCCCGGCAATATACATATCGTGGAAACCGAATTTATCAATGCCGTTCTCATTTATTACTTCCTGAAGGTAACCCACCTGGCAGCCAAGCTGGCCGAACGGGACAATGCCGACAGCTACCTGGAAGAAGCCGGTAAGCAAAGATACTTTATCATGGAGCGTTATCTTGACGCCGCGGGCCGCTGTACCATCAATGAGCAGTGCTCTGTGTCCATGATGATCTACTATGATCTCTTTGAAGACCTGGCCCCGCTGAAGGAACAGCTGGCAGCGCTTCTGGAAGCAAACGACTATCATCTCAAGTGCGGCATGGTAGGTATGAGAAGAATCCTGCACGCGCTCACCAGATGCGGACTCTCCCATTACGCCTGCAAACTGCTGAAGGCGGAAGGATATCCGGGCTACAAGGTATGGATGGACCGGGATGCCACTACTCTTTGGGAGAAATGGGACATCAACACCATATCCGACTCCAAGAACCACCACATGTACTCTGATTTTATGTCATGGTTCATCAAGACCATAGGCGGCATCAGACTCAATGAAGAGAAGCCGGGCGAACTGGAATTTATTCTGGATCCGGATTTTGTGGAGGGAATTGACAGTGCCGATCTTACCTATCACACTGCGAATGGTGATATCAGGGTATCCTGGCACAGAGAAAACAACAAGATTTGTATGGCGGTTACGAAAGACGAATCTGTAAAGCTGATTTACAAGGGAGAACCTGTCACAAGCCTTAACAACCAATATGAAATAGGAGGAAACCTTACATGAAAAAACTGAATGTAGCAATCATCGGACAGGGAAGAAGCGGCCGCGACATCCACGGCGCATACTTCAAAAGCGAAGCCAACACACTCTTTAACGTAGTGGCTGTTGTGGATGCTCTGGAGCACAGAAGAAAACGTGCGGCTGAGGAATACGGCTGTGATGTGTACGAGTCCTATACCGAGCTGTTCGGACGTACGGACATTGATCTGGTAGTAAATGCTACCTATTCCTACATGCACGCACCCGTTGCTATCGACCTTTTAAACCACGGCTTTAATGTGGTGAGCGAGAAGCCTTTTGCCAAGACCTACGAGGACGGATGTGCCATGGTAGACGCTGCCAAAAAGAACGGCGTGATGCTCAACATCTTCCAGCAGTCCCGCTTTGCACCTTATTTTGTCAAGATTAAAGAAATCCTTACAAGCGGCAAGCTGGGTGACATCAAACAGATTTCCATCAACTTCTCCAAGTTCGCAAGACGTTGGGACTGGCAGACTCTGCAGAGCTTTGCCGGCGGTGAAGTGAGAAACACCGGCCCTCATCCCCTTGACCAGGCTCTGGATCTGATGAACTATCCTGAGAACATCACCGTATTCTCCAAGCTTGACCTTGCCAACTCCTTCGGTAATGCAGAGGACTATGCCAAGATCATTCTGACCGCTCCGGGCGCTCCTCTCTTAGATGTGGAGATCTCCAGCTGTAACGGCTATGTTCCCCCCATGTACAACATCCACGGCAGCAAGGGTGCCCTCAAGGCAACAGCATCTCACATTGACATCAAGTACTTTGATCCTGCCAACGAGCCCGAGAGAGTAGCAATCTCCGAATCTCTGGAAGATGAGAACGGACTGCCCATGTACTGTACCGAGACTCTGCACTGGACAGAGGAAAGCTTTGACCTTGTGGGAGATGCCTTCAACGTAGGTACCGCAAGCTACTACAAGATGATCTACGATTATCTCACCGAGGGTAAGGAAATGGAGATCAAGCCCGAAGAACAGCTCCTTCTGCAGCTGAAGGTGATCGACCTCATCCATGCACAGAATCCTCTGAAACCGTAAATATTCGGAGGTCATAGGAGAAATCATATGATCCATAAAATCATACCGATCTCAATGCCGGGCTCTCTTACGGGGGCCCGGCTGATCACCTACATACAGGATTATACCAAACAGCTGGCCATCGACAAACGCCCGTTGATCCTGCTCTGCCCCGGCGGCGCTTATCACGACACCTCAGACAGAGAAGCCGAGAGCATGGCACTGCAGTTTCTGGCCATGGGTTACCATGCAGCAGTGCTCAGGTACTCCACCGCTCCCGCACGCTTTCCCATAGCCCTGACAGAGCTGGCATTCTCCATAAAACTGCTGCGGGAACATGCGGAAGAGTGGCACATCGACAGCCAAAAGATCATCGTACAGGGTTGCTCTGCCGGCGGACATCTGGCCGCAAGTCTGGGCGTGTTCTGGGACAAACCGTTCCTGGCTGACATTCTGGGGCTGACGGATACCCAGCATGAGCTGATCCGCCCGGACGGAATGATTCTGTGCTATCCCGTGATCACCACCGGTGAATACTGTCACAAAGGCTCCATCAATAATCTGATCGGAGACAACAAATCTCTCATAGAGAAAGTTTCCCTGGAAAAACAGGTTTCCGAAAAGACACCCAAGACCTTCCTCTGGCACACTTTTGAAGATTCGGGCGTCCTTATGGAAAACTCCATGCTCTTTGTAAGTGCTCTGAGAAAAGCCGGTATCCCCACAGAGTTTCACCTGTATCCCAAGGGCGTGCACGGACTGGCACTTGCCAACCGTCTCACAGCCAAACCGGGGGAGCTCTGCATCCAGGAAGAATGCTCCTCCTGGATAAGCCTGGCGCATACCTGGATAGAGCAACTTTAATTCTACGAAAACTTCATAAAGCAACTTACTGAAAAAGGAAAGACCGATATGAAAAAAGACATTAACCCCTTGATTCATAACGTCAAGAAAGTGGTAGAGCGCCACAAACTGGCTCCCGGTACTTATGCCCGCTGGACTCTTAATAACGGCACTGACAGAAATATGGGAGCGAATGAATACGGCTGTGCCGATGCTGCCAATCTGCTTTACACCATCAATGAATTCCCCAGAGACTCAGAAGAAAGACAGGCTTCCGTCAAGGTACTGCAAAGTATGCAGGATTCCGAAACCGGTCTGTTTTTGGAGGGCTCTCATGCGCATCTGCACTGCACTGCCCACTGTATGGGAGCTCTGGAATTGTTTGATGCCGGTGTTCTGCACAGACTTACTGCCTGCGACGAATACCGGACCAAAGAAGGTCTGTACCAATTCCTTGAACAGCTTGACTGGGGAAACGGCGCTTGGGGTTCTGCACATAAGGGAGCCGGACTGTTTTCTGCCATGAATCTTTCCGGCGAGGCAACTCCCGAGTGGAATAACTGGTATCTGGACTGGCTTTGGGAGGAAGCCGATCCCATAACAGGCTTCTGGCGTAAAGGTTTTGCTGAGGAACATTTATACCATAGCATGGGAAGCAGTTTCCACTATCTGTTTAATGTGGAGCATCTGAGAATGCCCATGCGCTATCCCGACAAAGTCATCGACAGCTGTCTGAAGCTGTACTATGACGAAATGATGGATCACGCCATCACAAAGGAAAAGTTCGGCAGACGCGTACAGTTCGTGGAAGCTGACTGGGTATATTATATCGCCAGAGCTCTGCGCCAGACCACACACCGTTTCAATGAGTGTATGGAGACCGTTTCCAAATTTGCCGACGGTTATCTGGATTGGTTCATGTCTTTGGATTTCGATACTCATCCTTTGGTAGACGACCTGCACTCTCTGTTCGGCGCTATGTGCTGTGTAGCAGACCTTCAGCGTTTCCTGCCCGGACAGATCATCACTGACAAGCCCCTGCGTCTGGTGCTGGACCGCAGACCGTTTATCTGATCAAAGCATATATTGATTTCACGCAATCTACCGACACAAAACGATTGAAATGGAGATTTGATAATGCAAACTGTATCTGTTTTAAAGCCCGAACGTTTTCAGGGCCAACACAAAATGACCGGCGCAGTGCTGGAAAACGCCGTAAAAGAAGCACTCAAGAAACTGGATCAACTGATGGAAGAAATGGGAGATGACTTTCCCGGCGAAAGCAGCAACAACAACATTTATCCCAGGGTAAAGAACGATTGCGGATGGCAGACCGGTTTCTACAGCGGCATGCTTTGGTTGGCTTATGAAATGACCGGAGACGAAAAGTATAAGAACAAAGCCGAATCTTTGATTGACTCTTTCCATGTGAGAATCGTGGAGAAGCTTGGCGTTAACCACCACGACATGGGATTTCTGTACATGCCATCCTGCGTTGCCGCTTACAAACTGACCGGCAACGAAAAAGCAAAGGAAGCCGCTCTTATGGCTGCCGAGCACTTGATGGGAAGATACAATGCCGGCGTAATCCAGGCATGGGGCAACGTGGGTGACAATCACCGCCTGATCGTGGACTGCATGAATAATATTCCTCTTTTATACTGGGCAACTCTGGAGACCGGAGACACCAAGTACTGGGAAGCCGCTAAGGCGCATGCATGGAATACTGTAAAATATAATATCCGGGAAGATGGTACTACCTACCACACTTTCTATTTTGATAAAGAAGGCAACCCTATGTACGGTAACACATGTCAGGGTGCAGCAGATGATTCCACTTGGGCAAGAGGCCAGGCATGGCTGATCAGCGGTGTTCCTTTAACCTATAAGTACTTACAGGACGATGCATTCATTCCTTACTTTGAAAAAGTGGCAAATTGCTTCTTAAATCTGCTTCCCCAGGATTATGTCCCCTTCTGGGATATGATCTACACCGACGGCGACGATCAGGAGCGCGACTCCTCAGCCGGCGCCATCGCTGCCTGCGGTCTCTTGCAGATGCTGCCCCGGATGTCCGATGACAATCCTTTAAAAGAGCTGTATGCAAATGCGGTAGACAAGATCATGTACTCCTTATCTCAGAATTACAGCACCAAGGACACGCCGGAGTCCAACGGTCTGTTGCTGCATGCTGTCTATAACCATAACGCGAACCGCGGTGTAGATGAGTGCAACCTCTGGGGCTGCTACTATTACATGGAAGCGCTGGCCCGCCTGAGCAAAGGTCTCGACGCATACTGGTAATAAACTAATTTCAATGAAAGGTTAACAGTGAAAAATTATGGATTTCAAAAAAGATAAGTTAGAAGTAAAAATTTATGAAAACAGAACCCTTATGGGACAGGGCGCAGCCGATGACATCGCAGAATGCATCAAGAAATGCCTTGCAGAAAAGAGCGAGATCAATATGATCTTTGCCGCAGCACCCTCCCAGAACGACATGCTTGCTGCTCTTTGCGCAAGAGATGACATCGAGTGGGAAAGAATCAACGGTTTTCACATGGACGAGTATGTGGGTCTCAATCCCAATGCTCCCCAGTGCTTCAGCAATTTCCTGAAAGACAGACTGTTTGACTTAAAGCCCTTTAAGAGTGTGAATCTGATCAACGCTGCTGCTACCGATCCTCAGGCAGAATGTGACCGTTACAGCGCACTGTTGGCAGAGCACCCCGTAGATATCGTTTGCATGGGCATCGGCGAGAACGGCCACATCGCCTTCAACGATCCTCATGTTGCAGACTTTAACGACCCCCAGATGGTAAAGCCTGTAAGTCTCGACGATGTCTGCCGTATGCAGCAGGTCAACGACGGCTGCTTCGCACACATTGACGAAGTGCCCAAGTGGGCTCTGACACTGACCATCCCCACCCTGATGAGTGCCGGATACAATTTCTGTGTAGTTCCCGCTCCCACCAAGGCAGTTGCAGTTAAGAACACCATTGAAGGTCCCATCTCAGAAGCCTGCCCTGCCACCATCCTTCGCAATAAAGACAATGCCATCATGTACTGCGACGCTGACAGCAGCGCTCTGCTCAGCAAATAACGGAGGAACAGACTATGATCACAGCAATCCGCAACGGTAAAGTTATCCTGGAAAACAAAATTTCCGATAACCTGTCCGTATATCTGGAGGACGGTAAGATCCTTGCCGTCACACAAGAAAAGCTCCCTTGCGACGCAGAGATCGACGCCGACGGAGCCTATGTATCACCCGGTTTTATTGATATCCATATCCACGGTGCCGGAGGATATGATTTCCTCGACAACACCGAAGAAGCTTTTCAGACCATTGCTTCCGTCTGTGCGGAGCACGGTGCCACCACTCTGGTGCCCACAGTAACCTCCAGTACACCGGAGCTCATGAATGCCGCCATCAAGACCTTTGAAGCCGTAAAAGATTGCAGCAAAGGCGCCAATCTGGCAGGCTTACATTTTGAGGGTCCTTATTTTTCCATGGCTCAGAAGGGCGCTCAGGATCCCAAATATATTAAAGCATTTGATAAGGCAGAGTATGAAGGTATTCTGGAAAACACCGACTGTGTCCTCCGCTGGACTGCTGCCCCGGAGCTTGAGGGCGCACAGGAATTTGCCCGTTATCTCACATCCAAAGGCGTTCTGCCCTGCATCGGCCACAGTGATGCAGACAGCACCTGTGCCCTGAGTGCATTGAAGGACGGCTTCAGCCACGTGACACACCTTTACTCCGGCTGCAGCATCGTACACCGCCGCAATGCGTTCCGCTACGCAGGTATCGTGGAAGCCGCCTATCTTGCAGACGACATGACCGTAGAGATCATCGCAGACGGGATTCATCTGCCTGCGGACCTTCTGAAGCTCATCTACAAGATCAAAGGTGCAAAGAGCACTGCCCTGGTTACCGACTCCATGCGCGGCGCCGGCATGCCGGACGGTCCCAGCATCCTGGGCGGTCTGGAGACAGGCCTTCCTGTTATCATTGAGGACGGCGTAGCAAAACTGCCCGACCGCACCGCCTTTGCCGGCAGTGTGGCATTCTGTGACAGACTGGTGAGAAACATGGTCAACATGGCAGACGTTCCTCTCTGTGACGCAGTTACCATGGCGGCTCTCACTCCCGCCAGAATCATGGGCTTTGACAGCAAGGGTAAACTGGAAGCAGGATACGATGCCGACATTATCCTCTTTGACGAGGACATCAACGTGAGCTGTACCATCGTAGGCGGTAAGATCGTTTACAAAAGCTAAAGTCTGATCTGTCTGACTGTTTCACGAAGCTTTAAAATTCTTCCGGGGGCTACGGAAAGCTCCCGGATTCCTATTTTCAAAAACCGCTCCGTCATAGCGGTATCTGCCGCCAGTTCGCCGCAGATACCGCAGCGGATGCCGGCTTTCCGTGCATTCTCTGCAGTCACTTCTATCATTCGAAGCACTGATTCATGATAAGCATCATAAAATTCGTCCAGTTCTCCGTTCTGCCTGTCAATGGCCAACATATATTGTGTCAAATCGTTGGTGCCGATACTGAAAAAATCCACTTCCTTCGCCAACAGATCGCTGATCACTGCGGCAGCCGGTGTCTCGATCATAATACCCTGCTCTATTTCTCCGTACGCAATACCTTTCCCGGAAAGCTCTGCCTTAACCTGTTCGACCGTTTCCCGGATTTTCACAATCTCCCTGAGGGAAGTGATCATGGGGTATAAAACAGCCACCTTTCCGTAAACCGCTGCGCGAAGGATAGCCCGAAGCTGTGTCTCAAAAAGCTCCGGTCTCTTGAGACATATCCTGATGGCTCGGCAGCCCATGGCCGGATTCTCCTCTTCCGCCAGTCCGAAATACCCGGCCTGCTTATCCGCTCCGATGTCCAGGGTACGGATGACCAGAGACTTTCCCCCCATGGCTTCCGCTGCCGCCTTATACACGGCAAACTGTTCTTCCTCCGAGGGATAGTCGTTTCTTCCCATATACAAAAACTCACTTCTGAAAAGTCCGATCCCTTCCGCATCGTTGGAAAGTGCCTGCTTCAGATCCTCCAGACTGCCGATATTGGCATACAATGCTACCTTTTCACCGTCCAGCGTAACGCTCTCTTTTCCCTTCATTTCGGACAGCACTGCACTCTTCTTCGCTTCTGCAGAGCGTTTGTCCTCCATGTGCCTGATCGTCTCCTCATCCGGATCCACATAAAGAAGTCCGCTGTAACCGTCCGCCACGGCCATACGTCCGTAAAGCTCACTGATCGGCAGTGAGACATTTACTATGGCCGGAATATTCATGGTTCTTGCCAGGATTGCCGTGTGGGAATTTACAGAACCGTGCACCGTCACAAATCCCAGAATTTTCTCTTTGTCCAGCTGTACCGTCTCGCTGGGCGCAAGATCCTCTGCCACCAGAATGACAGGTTCTTCTTCTGCCCACAAAAGACCGGACAGACCGCTTCTTTCCCCGGACACCGTATATCCGGTCAGGACCGCAATCAGGCGTTCCGAGACATCACTCACATCCGCCGCCCTTGCCTGCATGTATTCATCGGCCATGGACGAGAATTTTTCACAGAAATACGCCTCTGAAGCCTCCACGGCATACTCCGCGTTGACCATCTGTGTCTTTATTACATTCTCTGCATAGCCCAGATAATCAGTATCCGACAAAAGAAGAAGATGGGTTTCAAATATGGCAGCATGCGCATCTCCCACCCTGTCAGCCGCCCGCTCACGCAGGGCAAGCAACTGTTCCTTAGCCGCATTTACAGCACTCTCCAGCCTTTTGAGCTGTGCGGAAGTTTCCTCCACGTAATACCGCCGCACCTGCTTCTCTTTTCTCTCATAAACCCGGATTCTTCCTATGGCTATGCCTTCAAATACACTCTTTCCCTGATAGATCTGCATCATATGTTCAGCCTCTTATTGTGTCATAAACCTTCTGAATCTCTTCGCCCTCTGCAAGCTTCTCCGAAAAAGCTGTAGCGCTGCCCGCCGCGAGCCCCAGTTTAAATGCATGCAGATAATCTTTTCTCTGTAAGTAGCCAGCCAGAAAACCGGCCACCATGGAATCTCCCGCCCCCACTGCGTTCACCAATTTTCCTTCCGGTGCCGGGAGATGATAAACCTCACCTTCCTCCGAAAGCAGAACGGCGCCGTCACCGGACATGGAGACCAGAACGTTACGGGCACCTTTTTCCTGCAATTTCCGGGCATAAGGCACCACCGCTTCCCCCGGTTTAAGTTCTGTACCGAACAGGGCTCCCAACTCATGATGATTGGGTTTGATCAGGAAAGGCTTGTATTCCAAAGCATTCCATAGAAGCTCTCCTGTGGCATCCACCGCAAAAAGCACGCCTTTATCTTTCAGGCGCTCCATCATATCCCTGTACACAGACTTCGGAATACTGTCGGGGATACTGCCGGCCAGAACAAGCACATCCCCTTCTGTCAGGCCGTCCAACCGGTCCAGAAGCCGGGACAACTCTCTCTCTGAAACCTCAGGTCCTCTGCCGTTGATCTCTGTGCCGTCAAAGTCTTTCAGCTTCACATTGATCCTGGACAAACCATTCTGCACCTTGATAAACTCGCAGGGAAATCCCATCTCCTGCGTCCTTTTTATGATTTCGTCCCCCACAAAGCCTGCCGCGAAACCAAGGGCAGTGGTCTCCATCCCAAGGTGATGAAGGACCGCTGACACGTTGATCCCCTTACCTCCGGGAAACATGGCTTCCGTCAGGGTGCGGTTGGTTCTTCCCAGACGGAAGCCGTCAACCGTCACATAGTAGTCAAGAGATGGATTAAAGGTTACTGTATAGATCATTCTGCTCTCTCCAATTTCAGCCGGAGCGGTTGTCGCAAAACAGCATACGAACCGTCCGGCTGCATCTTTTCTAAAATTTTAATTTTTTCACTGCGTGATCGGGGATCAGGCACTCCGCATGCTCCTCAAGGTATTCCAGCCTGCCGGCTTCCGCGGTATACAGGCTGCCAAACTCCATGGCACGGATGCACGCTCTGCTATATCTCTCATAAGACGCCCCGCCCTTATCCAGATGAAGATAATAGGTATCTCCCATCCGGTACAGAACACTTCTGATCCGTAGGTTGGCAGGAAGCACCCGGGCATACCGGCAGACCTCCCTGATTCCGTCAAAAGCAAACACCGCAAATGTCACAGGCGGTACGGACTGCCCGGATACCGGTCCCCGCGGAGCCTGATGCTTTGCCGTCTGTTCTTTCTCTTCCTCAGC
>JAZRCR010000005.1:0-20165 GCA_045659805.1 Acetatifactor sp.
ACGAGGTGATCATCTGATTCCACCCCACAAGATAAGGAGAAAGCAACCGGGGAAGCCGGTCGCCCGCCCCGGAGGGAGCGGGCGAGGGAGCGCGAAGCACGAGCTTTCGAGTCAAGGAAGGAGTTATTCCATGGCATTTATACCCAGACCGCAGGAAATCTACAGACATTTTAAAGGAAATTTATATCAGATCGTAGCAATAGCAGAGCATTCCGAGACGGGAGAGCAGCTGGTGGTATATCAGGCCCTGTACGGAGATTTCCGTACCTATGCCCGGCCGCTTACTATGTTTTTGTCGGAGGTAGACCGGTCAAAGTATCCTGATGTGGCACAAAAGTTCCGCTTTGAACTGCAGGGCCCCGAGAGCTTTCGCCAGACTGCAGAACCTGTTTGCGAACAGGCCGGGGGAGCTTCCGTGGATAGCGGACAGGCTGAACAGGCAGAAACCGTGACTGCAGAAGTGGCAAAAGCTGAGGAAGCAGCGGAGGAAGCAACTGAGGAAGCAGCGGAGGAGCCGGACATCGATCCCATGGTGTTGGCGTTCCTGGATGCCGATTCTTACAGTCAGCGCCTGAATATTCTGTCGGGGCTCCGCCACAGGATCACGGATGAGATGATCACTACCATGGCGATTGCCTGTGATATCGAAGTGAACGATGGCGAGCCGGAGGAACGTTATGAGTCTCTGAAGGGGTGCCTTCAGACGCTGGAACGGTACGAGTGCAACCGCATGAGATAGCTTGCAGGGAAGCTCATATGACGGGAAAGCTGTGTGACATTGCGAACGGTCCGGGAAAGGAGTCATTATGTCACACGCCCTGGAGGATAAGCTGGTAGTAGGGATCTCAGCACGCACGTTGTTTGATATGAGACAGGAGAACGAGGTATTTGTCAGAGAAGGCGTTGACGCTTACCGGAGTTATCAGATGGCCCATGAGAAGGAAGCTTTAAAGCCCGGACCGGGCTTTGGCCTGATCAAAGCGCTCCTGGGACTCAATGAAGTGATGGGAGAGGACCGGGTGGAGATCATCGTGATGTCCCACAACTGTCCCGATGTCTCGCTGCGGGTTTTCCATTCCATCTCCTTTTACGGATTGCCCATTACAAGAGCTGTGTTTGTCAGCGGTTCCGCCCTTGCTTCTTACCTGGGTGCGTTTCATACAGATCTGTTTCTGTCGTCCTGCGAGGAGGATGTGCAGAGTGCGGTAGATAACGGGATCGCGGCAGGTGTGGTCTTTGTGCCGGAGCAGCTCTCGGAAAATATTATTTACCCGTTGCGGGAGACAGGTCAGATCAGGATTGCTTTTGACGGAGATGCAGTGCTTTTTTCGGAGGAATCGGAGCAGATCTTTCAGCAGAAGGGCTTGCAGGCTTTTGAGGAAAATGAGAGGCGTTTTGTGGACGTTCCGCTGGAGCCGGGACCCTTTGCCAGGTTTCTCACGAAGCTTTCAAGACTCAGGGAAGAGAACCCACAGATCAGGGACAGGATACGGACGGCGCTTGTGACATCAAGGTGCGCCCCTGCCCATGAGCGCGTCATCCGCACGCTCAGGTCCTGGAAGGTTGAGATGGATGAGGCCTTTTTCCTGGGAGGCATCAGCAAGCAGGAGATCCTGAAAGCATTTGGTGCACATATTTTCTTTGACGATCAGTTGGTACATTTGAGAGGTGCCTCTTCGGTGGTGCCCGTGGCGAGAGTGCCATACCGGAGCAGAAGGAGAGAACAGTTAAAAGATGAAGTACAACCGTATTGTGCCGGGAAAATTTCTGGAACGGCCTAACCGTTTTATCGCCTATGTGGAGATAGAGGGCAGGAAGGAAACGGTACATGTTAAAAATACAGGCAGATGCAAAGAGCTTTTGCTGCCGGGAGCCACTGTCTGGCTGGAGGAGAGTGACAATCCCCACAGGAAGACAAGATACGACCTGGTGGGGGTGCGAAAAGGTGAGAGGATGGTGAATATTGACTCTCAGGCGCCCAACAAGGTGGTGGAGGAGGCCATCAGGGCCGGGAAGCTTTTTCCGGATGCCGTGATCGTAAAGCCGGAGACCTTTTACGGCAATTCACGTTTTGACTTTTATATAGAGACGGCCTCAGAGAGGATCTTTATGGAGGTGAAGGGGGTTACACTGGAAGAAGACGGTGTAGTCCTCTTTCCTGATGCTCCGTCACAGCGGGCGGTGAAGCACGTGGAGGAACTGGTAAAGGCCCATAGGGATGGGTATCAGACCTATGTGCTGTTTGTGGTGCAGATGGAGAACGTGGGGTACTTTATTCCCAATGAGAGAACTCATAAAGAGTTCGCGGAGGCGCTGCGTGAGGCTGCGGGGCAGGGCGTCAAAGTACTCGCCTATGATTGCCTGACGGAGCCGGACGGGCTGACACTGAACATCCCCGTGCAGGTACATCTTAAAGAAAAATTAAAACTTGGGGAGCTGAAAGAGATTCCCAATCCGCTCCTTACATGGTATGATAAGAACAGAAGGATCCTTCCCTGGAGGGAAGAGCCGACGCCCTATCGGGTGTGGGTTTCCGAGATCATGCTCCAGCAGACGAGGGTGGAGGCGGTCAAACCTTATTTTGAACGCTTTATGAAGAGCCTGCCGGATATCAGCGCTTTGGCGGCAGCCGGTGAGGAGCAGCTGCTGAAACTTTGGGAAGGGCTTGGGTATTACAACCGTGTCCGCAATCTGCAGAAGGCAGCGGTTCAGATTATGGAAGAGTACGGCGGAGCCATGCCGGATACCTATGAGGAACTTTTGAAACTCAAAGGGATCGGCAGCTATACAGCCGGCGCTGTGGCTTCCATTGCCTACAACAGGCCGGTTCCTGCAGTGGACGGCAATGTGCTCAGGGTAGTTTCCCGTATCCGTATGGATGAGCGCCTGATCACAGATACAAAAGTGAAGGCTTCTGTGGAGCAGGACCTTCTTGAAGCAATGCCCGTGGACCGGCCCGGCGATTTTAATCAGGCCATGATGGAGCTGGGAGCTTGTGTGTGTATCCCCAACGGTGCGCCCCACTGTGAGGAGTGCCCGCTTGCAGAGATCTGCAAAGCCCATCAGAACAGCTGTGAAATGTCATTTCCCAGAAAGGCGTCCAAGAAAGAGCGAACCATAGAGGAAAAGACGGTGCTGATCATCCGGGATGAGAACAAGGCAGCGCTTAAAAAGAGAAGTGCCAAAGGACTTCTGGCCGGAATGTATGAGTTCCCGAGCCTGCAGGGTTACCGGACCGCCCGGGAGGTGACCGCATATCTGGCAGACAATGGGATCCGCACTTTGCGCATACAGCCCCTGGAGGATGCAAAGCATATTTTTACACATAAGGAATGGCACATGAAGGGTTACATGGTCCGGGTGGATGAGCTTGCCCCCAAAGTGCTGACAGAGGAAACATCGGACTGGCTGTTTATCGAGCCCTGGGAGACCCAGGAGAAATACCCCGTGCCCACTGCTTTTTCGGCTTATACCGGATACCTGAACATTAAGCTGGGCAATGAAAGGTACCAAGACACGGAGAGGAGTTAAGTTACTGATGAAGCTTTTAACAATAGCAGTACCCTGTTACAATTCAGAAGCATATATGCACAAGTGTATTGATTCTCTGCTGGTGGGCGGAGAGGACGTGGAGATCCTGATCGTGGACGACGGTTCCACCAAGGACAGGACCGCGGAGATTGCAGACGAGTACGAGGCGCAGTTTCCCACAATCGTAAAGGCAATCCACAAGGAAAACGGCGGTCATGGCTCTGCCGTGAATACCGGTATAGCAAACGCCACAGGCCTGTACTTTAAGGTGGTGGACAGTGATGACTGGGTAAAGGAGGAGGCATATCTCAAGATCCTTGACACCCTGCGCAGATTGGCCGGCGGCGATCAGGTGCTGGATATGCTCATCAGCAACTATGTGTATGAGAAGGAAGGGGAGAAACGCAAAAAGGTGATCCACTATCACCATACCCTGCCCGAGAATCAGATGTTTACCTGGGACGATTGCCGCCATTTCATGAAGGGACATTACATCCTGATGCATTCGGTGATCTACCGCACGAAGCTTCTGAAGGAATGCGGCGTGCATCTGCCGGAGCACACCTTTTATGTGGACAGCATCTATGTGTTTGAGCCCATGCCCTTTGTGAGAAATATGTACTATCTGGACGTGAACTTCTACCGTTACTACATAGGCAGACAGGATCAGTCCGTCAATGAAAAGGTAATGATATCCAGATATGACCAGCAGCTTAAGGTCAATAAGATCATGATCGATTACTTTGTGAAGCATAAGCAGCAGATCATGAAGAAAAAGAGACTGTATCAGTACATGTTCAATTATCTGGAGATCATCACCATTGTGTCCTCCGTGCTTGCGATCCGCTCCGGTACAGAGGAACACCTGCAGCAGAAGAAGGAACTGTGGAAGTACGTAAAGAGCAAGGACAGCCGCCTGTACCGCAGACTGCGAAGCGGCATCATGGGACAGGCCATGAACCTGCCGGGCAGGGGCGGACGTAAGATATCCGTGGAGGGGTATCGGATTTGCCAGAAGATATTTAAGTTTAATTAATAAGAGTTGACGAGATGACTGCCGGCACTTACGTGTCGGCGGTTTTGTGTTGCTGATATATTTTCAGAATATTAAATATCTGACATATTAAAATAATATTCAAAATAAACAGACAAAATATTGACAAGAGGCAATTATTTATATATAATGGATGTATTAATAAGGGGAGAGTTTAAGGAATGGGTGGAATTTTTTTATTTTCCTGGGAAAATCGGTCTTATTTTGTTTTTGGAGCAGGATGGATAATAGTTGGAGTTCTATCCCTTTTCTTTCCAAGACTTATAGCTTCTAAAAAGTTAGAGCGGGAATTGGAGGATAAGGGGAATGCGATAAAGAAGTACAGGATACATGCACGGATGAATGCATTATGTTTAGGTTTTGTTTTCGTGGGAGCAATATTTTTTCCGCTATCTGTAAAGAACTGGTTTGTAATCGCAGGATTTGTGCTTGTCCTTGCCAGTATCCTGTGGTGTAACAAGCGCTATCTGGGAAGATTCCGTGCATCAAAATGGTAGAGCATTTACCCCTCCTACATCTCATAGAAAATCGGCCCCTGAAGTCAGAACTGAAATCTGATTTCGGGGGCCGATAATTTGTCCGTAAATATTATACAGCCCGGGGGGCCGATTTCTTGCGGGCACGCACGGCCTTACGCTGTTGAAATACTGTAATGATGTCGTATTTGTATACCACGGCGTAGAGAATGAATGCCATCACAAAGGCAGTGATCATGTCAAACACGGAGTGCTGTTTCAAAAATACGGTGGACAGGATAATGGACACGGCAAGGATAAAGGATCCTGTCTTAAGCCATTTCCTTCCTGCCAGCTTCTGAGATTTTGTAACAGCAATGTGGGCACCCAGAGAGTTAAACACATGGATGCTGGGCCAGAGGTTGGTGGGGGTATCCGTGCGGTACAGGCCTTCCACCAGCCTGGTGAAAATATTGTCTCTCGGCATGGTGAAGGGTCTTAGATGCTGACCGTTGGGCCAGAGGGTGGATACCAGCAGAAAGACTGTCATTCCGGTAAAGAGGAAGGCACATGTCCTTATAAACTCTTTCTTGTCGGCAAACAGCAGGTAGATGATTACCACTGCGACATACAAAAACCAGAGGTAATACGGGATGATGAACAGTTCGCAAAAGGGAACGTAATCATCCAGCGGGATATGTATGACAGTGTAATGCCTGGTCACTTTCTGCTCCAGGTACATAAACCATGTCATGTAAAATATCAGATAACCCAATGCGGGAATGCCATGCTTATAAGTAGAAATAAACGCCTTGATCTTCTTCATGAGATACTCCTGTATATTTGTTTTTCTCTTCCGTGTTTAAACCATCTTATAGTATAATCATTTTCGGATATTTTTCAAGATGCTTTTTGAAAGATAAAACATTCTTAAGAAAATCAGTAAATGATATTCATGGCACTGCGACTGCATTCCACGGTAAATTCGTCGGTCTGTCTGGTCACTTCACCGTCGGTCTGGACCCAGAGAGGCCGGGAGGTCTTGATATGTACAGTGGAAGCGCGGTAGGGATTGACTCCTTTAAAGATAAAGTGCTTGCCGAAGAAGGCGGTGGGCAGGGCAAGGAGAACCACGAGCCTGGGGACATTGCCGACGGCACAGAGATTCATGATGCCGTCGTTGTCATCCGCATCGGGGCAGAATTTGAAGCCGCCGCCCTGATAGCGGTGGTTCATGCTGGTCACAAATAAAAAGTTTTTGATATGTATAGGTGCTTTGCCGTCAAGTGTAAGTTCACAGGAAACTTTGGGTGCTGTGAACAGCTGCTTCAAGGCGATGCCCAGATAGGTCAGCTTGCCAAGTCCGATCCTGTTGCAGAAAGCCTTGATCCGGGAACATGTTGATTCCTCGCAGACAGCGGCATCAAAGCCGATACCGCAGCCGACTGCATATCGCCTGATCTCTCCGTCCGGGTAGTATACAGTGCTCATGTCCATGGGATGTACCGTGCCTGTGTGGAGAATGCGGTCCAAAGCCTGCACCGGATCTTTGGGAATCTTCAGATCCCTGGCAAAATCATTGCTGGAGCCGGTGGGAATATATCCGATGACGATGCGGGAGGGATCCTCGATCCCCTGGAGCGCTTCATTCACAGTGCCGTCGCCGCCGAGAATGATCAGCTTCAACGGATCGCCTTCAGTGGGAGCAACGGATGTGATCTCCCGGGTAAGCCGCGCCACGTCGCCCGCTTCTCTGGAAAAATAAGAGCGGTAGGTGATACCTTCTTTATGTAATGCGGGTTCGACAGTTTCCTTCCACAGCTTCAGGCCTTTTCCGGAGCGGGATGCCGGATTAATGATAATGTGGTACATGGTACACCTCTTCTTTCGTCGGTTACAAAGATGCTCTGATCTTCAGGCAACACTATGTAACTATTTTAGCATACTTTGCATAAATATCCTACTAAATTTTGATATAAATTTTACTTTGCTTTCCAAAGATTATATGATATAATCAATTTCATAGTTTACCGCATTAAAGTAAAGGCGCAGGACAGAGGCGCCCGTAAAGGAGGAAAATAATGTATTCTTTGGAAGATGTGAGAATTACCGATCCCGAGATCGCAGAAGCGATTGAAGCGGAGCAGGAGAGACAGAACAGTCATATAGAGCTGATCGCGTCCGAGAACTGGGTGAGTAAGGCAGTGATGGCAGCGATGGGAAGCCCTTTGACCAATAAATATGCAGAAGGTTATCCTGGAAAGAGATACTACGGTGGCTGCCAGTGTGTGGACGTTGTGGAGAACCTGGCTATCGAGAGAGCAAAAGAGCTGTTTGGCTGTGATTATGCCAATGTGCAGCCTCATTCCGGCGCTCAGGCCAATATGGCAGTACAGTTTGCTGTCTGCAAGCCCGGCGACACCATCATGGGTATGAATCTGGACCACGGCGGACATCTGACACACGGAAGCCCGGTTAACATGTCCGGTAAATACTTTAACATCGTGCCTTACGGTGTAAACGATGACGGTTTTATTGATTATGACAAACTGCGTGAAATCGCACTGGAAGCAAAACCCAAGCTGATCATCGCAGGTGCTTCCGCTTATGCGCGTACCATTGATTTCAAGAAGTTCCGTGAAGTTGCGGACGAAGTGGGCGCAGTGCTCATGGTAGATATGGCACACATTGCCGGTCTGGTGGCAGCAGGGATCCATCCCAGCCCCATTCCCTATGCAGATGTAGTGACCACCACCACTCACAAGACCCTGCGCGGTCCCAGAGGCGGTCTGATCCTCTGCAATAAGGAAGCAGCAGAGAAGTACAACTTTAACAAAGCGATTTTCCCCGGCATCCAGGGCGGCCCTCTGATGCACGTGATCGCAGCCAAGGCAGTCTGCTTCAAAGAGGCTCTGAGCGACGAATTCAAGACTTATCAGAAAAATATCGCTGACAATGCACAGGCACTCTGCAAGGGCCTGATCTCCAGAGGCATCAAGATCGTTTCCGGCGGTACGGACAACCATCTGATGCTGGTAGATCTGACCACCTACGGTCTTACCGGCAAGAATGTGGAGAAGCTTCTGGATGCGGCTCATATTACCAGCAACAAGAACACGATCCCCAATGATCCTCAGTCACCGTTCGTCACCAGCGGTATCCGTCTCGGCACCCCTGCAGTGACCTCCAGAGGCATGAACACAGAGGATATGGACAAGATCGCTGAGGCCATTGCCATGGTCATCAAAGAAGGCGAGGCGGCAGTTCCTAAAGCCCGCGCCATCGTACAGGAATTGACAGACAAATATCCCCTGATGTAATTTCAGGATGGTTTCCGCCCGGCCCCAATGCCGCCAATCTATCATTTGTATAACGGCACGCTCTCGCTCCGTGAAAAACGCAACTGACGCTAAGCTCGAAAGTACCTCGCTAAGCGCAGGCGTTTTTCAAGGGCCTTTTATACAAACGATAGATTGGCGGCATATGGGGCCGGGCTGCTTTACGGCAGGTTACAAAAAATATACATATTTGTCCTCCCCCGTATTACTTCCCCTTCGCGATAAATCGAAAAATACCCCTTGCATTTCCCGGGCGATTGTGCTAGAATATCCCTCATCGACAAACAAGTGTCCGCGAGAGAAGAACATTGTGGAAAATGCACAAGTAATTTTGACAATTGCAGGGAAAAGGAAGCAGGATATACCAAATGGGAGAGGAAGCCAAGTATTTTGTGGTCCGGCGTAAGGCAGTGCCGGAGGTCCTTCTGAAAGTGGTAGAGGTAAAAAGACTTCTGGAATCGGAAAAATTTACAACGATTCAGGAAGCGGTTGATGCGGTTGGGATCAGCCGGAGTTCTTTTTACAAGTACAAGGACGATATTTTTCAATTTCATGACAATTCGCCGGGAACGACCATCACATTGACGTTTGATATGGATGATGAGCCGGGGCTTTTGTCGGACGTACTGAAGACGATTGCTGAATACCGTGCCAATATTCTGACGATCCATCAGAGTATCCCCATCAACGGGATCGCATCCTTGAGTCTGAGTGTGCAGATTTTGCAAACCACCGGAGATGTCTCCAAAATGATCGACCAGATGGAGCAGCAGAGAGGTGTGCGGCGCGTTAAAATATTAGCGAAAGAGTAGAGGAGAATGAAAATGATCAACGTAGCGGTTTTAGGGTACGGCACAGTAGGAAGCGGTGTAGTAGAAGTTATCGAGAGCAATAAAGAGCTGATCAACAAGAGGGTTGCCGATCAGATGGAAGTGAAATATATTCTGGATTTGAGAGATTTTCCGGGAGACCCCTATGAGAGTAAACTGGTGCACGACGTAAATGTGATCATGGAAGATGATTCCGTGGATATCGTCTGTGAGGTAATGGGCGGTGTAGGAGCTGCTTATCAGTTTACCAGAATGGCGCTGGAGAGAGGAAAGAGCGTTTGTACTTCCAATAAAGAACTGGTGGCAAAGTACGGTCCCGAGCTTCTTGAAACGGCACACGCCCACAACTGTAATTACCTGTTTGAAGCCAGCGTAGGTGGCGGTATCCCCATCATTCGTCCGCTGAATGAGGCGCTGACAGCAGAGAAGGTGGAAGCGATCACCGGTATCTTGAACGGTACCACCAACTATATTTTGAGTAAAATGGAAAAAGAGGGTGCTGACTTTGAGGATGTGCTGAAGCTGGCCCAGGAGAAGGGGTATGCGGAGCGGAATCCCGAAGCTGACGTGGAAGGCCACGATGCCTGCCGCAAGATTTCCATTCTTTCTTCCCTGATGCTTGGCAGGACGGTGGATTCCGAAAAGGTTTATACAGAAGGTATCACTAAGATCACAGCCGCTGATTTTGTATATGCCAAGGCAATGGGCAAGTCCATCAAGCTTCTTGGCATGAGCAGGAGCCATGGTGAGGAAACCCTTGTTATGGTGGCGCCGTTTATGATCAGCAATGAAAATCCTTTATATATGGTAAGTGATGTATTCAACGCGATACTGGTCAAGGGCAACATGCTCGGAGATTCCATGTATTACGGCAGGGGTGCCGGAAAGCTTCCCACAGCCAGTGCGGTAGTAGGCGATGTAATCGACTGCGCGCGGAACCGGGGCAGACAGCTCCCCTGCATCTGGGCAGCTGAAGAGGCAAAGCTTGCCGATGTGGCTGAGGTGGAAAGAAGTTACTTTGTGAGAGTCAAAGCTTCCGCTTTGGATAAATTGAAAGCAGCATTCCCCGGCGGAGAAGTGATAGATGCCGGACGCAGTGAGGATGCAGGATATGTGACTTCTGTATGTAAGGAAAAGGACTTTGAGGAAAAATGCAAAGGATTGCAGGATGTGATCCTGAGCAAGATCCGCATGGGTGACTGATCCGGATATCGGTAAGGTTTCTGAGCAGATATTTTAAATTTAGAAGAAAGCAGGAATTGACCATGAAATATATTGTAGTGTTGGGGGACGGCATGGCGGATCAGCCTATCCCTGAACTGGGAGGAAAGACTCCCCTTGCTTATGCCAAAACTCCCAATATGGACCGTTTGAGCAAGCTGTCAGAAGTGGGAATGGTACATACCATACCTGACGGCATGAAGCCGGGCTCTGACACGGCGAATCTGTCTGTAATGGGTTACGATCCGGTGAAATATTATTCCGGACGTTCTCCTCTGGAGGCGCTGAGCATCGGTGTTCCCATGAAGGAAACGGATATTGCGCTTCGCTGTAATATCGTGACCATCTCAGAGGACGATGTGCCCTTTGAGCAAAAAACCATCATCGACCACAGCTCTTCCGAGATCAGTACCGAAGACTGTGCGGTATTGTTAAAAGAAGTGGCTAAGGAACTGGCAGATGAGACGTATCAGTTTTATGTGGGAACCAGCTACCGCCACTGCCTGATCTGGGATAAGGGAAGCGTGGTAGAGCTGACACCGCCCCACGATGTGCTGGGCCGGGTGATTGGTCAGTATCTCCCTGAGGACGAGATGCTTCGCCGGATGATGAAGAGAAGCTATGAGATCCTGGTAAATCATCCCATCAACATTGAACGCAAGAAGCAGGGGCTGAACCCCGCCAACTGCTGTTGGTTCTGGGGAGCCGGAACGAAGCCTATGCTCAGCTCCTTTGAGGAGAAGACCGGCAAGAAAGGTATGATGGTGTCTGCGGTGGATCTTTTGAAAGGTATTGCAGTCGGCGCGGGAATGGGCGTTGCCCTGGTGGAAGGCGCCAACGGAGGCCTGCACACCAATTATGCCGGCAAGGTGGAGGCAGCCGTAAAGGCTGTGACCTGTGACGGATATGACTTTGTTTATATTCATGTGGAAGCGCCGGATGAAATGGGTCATCAGGGAAGTGTGGAGCGCAAGGTACAGGCCATTGAGTATCTGGACAGTCAGGTGATCGGTCCTGTGGTGGAGAAGATGGAGGCTGCAGGAGAAGATTTCAGACTCCTGGTATTGCCGGATCATCCCACTCCCATCTGCGTGAGAACGCACACATCGGACAATGTTCCTTATATGCTGTATGACAGTACGTCTCCTGTGGAAAGCAGTTTAAGCTACACTGAGGAGGACGGACGTGCCGGCGGAAAGCTGATGCCGGTGGGCCATAAATTGATTGATTATTTTTTGCAGATAGAAGAATAAAATAAGAGGAGTAAAAAAATGTCTAAGGTAGTAAAGTTCGGAGGAAGCTCTCTTGCAAGTGCAGAGCAGTTTGTAAAGGTAGGAAATATCATTCGCGCAGAAGAGGACAGAAGGTATGTGGTACCCTCTGCACCCGGTAAAAGATTTTCCGCAGATACCAAGGTGACAGATATGCTGTATGCCTGCTATGCTTTGGCTGAGAAGGGTGCGGATTTCAGTGAGGAGCTGAATAAGATCAAAGCAAGATATCAGGAGATCATCGACGGCCTCGGTCTGAACCTTTCTCTTGAGGAAGAGTTCAAGGTGATCGAAAAGAATTTTAAGGAAAAGGCCGGCAGCAACTATGCGGCTTCGCGCGGAGAATACCTGAACGGTATCATTATGGCGGATTATCTGGGCTATGATTTTGTGGATGCTGCGGAAGTGGTATTTTTCCATGATAACGGTGAATTCAATGCAGAGAAGACCAATGAGGTGCTTTCTGCAAGACTTGCAAAGTGTGAGAGAGCGGTTGTTCCCGGATTCTACGGTGCTTATGATAACGGCACGGTAAAGACCTTCTCCAGAGGCGGTTCGGATATTACCGGATCCATCGTTGCAAAGGCCGTGAAAGCTGATGTCTATGAGAACTGGACAGATGTGTCAGGCTTCCTGATTGCAGATCCCCGCATCATCGATAAGCCTGAAGTAATTGAAGTGATCACCTACAGAGAATTGAGAGAGCTGGCTTACATGGGTGCTACCGTACTTCACGAGGATGCCATCTTCCCCGTGCGTCAGGAAGGTATCCCCATCAATATCCGCAATACCAATGCTCCTGAGGATGCCGGTACCTGGATTGTGGGAAGCACCTGTCAGAAACCCAAATATGTGATCACCGGTATCGCCGGCAAGAAGGGCTTCTGTTCCATCAACATTGAGAAGGATAAGATGAATTCCGAGATCGGTTTTGGCAGAAGGGTGCTGCAGGCTTTTGAGGAAAACGGTATCTCCTTTGAACATATGCCTTCCGGTATTGATACGCTGACTGTTTTTGTGCATCAGGATGAGTTCATGCATAAGGAGCAGAAGGTGGTTGCGGGACTGCACCGACTGGCCAATCCCGATACTATTGATATTGAGTCTGATCTGGCGCTGATCGCAGTAGTGGGCCGCGGTATGAAATCCACCAGAGGTACCGCCGGAAGAATTTTCTCTGCACTGGCGCACAACAATGTAAACGTAAAGATGATCGACCAGGGTTCTTCCGAACTGAACATCATCATTGGTGTAGCCAATGATGATTTCGAGGCTGCCATCAAAGCTATTTACGATATCTTTGTAGAGACAAAACTGTAATATACGGGGCTGTATCCTTACGGATGCCGCCCCATTACTATGTTATTACGTAAAAATATATTATTTCTTGATGGTGTAATCGTACCATTATATCATAGCGATGTTCTGGCAGAGTACAATGAGTTCTCCATAGGAGTAAAATCCGTTTTAGAGAAGAGACAATTGGTCTGATTATTAATGCTGTTAAGCAATACGGAGTTTTTTGAAAGGTATGAAAATAATACAGACAAAATTGTCAGATAAATAAAGAATAAAGCGCATGGAAATAGTTAAAAATAATCATAAAAAAACAAAATAAAAAAATTTAATTTTTTTATAAAAAATGTATTGACAAAACGTGCTATGCCATGTATAATGAAATCAACAAAAGAAAACAAGAAAAGAGCAAGACATTCACTAAGGAAATGTGAAAATAGCAAAGAAAGAGAGGTACGGACCACCAAAAAATTAAGTTAAGAACCATAAGGTTCAAGGAAAATTATTATTCTTCCATTTTACTTTCAATTTAATATAGATGAAAAATACAAAGAAGCAACCTGAACAAGAAGATGGGGAATGTCCGGTACACAGAGATAGTAACGAGACGAACAGATAAGAAAGGCGTTACGGTACCAAGTACAAGGAGAATGTGAGAGAAGGACAGAGAACAAAGTAAGAAATGGAAGAAAGAAAGAGAGGACAGACCATTGAATAACGAAGTCTGAGAGAGCGTATTGATTATAAAAATCGATACGCTCTCAAACATTGTCCGCTTTTTTTAATTTTTTGAGAAATCTGCCTATTTTCTATAGCAAAATGGTATTGTGTCGTGTTATGATAAAAAAGATAATTGTAATAGGGAGTATGTTCCATGGCATATAGAGAAGAGCTTAGGATAGAGAAAAGAGAACAAAGGCGCAAGAGGCGCCGAAGAAATCAGATAGTTGCATACCTTGCCCTGTTTATGATCCTTGCAGGTATTGCGGCGGTTGTGGCTACCGGTGTCAACAGCCACGGACGGCAGCAGATGAAGGAAGATAAGACCCAGACCAATCAGGACAAGCTCAATGATATCCTGGACGCAGAGGAACCCATTGAGATCGAAAGCAGTGCCGCAACAGAGACGATTCAGGAACCCACCCCGGAAGAAGTGCTGGAGGTCAGGATCGATGAGACTATCGCAGCCATGACGCTGGAGGATAAGGTCGCAGGTCTGTTTATCGTCACTCCGGAGGCTATCACGGGTGTATCGGCGGCAGTACGTGCAGGGGAAAGTACGCAGAGAGCGCTGGAGCAATATGCGGTGGGCGGCATTGTCTATTTTGCTAAAAACATTCAGTCGGCTGATCAGCTGAAAACTATGATTGCCAATACCAAGTCCTATGCCAGATACCCGCTGTTTATTGCCGTGGACGAGGAGGGCGGATCCGTGAGCCGAATCGCGGGAAGCGGCCTTGCACAAAAGGTGGATTCTGCCCAGAAGATCGGTCAGACACTGGACCCCAACAATGCTTATTTTGCGGGAAGTGCCATTGGCAGTTATCTGGCGGATTATGGATTTAATCTTAACTTTGCCCCGGTGGCTGATCTGGCCAATGTGGCTGAAAGCACCATGGTGGGAAGGTCCTACGGTTCCAACGCGGTTTCAGTAGCTCCGTTTGTCACCTCCATGATGCAGGGGCTGGAGGAACAGAATGTGACTGCCTGTCTGAAGCATTTTCCCGGTATCGGCAGCACTGCCCAGGATACTCACGACGGCATTGCCGTCAGTAACAGAAGCGCTGAAGAGTTCCGGAACAATGAGCTCGCGGTATTTCAGGAAGGAATCGATGCCGGCGCGAATATGATCATGGTAGGGCATATGGCGGCGACTTCACTTGTAGGGGACAACACACCCAGCTCCCTGTCCTCCGTTATCATTACGGATATCCTGCGCGGAGAGCTTGGTTTTGACGGTATTGTTATCACCGACGCCATGAATATGTCTGCTATATCGAATTATTACGTGTCGGACCAGGCGGCGATCACTGCCCTGAAAGCCGGTTGTGACATGATACTCATGCCGGAGGATTTCGGGCAGGCTTACAGTGGCGTGCTGCAGGCGGTGAGAGACGGTGTGATCTCGGAAGAGAGAGTGAATGATTCACTGAGGAGAATATACCGCGTTAAATTGGCGGATGAGATAGAGTAAGGAAAAGGAGTCTATACGGGGCTCAGTGCGTTTGTAAATGCGCTTGGCGGCCTGTGGATTGATGTGAACCGTGATGATCGGCTGGCTGACACCATCGGTGATTACCGGATCGTGGGAGAGGATGTCTTCCCTTATGCCGACATGAGCGAGTCCGTTGTTTTGGGCTCTAACGGCAAATGCAATGTACCTGTTGACCTTGAGGACAATGTTGTCAGACTTCATCAGCTTTTATTCAATCGGCAGGATCATGCGGTTTCCGATACGGTGAAAACTTACGGAAAACAGATTACAGACAACGTTTCACCATACATGAAACAGTAGATAAGCAAAAGAGGGCGGCTGCCCTCTTTTGTTTTTGGGGGCATACAATGAGAATGTGGTATTGCATTTTGGTAGTAATAGTGGTATTATATTACATAAGTAATTCGTCAAGAAGATACTTCTGGATTAGTGTAAGAATGGAGGAAGAAAGATGAAGAAGAGATTAACTTATGCTCTCTTGGCGATCTGTATGATGTTCTCTATGTCAGTCACTGTTATGGCTGCCAACGGAACAATCAGCGGATCCGGTACAGAAGATAGTCCTTATCTCATTGAAGATCTGGCAGATTTAGAAGCCTTTCGCGATGCAGTGAATGCAGGTGAGAGCTACGAGGGAAAGACTGTAGCTTTGGCAGACAATATTACCATGTCCGGTGAATGGACATCTATCGGCAACGGCGGCCGCTCGGGCAGTGCCCACACCGGCAATGCATTTAAAGGCGTTTTTGACGGTAAAGACTATACCATCACCGGTCTGACCATTACCACAGGGGATTCCTCTGCGGCTATCGGTCTGTTTGGTGTGGTTGACGGCGGTACGGTCAAGAATCTGACGCTGACTGATGTTTCCATCAATGCAGCTGACAATAAGAATGCCGGAGCAGCCATCGGTCTGATGGTGAACGGAGCAACTGCCGATCACATTGCAGTCAGCGGTTCCGTTACTGCAGCTGACGGTGTTGGCGGTGTTGCAGGGCGTATGACGATCAGTGGTACTATCAGTGACTGTATTAATAATGCAACTGTTACCGGTACTGCTTCAGGTGCCGGTGCCGGCGGTATCGTAGGCAAGGCTTATTATACCGGAGAAGGCAAAGTTATGACCATTTCGGGCTGTACCAATAACGGTGCTGTGACCAGTGGTTATGCGGCCGGCGGTATTGCGGGACTTTCCGCAGCAGATGTGAAGAATTGCACCAATACTGCAGCCATCACCGCGGCTACAGAAGCAGGCGGTATTGTGGGCGAGCAGGTAAACCGCGGTACTGTATCCGGTAATACTAACACAGCAGCTGTTTCCAACAACACTACCGGCGGTACTGCATACGGCGGTATCATTGGCTGGATCAGATATCAGACCAATACCAGCGACTATCCTGCAGCAGCTAACGAGGTGATTACCGTTTCTGATAATACCAACAGCGGCAGTATTTCCGCAACCGGTGCAAGCTTAGGTTCCGGCGGTATTGTAGGTACTGTTTACAATCAGGCGACTGTAACCGGCAATACCAACTCCGCGGGCATGATCACAGGCGGTACTTTCGGTGCCGGCATCGTGGGCGGTGCTCAGCATTCTGCTGATAACGTTGTCATTGTGGATGCAACGATTACTGCAACCAACAATGTATCATCCACACCGATAAATATGATCAGTGCAAACTGTGTAGCAAGTGATGCATACAACAACGATGCAAACTCTTTTGTGACCGAGGATAACGCTGATGCATGGGCTGTGCAGAATGGCGAGAAGAAGTATGCTACCTTACAGAAAGCAGTAGATGAGGCTGCATCAGGTGATACACTGACTGTCCTTACAAGCTTTGCGCTTACTTCCACAGTCACTGTAGCCGCAGATGATGTACTTACGATCGATCTGAACGGCTGTACCGTTTCTTATTCTTCTGATGTTGACGATGCTGATATGCTCGTGAACAAAGGTAATCTGACGATTACAGATAACAGTACGAACAAGGACGGTTTGATGGTATTCATCTACACCGGCGCCAACAATTACAGATCCACAAGTACCATTGTAAACCTTCCCGGTGCAACTCTGACTGTTGCGGGCGGTACTGTGCAGAATGATACAGATATTTCCAACGGCTCTTACGCTTACGGCATCGATTCACAGACCAACGGTAATCTGGGCAATGTACTTTTGAATGTGACCGGCGGTACTGTGAAGGCAAATTATATGGCGATCCGTCAGTGTGTTAACGGTTACGTTTGTACCAACACGCTGAATGTGACCGGCGGCAATATCATTGGCGGCAAGCGTGCCATCAATGTACAGGATCTTAAGTATGACGGTTCTGCCACTGCATCCAAGTTGAATGACATGGCGGTGCTGAACATCAGCAGCGGTACCATCAGTTCACCCGACGGATATGCACTCTGTGTCTATGGAATGACTAATAATCTGTCTGTCACCGACGGTACTTTTGAAGGATGGATCTTTGACTACGGTGTATACAGAGATGTTGTTGACGAAGGTTTCATTACCGGAGGTACCTTTACCGACGGAGATATTGCGATGTACCTTGCAGAGGGATTTGTCCTTGACTCCTACGTGGATAACGGTGGCAATACCGTGTACGGCGTTGAACCCAGCGTTACCGTAAGCTTTGATGCAGGTGAAGGTACTGGTACTATGGTTGCCGTGACAGTTCCTGCGGGCGACTATGTACTTCCCGTATGTGGCTTTACCGCACCTGAAGGAAAGCAGTTTAAGGCTTGGAGCGTCGGTGGCGTTGAAAGACTGTCCGGTGCAACAGTTTCCATCACAGCCGATACCGTGCTGGTTGCCCTTTGGGAAGACGAAGGACACATCTGCAGCCCTACCGGCTGGAAGAATGATGCGGAGCATCACTGGAAGGATTGTTGGGAGATCGGCTGCTTTGAGACCTATCCCGGCAGCTACGGTGCACACGCTGACGCTGACAAAGATGGCAGATGCGATACCTGTAACTATGGTATGAGCGCAGTTAAGCCCGGAAGTCCTGCTACCGGA
This sequence comes from Acetatifactor sp., assembly GCA_045659805.1. GTDB lineage: Bacteria > Bacillota > Clostridia > Lachnospirales > Lachnospiraceae > Acetatifactor. The sequence goes on from JAZRCR010000005.1 coordinate 18,243, forward strand.
GAAAGCAACAGCGCAATTATCTGGCTGATCGTGGCACTTGGCGCTGCAGCCTGTGCCGGCATTATGGTTACAAATAAGCGCAGCAGAGCGTAACAAAAAGGATATTCTGTAGTTTGGTTAGAATCAAGGATTAGAAAAGCGGAGGCAGTTTAGCCTCCGTTTTTTAACGCTACATTGTTGGACGTAGATTGCGCCGACCGAAGTGAAACGGAGACATCGAACTTTCGAGTCCGGGATTGGACTCGAACAAATAAAAAACGATATCCTGACGGATATCGTTTTTTATTTGTTCAAGCGCGAGACGGGGATCGAACCTGATTTGACCCCGAAAAGCCCAGTAAAATCAAGGAGGATAAGTACACTGTCTACAGTGTGTCTACAACCCATCTATACGCTTGCCATCAACCGATTGTTGATATGGACTTTTTATTAATTAAGACAATTATATTAAAAGAATACAAATTTGTAAATATATAATTTTCAATGAGCCTGTCAACCCTGCGTAGCACCCGTCAGGGCTTGGGGTTTACAGAGCGGACTAAAACAGCCAGTATAACCGATCATAGAAAAAGGGGTTCGATAACGCACCTCTATCGAATCCCCTTAATTACATACTATTCTAAATATTCCAATTTCCCGTTTTCTTTTTCAAATTTAATGATTGCTTGTTTGATAAGATATAAAACTTCTCCATTGATTGATCGTCCCTCAAATTCCGCAAGACTTTTTAATTTTTTATGTGTTTCTTCATCTAATCGCAATCCTAAATGTTTATCTTTCTCTTTCATATACTTATAATCCCCTATAAACTTAAAACAAATTCATTACAAGTACATTCTAAGATTAGATGCTTGCATTGTGTTTAAAATAGACTTATAATAAGTACATAAAATTTTTGGTCGGAAGTAATTATATATGTATGATTTTATTGTAATTCTATTTATAGTAGGTCCTTATTTATTCCTTTTGGGCTTGCATATTTATGAAAACTCAGAATTTGGAAGACGTCGGGAAATAAAAGGATATCCAGAGGAACTAATACAACTGTTGATTGATGGGAATTATGCTTATTTCAAAGATATAATAGATTGCTGGTGTGAAATTCATCATAAAAAGGTCGTTGATAACAAACTTGTGCCGGAGTGAGTTTCAAGGATTGAAAAGATCAAAAATTTGGAGTAAAATAGAAGCAGTTTTTACGAAAGGATATCATCATGAAAAAGAAAATACTTTTGATTACACCTATTATTTTAGTTGCTATCATCATAGCAATATTTGCTTTTAAGCATAAACATATTTGGAGCGAAGCAACTTGTACTACTCCTAAAATGTGTGAATGTGGAGAGATTGAAGGAGAAGCCCTCGGACATACGTGGCAGGATGCAACTTGTGAGACCGCTAAGCTTTGTACTGTATGTAAAGAATCACAAGGAGAATCTTTAGGGCATACATGGATTGACGCTGATTGCGAAACTGCTAAGACTTGCAGTGTATGCAGTAAGACAGATGGAAATGCTTTGGGACATAAGTGGATTGACGCTAATTGTGAAGCCGCTAAGACTTGCAGTGTGTGCGATAAGACAGACGGAAATGCTTTAGGACATACATGGCAGGAAGCAACATGTACAACAGCAAAGATTTGTGCTGCTTGTCAAAAATCGGATGGAGAACCTTTAGGACATGAATGGATTGAAGCCACTTGTACAGCACCTAAAAATTGCAATAGATGTTTTCATACAGAGGGAGAACCTGCACCTCATAAGTGGCTAAAAGCTACAACTGAAAAGCCGAAGACATGTGAGTTATGTGGACAGACCGAGGGAAAACCATTATCGAAGCAAAACAACAAGACTGCGTCAAACAATAACAACACAACCCCTGAATGGACACCAGACACTGGTGTATCCCAAGAAGATTGGGATT
>JAZRCR010000006.1:0-33385 GCA_045659805.1 Acetatifactor sp.
TATCGTTTTTCATGGCAGCTGATGGCCATCAGCCTGGCAGAAGTCCTCTTTTTGTATGAGAAAGGATTTCGTCTACCGGATATGAATTTCTCCTGGGGATATATGCATGGAATGTTCTTTGTGTTTGTGAGTTCTGTGTTATTGCTGCTTGAGGATACATGGAAAAGGAAGGGCAGTATATGGTTGCTGGTACTTAAATGGCTGACTTTTGTGGCTCACTTGGTTTGTGGCGTATATTATTTTATAGGTGTTTTTGCAGGACGAGTGTACTATTAATGCTTTAGAACTATAAGGGTGTATGTCTGGAGGCAATCAGGTGAAAAACAGATGTTTTAACATATCCGTATATGATTTAATATTGCCAGTTTTATTAGGAGTATATGTGGTAATTATGGTGCTTGTTTCTCCTGTAACATTGGTACAGGGCAGTGTTTTTTGTGGTTATCAGTTATGGTCTGTTCTTCTGCCCGGAACAGCCATTTACCAGTTGTTAAAAGTACCTGAAGCCGGTACCATGGAAAGAAGTTTGTGTGGATATAGTCTGGGGTATGCGTGTGGGATATTGGAGTACCTGATATGCTGGGGATTTGATCTGGTACATCTGCTTGTACCCATACAGATAATAATTGGCATTTTGTCAATTGTTTTTCTGTTAAAGTGTTCCGGAAGAAATGAAGATATAATCTCAAATAAAGCAGAGATAAAACATAAATGGTTGATATTTACGATCTTTCTGTCTTTAGTAATGGTGATACGCTTTATCATATATTATGGTCTCAATTTATTGCCGAAAGAAAGCATGAATGTGACATTCCCAACACAAGATATTCTGTTTTATATTGGAAATGCAGTCAGTGCTCAAAAGGGGTTTCCTCTGGAAGAGTTTAGATTTGCAGGTGAGGCTTTTAAGTATCATTATTTCGGCAGCCTACAGCTTGGATTAACATCTTTTGTTACTGGGATTCCTGTATTAATGTTAGAGATTTGTCTGCAATGGATACCTTCGACTATTATGTTGGTAGGTGCTTTCTGGTGCCTGATGCAGCGCATGAAAATAAGTAAGAAGCTTTGTGCAGTTGGTATGTTTATTCTTTTATTTACCACTGGCAAAGAACTGATTGTATATGTTGCTTATCAACACATTATATATAAGACTCCCTTTGGTTTTGACGTAGGCTTGACATTCGGGATAATAGCGGTTATTCTGTTTTATATACAGCATAAACACAAAAAACTTCATTTAGGACTTTTATGGGGGAGCTTACTGGCATTTTTGGCTTGTGAAGGAAGTAAGGCGCCGATTGCAGTGATTATTTTGTTTTTGGCAGGCTGTATATGCGGCTTGTGGTTATTTTCAGCAGAGCGCAGAAAATGGGCATTTATTTACGGGATTCCTTATGTACTTCTGTTTGTGGCAGTATTTTTTGGATTTATATCTGAAGGATTAGATACAATAACCACTAATACCACAGGATTAAGCTTTTCTTTAACAGGACATTTGTATGAATGTGGATTGGGCAATATATACTTTGACTGGGTAGAAAAAGGAATGTCGCAGATACTGGGGAAGATATTGGTTATATGTATGTATTTCTTTGGTTGCAATTTAGTCACATATTTTTTGATGACTGTTCAGACAGGAAGGCTGCTCAAACATGGTCGTTATAAAGCATTTTCTTTTGAATGTTGTATGTTTGCGGCAGCGTGTGCTGGTCTGATATTTACATTGTTTACAAAGCAACAGGGGAATTCACAGATGTATTTTGCCATGACTGCATTTCCCCTGGCCACAATCGCAGCCATTGCAGTTTGGAACGGTATAGGCAAAATAAACAAAAAGATTCCCAGGTGGATATTTTATGTAAGTTTTGGAGTAGTTATGGGTATTTCTGTTGCTTCCTATGTAGAGATAATACAGCCGTCATTTGCCTCTGGTGTGGATAAGTTGTCGGGGGAAAATACATTTTCTCAGGAGAGCAATAGTTTGTCATTTGAAGAATGGGAGGCTTATGACTGGATCAGGCAAAATACAGATGAAGAAGCATTATGCGTAATAAATCTCGTATTAAATGATAAGCAATACCAAAGCTTTGTAGCGGGTGTGTGTACGGAACGACGGATGTATATGGAAGGCTGGCGTTATGTTGCAGGGTATGTCAGTCAGGATATTATTAATACACGCAGAGAATGTATCAGAGATTTTTTTGATGGAAAAGAAGCGGCAAAAGACGAAGTTTTGAATGTTGGCGTGGATTATGCTGTCTGGGTGAAAAGATTCGGCAATGGGCAAGAAGCCTGGAATAATGCTATGGGAGAAAAGGTTTTTGCAAATGAAGCCGTTGAGGTGTACCGATTAAACGGATACAAGTAGTCAATATAATTTTTAATGTAACGGGTAAGAGTTTATGAGAAAATTCTTAAGTGATGTTAAGGTGTTCTGTCAGTGTAAATGCTATGTCATCGGTCTGACGATAATAGCACTGGCAGCCTATGGGTTTGCGATTTCGCATTATGCCATTGGCATGGATGATACGGTGATTCCCTTGTATTTTGAAGAGGGGCTGGCTCCGTATGTGGGAAGGTGGAGTTTGTTTCTTATCAACAAATTTTTTCATATATCAGATTTTGTGCCTTGGATGACTGAATTGGCAAGTGTAATTATTTTAATGTTGTCAACTACATTATGGTGTGTTTTGTGGAAAAGAATCTGCCAAAATAAAGTGGTACTTCCGATATGGAGTTACCTGTTTGTTGCGGCAGTTTTTATTTCGTGCCCGCTAATTAGCGAAGTGTTTGTTTTTTATCTTCATAACGGTGTTTGTTTGGGATACGGTGTGACAGCTCTTGCTGTGTTTGCACTGTTAAGTGGATTGTCTCTAAAGGTAACAAAGGTAAATGCCATTGGCAAGTTGCTTTTGTCTGCAGTTTTACTGACAGTTGCACTTGGCTTTTATGAATCTTTTATTGTTGTATATATCATGGGAGCTCTGCTGTGCTTTTTCCTGATTCGCTGCCTATATGGCAAAAAGGAGAAAGAGTCGCCGTGGAGAGTGAAATTGTCCCATTGGATCGGAAGTGGTTTGTTAACTGTTTCAGTGAGTGTTGTTTTGCGTTTTATTGTCTTAAAATCAATTGTATATCTATGTAAATTGGATCGATTTAATAATTACAATGTATTATACAGAAAACTGTTCGGTGATATTTTCACAGCAGAGGGCGAGCTGACCATGGTGCTTAAGCGTTTTTGGGTAAAATACTATGTGAACGCAGTTGCTTATCTGCCTATTACAGTGTTGGTTGTTGCCATTGGGGTGATAGGAGTATATTCGTTGTATCGAGGTATACGAAAGAAAGATTTTATTTTGCCTGTCTGTACCGTTGTTTTGGTGTTGTTACCTATTTTTATGAGTTTAGTGGAAGGTTTGACAACACGCTATCGGACTGCGCAGTATGTGCCGTTGGTATGCGCATTTGCAGTGTTGCTTATACTGATAGAATTATACGCTCACCAGAATCCGAAATGGATTCTGGTCTGCAGTTATCTTTTTGTTGGTATTTTGATTTTTAATCAGTGCACTGATATGAATAAATGGTTTTATATAGATTACTTGAAGTATCAGGATGCCAGGGAGGTTATGGATCAGGTTGCCTATGATCTGGAGAAAGACTATGATGCCACAAAGCCCATTGTGTTCAGGGGGGCTTATGTAGTTCCTTATGAAATCTGCAGTGATGCATATGTCAGCTTTTCTTCCGCGGAGTATGGCTGGATCTGCCGAATGACAGATCCCATAGATACTCATTTAAAAGAAAAATATTTTGCTCCCATAGGCTTCTGTTTTGCTGAAAGCCCGGTGGTGTCGGTTTTACAATGGGGGATTACTGCATTTGACGGAACCTCACAACAGTTGATAGAGTTCTGGAGAATGCATGGTCATGATTCTTTTCGATGTGTGAAAGATTTGCAGGTAATTGAAGAAGCAGAGGCGATCAGAGAAAACACTAATATGCCCGGTTATCCGAAAAAAGGTTACATTATGGAACTGGAAGATTATATCATTGTTAATTTGGCAGATGCGCAGGACTAAGAAAGTATAGAGGTAATCATGAATAAAAAAATGAATCAGTTAACAGACAATATATGTATGCGAAGAATCTTAGTATGTGTCTGTATTTTATTATCAGTCTGTTTTGTTTTTCCCCTTTTCTATTACTCAAAGTATAATTTCCTTAGCGCAGACGATTACTCCATAGGTGTGAAAGCGCACTTGGCCTGGATTGGAAGAGAAGGCTTTTTTTCGGGCATTTTTTCCGTGCTTGTCAATGCATTGGATACTATGAGAAATATCTATATGTATTGGGGTGGAAATTACAGCAGCATGATATTTACCGCTCTTCAGCCCACTGTATTCAATGAAAATTTGGCGGTTTTAAACACGTACATTTTATTAGGAAGTTTCATTTTATCCAATATATATTTTTTTTGGAAATTGTATAAACGCTTTCATTTATCAAAAGCGACAACAATAATAATGATATGCGGTGTAATAATTATATCAACCCAGTGGCTTCCCTCTGCTTTGGAAAGCTTTTATTGGTTCAATGGAAGCTTTTATAATATCGTTGGTTATGGATTTGGGTTGATTTTTGCAATCAATATGTATGATATTGCTTATTCTGACCATAAAAGTGTATTTTTCAGTATCCTGACTTCGCTTATGGGGATTTTTGTGGCCGGAACCAGCTATACCATGATATTATTTTATCTTTTAGCAGGTGTCCTGTTTTTGCTTCAAATGTTTTATACTAAAAGTCCTGCTCCAGGAAGAAAACGCTATTTATTGATTTTTGCAATCTTCTTTATATTTAGTTTGATCAATATATTGGCTCCGGGCAATAGCGTAAGACAGGGAAGCTTTACGCCTATGAATCCTATACTGGCCACTTACAATGCTTTAATGGAGGGAAGAAAGTATTTCCTCGACATCTTAAGTGTGCGGTTGGTTCTTCTGGCAATTGTACTTTTTCCGTTTTTATTCTGCGATGTATCAAAAATCAAGTATGAGTTCAGGTGTCCTCTTGTGTTTACCATAGTTGTCTATGTATTGTATAGTGCAATGTTCACACCGACGCTGTATTCAATACATACGTTGGGGCCTGTAAGGACACAAAACCTCTATTATTGGACAGGTATTTTATTGCACATACTGAATTACATTTATTGGGTAGGCTGGCTGCAAAATAAATTAAAACATCATAATATCCTATTAAAAATATTCGAACAAAGGAAAGCCTTTTTGTACCATGCCTGCATTTGTGTGTTATTTATATTTATATTCTTTGATAGAATAGATATAAGCAATACTACCGCTTTCACGGCAACAAACAGTATTATTTCCGGTGAAGCCGAGATATGGAGAACAGAAATGACAGCCAGAAGAGAGCTGCTTTCAAATATTGAAGGGGAAGAAGTGGCTCTCCCGCCCACCTCTGTGCAACCTTCCCTAGTATATATACAGGACATAACGGAAGATCCTGATAATTGGTTTAACACTTCAGTTGCAAAGTGGTATGGAGTAAAGTCTGTTTACTTAAATCCACGGGAATAAAAGAGGATAAACAAATGGAGGCACAAATTAAAAAGCAAGAAAAGGCACAAAGGTTCTGTGTTAACACAATTGCCTGTATCATAGAGAAGTACTGGTTAATGATACTATTTATAGTTACGCTACTGGGATTATGGATGCGGTGGCAGGGAATATGGTATGAAAGCGGAGATTTTGTCAATTGTCTTTCGTTGTGGATGAAGGAACTTGATGGGAAAAATCTGAGCGCTTTGGCGGAGTATAACGGTGATTATAATATGCCATATGTAACCATCCTGCTTTTGCTTACTTATTTGCCGTTAGAGTCTCTTGTGGCAGTGAAAAGCTTTTCCATTTTGTTTGATATCATATGTGCTGCAGCAGGCGCTACACTTATACATGAAATAGTGGGAAGAGGCGGAGGTAAAAAGGTGTTTATTACAGCTTACGCCTTGCTTTTTCTGGCACCGGTAGCAGTTATGAACAGCGGATACTGGGGGCAGTGCGATTCGGTATATGCAGCATTTGTATTTCTGGCGTGTTATTTTATGCTGAAAAAGAAATATCCTCTTATGATGATTTTCTGGGGATGTGCATTTGCGTTTAAACTACAGGCGATTTTTGCTTTTCCGGTTTTATTGTTATATTACTGGAAAAATAAAAAGTTTTCGTTTGTACAATTTTTAATTATTCCTTTGACCATGGAAATATTATGTTTACCAGCAATTATTGGCGGATGTTCTCCGGCCAGAACATTTACAATTTATTTTTCTCAAATGAAAACGTTTCCGCATATGTATTATTTTTATCCAAATTTGTGGACTTTTTTTCAAGATACACCCTATTACTTTTTTGGTCTACCGGCAATCGCGGGAACATTTGCTTTGCTTTTGCTCATAGCTGTACGTATATTAAAGGCATATGATAAATTGGATCAAACAAATTTTTTCCCCATTTTTGTGTGGGTGGTTATGACAGTATTATGTTTCCTGCCTTGTATGCATGAAAGATATGGATATATGTTGGAAGCTGTAGTGATCTTGTGGGCTGTTGCAGACCGGCGCAAGTGGTGGCTGGCAGTTGTGTTACAGACAATTACTTTTCTGATGTATGCTCCCGGTATCATAGTGGAGCAGAAACTGGTACAAACTGAAATTTTAGCCATATGCTACTTATGCTCGTATTTGTTGTTAACCTTGAATTGTTTGAAAGTAACGTCTGTTATCAGAAGTGAGGAGAAAATATGTTTAAGTGGGAAAAACGTCTTATAGAAGGCGTTGATAAGTGGCTGTTTCATGTGCTCTTTGTATTAATAATAATTATTGCTTTGTTTATGCGGAGACAGGTAATCTGGCATAATAGCTTTGATTATGCCAATCAATTCTACGTGGATGCATCGGGATATTTGCATACTCCCTTTTATAGTTTATTCATTTCTTTGATTTCTTTTATTCCGGGTTTGCCGATCCATACCTTAAAATGGATCATAATATTTTTTGATTTCCTGGTTTCGGTTTTGAGTATAATGCTGTTACGCAATAAATTTGAAGGACAAAAGACCGGAATGATCGAAGTGGCAGGCTTTGCTCTTTTGCTGATTTCACCGTTGGTGCTGGAATATGGTGTGGTGTGGGTGCATATTGACTCTATTTGTTTTGGCATGGTAATTTTAGCCGGCTTTTTCATGAAACGTAAGCGTTATCACATAATGGGAGTTTTATTAGGAATTGCCTGTGCATTACAGATGCAGTATATTATATTTGTGATTGCTTTGGGGATATGGTCGTGCCGTAAGAAGACCGGGCGGCTGTGGATTATAACAGCATGTCTGACAGTTGTATTGTTGAATGTGGTTAGTATGATTTTAAATGAAGTGTCTTTTGGGGACGGGGTATATAATCTGGTTAGCTGGTTGGTCATTGATCCTTCATCAGGTGAGTTTTTTACGGGACTTTTAGATTGGATCAAAATAATGATACTTTATTATGGATATATAATTGGTGTAGGAACTGTCGGATGGGCACTTATGAGGCAAAAATACTTTTTACCGGCAGCAGGTATCCATATAGGACTTATCATATATGTAGCGCAGATTTTACAATATGGATATTGATGGGATTTGGTATTTACAAAGAGTTAGGCATTGAGGTAAAATCAGCACACAGGGAAGTATTATATGCGATAGATTGTAATTTGTATTTGGGTATAGAAAAGAGGAAAATATATGACTGGGTATATGGAAGAGGAAGCGGGAATTTATCTTCGCCCCATGACGGAGCAGGATACGGATCTGATCATTGCCTGGCGAAACAGCGAGGAAGTCAGGAAGCATTTTATATATCAGGGACTGTTTACCAGAGAAGGACACTTGAACTGGCTTTATCATGTGGTGGAGCCGGGTAAAGCTGTGCAGATGATCATTTGTGAGCTTGGCACGGACAGGCCCTTGGGCTCCGTTTATATCAGAGATATCGACAGAGACAACCGCAAAGGGGAATACGGTATTTTTATCGGTGAGGACGATGCCAGAGGCAGAGGAATCGGGACGGCAGCTGCCGGTCTGATGATACGGTATGCCTTTGAGAAGCTTAAGCTGCACCGGCTGTTTCTGAGAGTGTATGCGGATAATATAAGAGCCATAAACAGTTATGAAAAAGCAGGTTTTGTCAAAGAGGCACTGCTTCGGGATGATGTGTTTGTGAACGGTGTCTTCCGGGATATGATCCTGATGGCCGTGCTGAACCCTGCCGAAACAGCGCAGTAAGAAGAGAAAAGGAAGTTAGTCATGAAGAAAGTCAGTTTTGTGATCCCCTGTTACCGTTCTCAGGAGACATTAGTGAGTGTGGTGTCAGAGATCGGCAGTACCATGAAAGAGATGGATCAGTACGAATATGAGATTATTTTGGTGAATGACTGTTCGCCGGACAACACCCTGGCCGTGATCAGGAGACTTTGTGAGGCGGATGCCAGGATCAAAGGGATCAGTTTTGCAAAAAATTTCGGACAGCATGCGGCCCTTATGGCGGGACTCCGCTGTACCTGCGGAGATTATGTGGTGTGTCTGGATGACGACGGACAGACACCTGCGAATGAGGCAGACAAGCTGCTTTCCAAGCTGGAGGAGGGCTACGACGCGGTTTATGCCAGCTATGGGCAAAAGCAGCATTCGGGTTTCCGCAATCTGGGCAGTAAGGTCAATGAACTAATGACCAGAGTGATGCTGGAGAAGCCAAAGGATCTGTATATTTCCAGTTATTTTGCGGTGAGAAGGTTTGTGGTGGAGGATATGATCCGCTATGAGAACTCATATCCTTATGTGATCGGGCTGGTGCTCAGAACCACAAAGAATATCACCAATGTGCCCGTAAAACACAGGGAAAGGGAAGTGGGCACTTCCGGCTATACCCTGAAGAAGCTTCTGAATCTGTGGTTTAACGGTTTTACGGCGTTCTCGGTAAAGCCCCTTCGGATTGCAACCATGCTTGGTGCGGGCTGTGCGACCATCGGTTTCCTTTACGGTCTTTATACGATCATAAAGAAGGCCGTGAACCCTGCTGTGCCTTTGGGCTTCAGTTCCCTGATGGCTGCTGTGGTCTTTTTCGGCGGCATGATCATGATCATTCTGGGCTTAGTGGGAGAATACGTAGGAAGGATATATATCAGTATGAATAATTCCCCTCAATATGTGATCAGAGAGCGCATTAATGTGGAGAATACACCGGAGGAGAGCAGATGAGAGCTGTGACCGGTTCGTTACGGTTGACAAGGTACCGTCGGGGGGAGTATAATAACAGTTAGTTAAAACGTTTAAAGAATTTGGAGCTGTATGGATATAAGGAGAGGCACACAAGGACAGAATCGAATAACCATGCGCCAGGTGGCACAGCGGGCAGGAGTGACCGTGGCTACAGTATCTCATGTGATCAACGGCACTGCCAGGATCTCTCCGGAGACCACAGCACGGGTGAAGGAGGCTATCAGGGAGTTTCACTATGTTCCCAATATGACTGCCAAATCATTGCGGAGCAGGAAGAGCAGGCAGGTGGGTTTTCTGATCCCCAACCTGAACAACAGCTTTTATTCCAGGATCGCCAGTACTTTTATAGAGCAGGCCTCGGAGAACGGTTATGTAGTACAGATTCTGGGTTATGAATATTCTGTGGCCAAGGAATTGCAGGCTATTGACAGTCTTGTGAGCAACAGTGTTGATATTGTGATCATCCTGAACGGTTACGGTGACGAGGAAGGTATACAGCGTCTTCTGGATGCCGGGAAGACCGTGATCCTGGGAGACAGAGTTTCTGATATGGAAGGCGTCAACTGTGTGTATTTTGATAACCGGAAGGCTGTGTCACAAGCAATTGCCCTTTTGAAGCAAAAGGGTTACCGCAACATTGGTTTTCTCTCGGAACCCCTTGCCCTGACTAACGTGCAGGAGCGTTTTACGGCCTATAAGAATGCACTGTCAGAGATTGGATATGAGTATCGGGAAGAAAACGTTCTGATCTGTGAGGGCTTTCGGCTGAATGCCATGACCAACGGATATCAGTATATAAAAGAGCTTCTGAGCAAGAAAGCCGGCCGGCAGCTTCCGGATGCGTTTATTGCCACCTCGGATCTTTTGGCCATCGGCGCTGTGAAGGCCTTCAGAGAGTGTGGATATGCAGTTCCCGGTGATGTGGGCATTGTCAGTTACGATAATCTGGATATTTCCGCTTTTGTGGATCCGGAGCTCACCACCATTGAACAGAATCAGGTGATGATGGGGACAGAGCTGTTTGGCCTGGTAAAGCAGATCAGTGAGAACGGCAAGGGCGGCAACGTGGTGCTTTCTCAGGAGTTGATCGTCAGGGGATCCTGCTAGGAGAGAAATATGTCTGCTTCGCAGGCGGAGAATTTTGCGAAGCAGAATTCTTTATCACAACAATTTAAACGTTTAAGCAATGTAAAGCGGTTCGGATCATTTGCGGAAAAAGGGAGGAAATGAATATGTTTGAAGGAATCAGTTTCATTAAACCGGATATCCCCTTTGAAAAGGAATTTACCGGCAGGAATCATGCTCCGATGTTCCGGAAAAAGTTTTGGCTGGAAGACGTGGGGAACGCTGAGCTTTCCGTATGCGGACTGGGGTTCGGGTATTATTATATCAATGGAAAACCGGTGAGCGCTGATCTGTTCACGGCCCCCGTGAGCGATTACAACAAGACATTATGGTACAATGTTTACGATGTCACGGGACTGCTTGAAAAGGGCGAAAACTGTATTGCCGTCTGGTGCGGCAACGGCTGGTACAATGAGGATTTTGAGACGGTATGGAAACATCATGAGGCTGCATGGAGGGATGTTCCAAAGTTTATCCTATCGCTGAAAATTGATGATCAAGTGGAAGTAAAAAGTGACAGGACCTGGAAGTGTCAGCCCGACAGTGCCATCTGCTTTAACGGCCTAAGAAGCGGCGAGTATTTTGATGACCGGGCCTATGACGAGACATGGAATACGGTAGGCTATGACGACAGCAGCTGGGGTATGGCAGTGGAAGATACCACGCCGCCCAAGGGCGTTTTCAGAGAATGTCAGTGTGAACCTGTCAGGGAATGTCAGGTGCTGTCTTACAAAGAAGTGATACAGACAGGTGACAATAAATTTGTATATGATTTCGGCCAGAATATGTCAGGTTATATCCGCCTGAGCATAAAAGGTGATGCAGGACAGATGATCACTGTAAGATACTCGGAGCAGTTAAAGGAGGACGGAAGCAGGGAACTGAATGATACAGACCAATATGTCCGTCAGGCGGAATTTATGGTGGACCGCTTTATCTGCAGCGGCAGGGAAACGGTGTGGTCTCCCAGATTCGCCTACCACGGTTTCCGCTATGCGGAGGTGGAAGGGCTCAAGAGCAGTGATGAGGCTTTGGTAGAGGCAGTGTTTGTACATCAGGATATCGAAATGCGGACAGAGTTTGAGTGTTCCGAAGAATTGCTGAACAGAATGTTCCGCGCCGGTCTCATGTCCACTTATTCCAATATGTTTTACGCCATCACCGATTGTCCCACCAGAGAAAAGCTGTCTTGGAGCAATGATGCACAGGCATCCACAGAGCAGATTCTCACAGACTTTAAGGCAGAGCATCTGCTGAACAAGTGGCTGCAGGATATCAGGGATGCCATGCGTGAGGACGGGGCGCTTCCGGGAATTATTCCCACCAACGGCTGGGGTTATCACTGGGGCAACGGACCTGTGTCTGACGGTATTTTATTTGAGATTCCCTGGCGCATTTATCTGCACACGGGAAATGCAGAACCGCTCATAGAGTCCCGTCAGTGGTTCGACCGGTATTTTGCATTTCTGGACAGCATGCGTGGCGAAGATGGATTCCTTTGGTTCGGTCTGCCGGACTGGGCCTGTCCGGGACGCAAACCCCTGGAGGAATACAGAGGCCTGATCAACGGAGCCCTGGAGTATGAATTTTATCAGATTGCGGCATTGGCGGCAAAGCTTGCAGGATCGGAAAAGGAGTCTTACTACGCAGAGCGCGCCGAGCAGCTGAAACAGCTGATGAAGGATACCTGGCTGACCGATGCAGGTGAGTGTACCATTGATCATCAGTCCACTGTGGCGTTTATGATTTACTTTGGTATGTATGAGGACAGAGAGCCTCTGAAAAAACAGTTGATGCGGCTGATAGAAGCAGCGGATTTTCATCACAATTGCGGTATGGCGGGATTGAGAAGGCTGTATGAAGCGCTGAATCAGTGCGGGCTGCAGGAGTACGCATACAGGATCCTGACAGCGGAAGGGTATCCCGGTTACCGCACTTGGTTTGACAGAGACGCAACCACCCTGTGGGAGGTTTGGGACTACCAGATGAAGAGCGATTCCAAGAATCACCACATGTATTCCGATTTTATGTCGTGGATGGTAAAGACAATTCTGGGAATCCGCCAGAAACCTGACTCTGTCGGATTCGCGGCTGTGAGTGTGGAACCTTATTTCTTTGAAGAACTCACCTATGCCAAGGGAAGCTGTGATACTTTCAACGGAAAAATCGGTCTTTCCTGGGAGCGAAAAGAAGGCGGCGTTCAGGTGGAGATCCAGGTGCCCGGACAGATGGAAGCAACTTTCCGGGGAAAAACGTTACAGCCCGGGCATAACAGCTTTTGGGTGAAAGGAGAATGATCATGAGAGGTGCAATCATAACGGGCGGCGTATCGGAGTGGCAGATCTTCCAGCAGGAAGAAGGATCTGCACAGATCCGTGTGTTTGGGGAATGGCAGAAAGAGGACTTGAGTGAGGAGAATGCCCAGGTATATCTCTGTGTAAAAAAAGAGGACAGCGGAGAACCGGTGATCTGGTGGCAGCCCTGTCAGATGCAGGGAAAGGAATGGGAGATCACACTGACACTTCCTGCCGGCGGACTGTATCAGATTGAGACCTGTCTCGGCGCTTCTAAAGAGCAGTGGAGCGAGTGGGCGACAAGAGGAGATATCGTATCCCACGTGGGGGTGGGTGATCTGTATGTGATCGCAGGCCAGAGTAATTCCGCGGGCTACGGCAAGGATTACATCTATGATCCCTGTGAGATGGGGGTACATATCCTGAAAAACAGCGGTAAGTGGAATCTTGCAGTCCATCCTTTGCAGGACTCTACCGGTTCGGCGGAGGACCCGGTCAATATGGACGGTGCCAATACGGGGCATTCCCTGTATCTTGCTTTTGCCAAATATGTGAAGAGAGAAGTGCATTATCCCATTGGTCTGATCCAGACGGCCAAGGGAGGTACGGGCATTGATGAATGGTCTCCCGAAAACGGTCCGCTGTATGCAAATATGATGGAGAGAATCCGTCTGGCAGGCGGAAAGGTGAAGGCGGTCCTTTGGTATCAGGGTTGCTCGGATGCTCTTGTGGAGCTTTGCGAGTCTTATTATGATAAATTTGTGGATTTCAAGGACAGTATCCGCAGGGGGCTTTCTGATCCGGCATTGCCGTTTTTCGTATTCCAGCTGAACAAATGCTACAATCTGCGGACTGAGAACAGAGATTATTGCTGGGGAATGATCAGGGAGCAGCAGAGAAGGCTGGGCTACCTGGATCAGATCTATACGATTCCCACCACAGACTCCAACACCTCGGACGGTTGCGGTCACAACAGTGCCAAGGCCAATATTGGGTTGGGAGAGCGTCTCGCCAAGAAGGTATTGAAGTATATTTACGGCAAACAGATTCTTTGTGACGGCCCGGATGTGATGGCTGCGGAGCAGACGGGAGATAAGGAAATCCTACTTACCTTTGCACCGGTATATGACAAGCTGGAGACTTTCTGGTGTACGCCGGACAAAATGGCCTTTGCGGCGGAGGATGAGTGCGGCGCATTGGAACCGGAAAGTTATGAGTGCGTCGGTCGTGATAGGATTCTTTTGAGATTCCACAGAAGTATTAGAGAAAACTGTGCAGTTCACTGCGCAAGTGATATGGATATGCAAAAAATGGTTCCTGTGGACTTTGCTACCCATATCCCTGTTCTTTCCTTTTACGGTGTCAAAGTAGAAAAGAGAGGTGAATGACAATGAATCTTATGAACAAAATCAGAGAAAAGGCTGCCGCCAATGCACAGCACGGGGCAGTGACCATAGCTTTTCTGGGGGATAGCGTGACCCAGGGATGCTTTGAGCTTTACAGAAAGCCGGATAATGCCATTGATACGGTATTTGATAAGGAACATGCTTATCACCGGTATCTGGATCAGATCCTTACACTGCTGTTCCCCAGTGTGTCTGTGAATATCGTGAACGCCGGTGTCAGCGGTGGCATGGCGCCTCACGGACTGGAACGTCTGGAGAGGGATGTGATTTCCAAAAATCCGGACCTGACCGTGGTGTGTTTCGGGCTGAATGATACTTTGTACGGTATGGACGGTCTGGAGGATTATAAGAAAGCTCTCAGGGAGATTTTCAAAAGACTTAAAGAGGCGGGGAGCGAGGTCATCTTCATGACCCCCAACATGATGAATACTTATGTGAGCAAAGAAATCACGGATCAGGAGATCATCACCATCGCGGAGGCCAAGCTGGAAACACAGACGGGAGGCGTGATGGACACCTTTATTGAGGAGGCCCGTCTGGTGTGTAAGGAGGCCGGCGTCAAGGTGTGTGACTGCTATGCCAAGTGGAAGAGACTTTCCGCCAATGGCGTGGACACCACAATGCTTCTGGCCAACAGGATCAATCATCCCTGCAGGGAGATGAACTGGCTGTTTGCAGTATCCCTTCTGGATACGATCCTGGATGATTAATTTGGTGCTTTATTGATTTTTAAATAAAGAAAGAGAGGTAAATCTTATGAAAATGATCAAAGACAAAGAAATTCTGGTAGGCGCTGACTTTGCGGGATTCCCGTTAAAAGAAGCAGTAGTGGCCCATCTGGAGGAAAAGGGCTGGAAGGTTACGGATGTAGGTGTTCGCAAGGATTCCGATCCCGATGATACAGACCTGATGTTCCACAGAGTAGGTCTCAAGGTAGGCGCTATGATCTCCGAAGGTGAATTTGAGAGAGCACTGCTTTTCTGCGGTACCGGTATGGGTATCCACATTGCAGCCAGCAAATGTCCCCATGTACATGCAGGCGTAGTTGAGAGCGTTCCCGCAGCACTGCGCGCAATCACCGGCAACGGCGTAAATGTACTGGCTATGGGTGCTTTCTATGTAGCTCCCGCTATGGGCTGTGACATTGCAGATGCTTATCTGAACGCAGAGCTGGGCAGCGGCTACGAGTGGTGGTACAACTTCTATGAGTTCCACAAACTTGCCATTGACGAGCTGGAAGCTTTCGATTACGAGGAGTTCAAGGCAAACGGCTATAAGGTAAAACATCTGGGTGACTTCCCTCTGAAGCTGGAGAAGAAGCCCGAATAAGTCACGGAGGTAAGGAGGCTTGAAATACAGGGAAGAGCCCGGCAGGGCAGAACAATATAAAAAACAGTATCTGGACGGGATTGAGCAGTTGGTGGAACAGCTTGAAAAAAGTTCCGAAGACCGCAAAAATGCCTATATCAGGTCTGTAATGGAAGATAAAGAGAAATATCGCCGGGATCTTGCAGGAATCCTTGGGTGGCCGCTGACGGATAAAAAACCGCGGGATGAGGTGAATGCTGCTTCTGTGATGCTCTCTGACGAGGGGGAGTATTCGGTTTATCGGATGCAGCTTGAGGTTCTCCCCGGCCTGGTTGTTACCGGCTTGTTATTTAAGTATCATGACGAGTCGGTACGACCGTTCGTGATCGCACAGCACGGGGATCTGGGAACACCGGAACTGATCAGCGGTCTGTACGGTAGTACATACAATTATAATGGCATGGTTGAGCGTATCCTGAAAAACGGTGCAAACGTATTTGCTCCCCAGCTGTTACTGTGGTCAAAGGAAAATTATATCCCTGATTACAACAGAGAGATGATCGATGCAAAGCTGAGGCGTGTGGGAAGCTCCGTCACAGCGGTAGAAATCTTTGCTATTATGCGTATCATAGATCATTTTGAAGGTCAGCAGTGGGTGGGGAACATCGGTATGATAGGTATGTCATACGGCGGTTTTTTCACACAGTATACCACCGCACTTGATACCAGGATCAAGGCGGCGATTTCCTGTTCTTTCTTCTGTAAGGATACCTGTCACTTCCGGATGGAGTGGGGGTTCAGAAATATCGCAGGCCATTTCGGAGAAGCAGAGCTTGCATGTCTGGTACATCCCCGGAAGTTGTTCCTGGAGATGGGTGACAAAGACCCTATTTTTGACTGGCGTCAAAGTCAGGCGGAATATCAGCGAATTGTGGACATCTGTGGCACAGAAGGCTCTGACTGGGTGAAATTGACGGTGTATGACGGGGATCATGAGTTTTATAAGAGCGATGAGCACATAAAAGAGCTGATTGTGTCGCTGCGTGAAATGGAGGAGGATTAAGATGAGTTTTGTTGCAGTGGAATGGTCGCAGTTTGAAGGTTTTGTCTGCGATGAGTTTGAGTTTATGGGATTGACGGCAAAAGTGGTTAAGCCCAATGTGGCGCCTAACGGAAAATGGGCCCTGAAGACAGAGTACTTCGGATCTTTCCCGGCACTTGAGATAGAACTTTTGAACCGTGGATGGCATATTGCTTACAATGCAAACTATAACCGTTGGGCAGAGCCCGAGGATCTTAAGAGAAAGGGAGAATTTATCCTCTATGTCGCTGCCAGATACGGGTTGGATGAAAATTGTGCAGTGGTAGGCTTAAGCTGCGGCGGTTTATTCGGTGTAAAGCTGGCGGCTCTTTATCCCGAGCGGATCAGCGGACTGTATCTGGATGCTCCCGTGCTGAATCTCTTGAGCTGTCCTGCAGGAATGGGCGTGGCTACAGGAGAGATGGAACTTCTCACAAAAGAGTATGTAGGGTGTACCGGCAGAACTGTTTCCGAGTTGTTAAGTTACCGCGATCATCCCATTGACAAAATGGATATCCTGATCGAGAACAATATTCCCGTGATTCTGGTGGGCGGTGACAGCGACAGGACCGTTCCTTTCTGCGAGAACGGACAGATCCTGGCGGACTACTACCATGCGCATGGCGGAACCATTGCGGTATATGTGAAGGAAGACTGTGACCACCATCCTCACGGACTTGAGGATCCCAAAATCATTGCGGATTATATGGACTCCTTTGGCAGTTGACAGGAAAATGCCGTAAAGTTATAATAATCATACTGTTACATAGTTCAGGGCACTTAACAAGTGCCCTGAAGTCGTCATTGAGAGATTACAGAGGATTATTTCATGCTTAAGGATTATCTTGTTAAAGGTATGTTTCCGGTGAAAACACTGTTGAAGTGGCTTGTGCTCAGCAGTATCACAGGTCTCATTGTGGGAGCGGTTGGTTCCCTGTTCGGCCATATTTTGATTCTGGCAAATGATTACCGTGAAGGGGAACCGTGGGTTGTTCCGGCACTGCCCTTGGCAGGCATGCTCATTGTCTTTTTGTACCGGTTCTTTAAGGATGAGAATGATAAGGGGACCAATGCGGTGATCGCATCGATTCATTCTTCTTCCGATATTCCCTTCAGAGCGGTTCCGCTGATCTTTGTGTCCACGGTTCTGACGCATCTCTGCGGTGGTTCGGTAGGGCGTGAAGGTGCAGCAATACAGCTGGGCGGAGGGATCGCCAACCGGATGGGAAAAGTGATCCGACTGAACGAAAATGACCGACGTATCATTATCATGTGCGGTATGAGCGCCGGTTTCTCTGCGCTGTTCGGCACACCCATAGCGGCAGCAGTGTTTGCCCTGGAAGTGATCAGTATCGGTATCATGCATTATTCAGCGCTGGTGCCCTGTGTGACGGCAGCCATGGTCGCCCGTTTCGTGGCGGATTTCTTCCGGTTGCCTCCGGAAAGATTTGCGGTGCCCGCAGTTCCCGCTATGACAGTGGTGATATTTCTGAAAGTGATATTATTTGCGGCTCTGGTCGGCGGCATCAGCATCCTTTTCTGTGTGATGCTCCACGGAACTGAGCGCCTTTGTAAAAAATATTTGAAGAATTCTTATCTTCGTATCATGACGGCAGGTATTCTGATTCTTCTTCTGTCTGCAATCTTGAGGACGGATTTTTATCTGGGTTCCGGTATACAGATCATCGAACAGGTCTTTCATGGCGGACATGTGCCGTTATATACCTTTTTGGTGAAGATTCTCTTTACAGCACTGACGCTGGGCGCCGGTTTTAAGGGAGGAGAGATCGTTCCTTCCTTCTGTATCGGTGCGGCCTTTGGATGTGCTGTGGCAGCTGTCTTCGGATTACCTGCTTCACTGGTTGCAGCCTGCGGAATGGCAGGTCTGTTCTGTGGTGTTACCAATTGCCCCATAACATCTCTGTTCATCGCGCTGGAGCTGTTCGGACCGGAGGGAATGCCTTACTATCTGATCACTGTTGCTGTGAGTTATATGCTTTCGGGATATTATGGGCTGTATCGTTCCCAGAAGATCATGTATTCCAAGACGGAGACACATTTTGTGAATACAACGGCCAGGTAAAAGTCTTTTGTGAGATTTTAACAAATGAGAGTGGCGTTTGATGCCGAATTGGCGGAGGATTGTGCAACCTGCACAATCCTCCTTTCCACAGTGAAAAGCTTTACAACTGAGGATTTGTTAACGTGGAAAGACTGTTATATTCGCTTTGCGCACTTTTTTTAATAATATTCTTCTACATAATTACAAACAAAAATAACTTGATAAATGACTCCTTTGTGTGATATAACAGCGTTATCAGTTTTACAGGTACACATCTGAAACCTACATAAAGGAGATATCTATGTCAGATCTGACAAAGTTTTCCTCAGACCCCTCACCTGCCATATCTTTTCAGGAGGAAACAGGCAGGATGCCTTACCCACTTACCAATGATTATCTGTTCCGGGCTACTTTGCGGAGGAGCACCGGAGTTTTTTGCAACTTATATGTTGTTAAATGTCAATAATTATATGATTTATAGTGACAAATTAAAGCTTCATGTGGTAAACTTAACTCAGATAGAAATGGCAACACAGGAAGATAAGCTGCGTGGCATTGATCACTGGGCGAGACTCTTTAAGGCAACTACTCGGGAGGAGATCAGAATGATTTCATCAAAGGACGGCTTTCTTACAGAAGCGGCAGAGGCTGTATATCAGCTGAGTACAGAGGAGACCATCCGCATGCAGTGCGAAGCGAGGGAGGATTATTACAATGAACGGCGTTACATCGAGAATAAGATGAGGCAACTGGAGCGAGAGAAGCAGGAGCATATGAAGAGTGGCGCTGACAAAGATGAAGAGATTGCGCGTCTGCGAAAGGAACTCTCAGAACTCAGAAGGAATTTCGAGTGAGCAACCTTGACGGGAGGGCGGATCGTAAATGATTTGCGTTGACTATGTGGATGTAAGTCAATTGAATAGTGAGGGATACGGTGCCCTGTACCGTGCAGCCTCTGCGGAGAGACGGCAGAGAGCTGACAGATACCGTCACCGGGAAGATGCGGTAAGGTGTATTGCGGCAGAGATTTTGCTCCGGTGCTGTATATCTGAGGTGTGCGGATTCCAGAGGGAACCGGTGATCGGTTATGAGCAAAAGGGAAAGCCCTTTGTGAACGGCTTGGATGGTTTTGTGTTTAATCTTTCTCACTCCGGCAGATGGGTGGCGGCAGCGTACTGTTGCGACGGATCCAGCGATGAATTGGGAGTGGATGTGGAAATGATGCAAAAAGGAGATGGCTGGAAGAAGACCGCTCACCGTTTTTTGAGCGATGCAGAGCGGAACACAGTTTTTGCTTCCACCGATGAAGAGGAAAACGCAGCGGCCTTTACCATGATATGGACCTTAAAGGAAAGCTACGTAAAGTATCTGGGCAAAGGGTTGTCAATGGGGCTGGATACTTTCTCGGTGGATGCAAGTGCCGGATGTGTTAGGGATGCATCCGACAGGGAGATCAGCGGGATCTATATGAGCAGTTTCCGGTTGGCGGATGCCTGGCTTTCCGTGTGCGGTGAGGGCAGGGATATCCTGATCAGGGAAGTGCCGGTGGCAAAGTTAGTGAAATTTGTGAATTGTTGAGAAGGACAGGTTTGGTATTTCTGTCTTTATTATAAGGAAAAATGATTGTGAAGCAAAATAATAGTTGACTTATTTTGTGTTTGTTTATATAATTAAAGTGAATCATAATAAGGCGAAAGTTTTTAAAGCCGCGATATGAAATAAAACGAAAAGAGGAAAAGACTATGAGCAAGAATTGGGCAAGTGTTGATCTTACAACTGTTCCCAACATGGTGTCTGCCACTGTACCAGGCCCCAAATCTATCGAGTATCACGAGAGATGCGCTAAGCACATGAAGGGTTATTCCAGCCAGGTTCAGCTGTTCCCTGTGGCTTTTGAATCCGGTTATGGATATACTCTTACTGACGTTGATGGTAATACCTACCTCGATTTCTCCTCCGGTATCTATGTAACCGGACTTGGACATTGCCATCCCAGAATCAGCGAAGGTGTTGCCGAGCAGGCAAAGAAGCTGATGAACTGCCACGACTTCACCACCAAGGTTAAGATGGAGCTGGTAGAGAAGATGCATGAGATCACCGGCGGTCGTTTCGGCGGCTTCCAGTTCTATGATTCCGGTACCACTGCTGTTGAAGCAGGTCTCCGCTGTGCACGTGCGGCTACCGGCAAGCAGGAGTTCATCTCTTTCTTCAGAGATTTCCACGGCAAGACTTACGGTGCCAACTCCCTTGCAGTTGTAGGTCCTGACACCCACATGAGAGCACCCGGCTTCATGCTGGTTCCCAGACCCAACCCCTACCGCGACTTCTTTGGAAGAACTCCCGAGGAGGCTTGGAAGGATTCCACACCTTACATACATATGATCGAAGGTATGCTTGACAATGCATGCGCTAACGGCGGCAAGAATGTGGCTGCAATCGTACTTGAGCCTATCCAGGGATGGGGCGGTTCCATCATTCCTCCCGATGATTTCATTCCTGCACTGCGTGCACTCTGCGATAAGAGAGGCATCCTGCTCTTCGCAGACGAAGTTCTGAACTGTATGGCAAGAACCGGTAAGTATCTGGCTATGGATCACTGGAATGTTACCGCTGATATTACCACTCTCGGTAAGGGCTTCGGTAACGGATTCCCTGTAACTGCTCTTGCAGTTTCCAAGGAGCTTGCTCCCGCAATCGAGAAGATCTCTGCTTCCTCCAGCTACGGCGGCAACCCTATGGCTTGTATCGCAGCTCTTGAGTCCATCAAGGTTATCGAAGAGGAAGGCTTGAATGAGCGTTCCGCTCACCTTGGTGAGATTATGCTGAAGAGAATGAAAGAGATGATGGAGAAACATCCTATCATCGGTGATGTTCGTGCCATCGGATGTCTGCAGGCTATTGAGGTCGTTAAGGACCGCACCACTAAGGAGCCTTTCGCTGAGGCTGGTCAGATGATTTACCAGAAGGCATTTGCGAAGGGTCTTGCATGGGTACCTTCAGGTCACATCCTGCGTATGTCTCCTCCGATGATCCTGGACGATGCTGCTGCTCTCAAGGGTCTGGATATCATTGAAGAGGCAGTTGCTGAGACCGAGAAACATTTTGGCTATTAATTAATGTGCTCATTACACCCAAACACTCATCTGTTTGGGTGTAATAAATAGAGGACCTCTGTCCCGAGGCAGAGGCATGAAAGGATAAATGATCATGAAAACTGTTAAATTTGGTCTGATCGGCTGCGGACTTATGGCAAGAGAGTTTGCTTCAGCCGCTGCCCGCTGGTGTCACCTGACTGACGATATCCCGAGACCTGAAATAGTTGGTATCTGCTCTGTTGTCCCCAAGGAGATGGAGTGGTTCCAGAAGAATTTTCCTGAGATCAAGTATTCTGTTGCCGATTACAAGGAACTTCTTGACAAAGAGGATATTGATGCGATATACTGTGCTGTACCGCACAACCTTCATGAGCAGTTCTATATCGATATTATCAAGAGCGGTAAGGCTCTTCTGGGTGAGAAACCCTTCGGTATCGATAAGAAGGCTAATGAGAATATTATGAAAGCGATCCGCGAGAATCCCGGTACCTTTGTTCGCTGCTGCAGTGAGTTCCCTTATTATCCTGCTATGCAGACTATGGTAAACTGGTATAAGGAAGGAAAGTTCGGTAAGGTCCTTGAGATCCACTGCGGTTTCAATCATTGCAGTGATATGGATGTCAATAAGCCTATCAACTGGAAGCGCATGGTGAAGTTCAACGGTGAGTACGGCTGTCTGGGCGATCTGGGTATCCATACCCAGCACGTTCCTTTCCGCCTTGGCTTTAAGCCCAAGACCGTGAGAGCACACTTCAGCAATATCGTTAAGGAGCGTCCCGATGGTAAGGGTGGTATGGCAGTTTGCGATACTTTTGACAACTGTACCATTTTTTGTACCACTCTGAATGCTGATGGCGACGAGATCCCTATGACTCTTGAGACAAAGCGTATGTGTCCCGGTTCCACCAACCGTTGGTTCTTTGAGATTTACGGTATGGACTGCAGCGCACGCTTCTCCAGTGACGATGCCAATGCGTTCTACTATACCTCTTCCTGGGGTAAGGAGCAGTCCTGGAACCGTATTATCATCGGTTACAAGCCTATGCTTCCTACCATTACCGGCCCTATTTTCGAGTTTGGCTTTACTGATGCCATTCAGCAGCAGATTGCAGCATTCATGCTGGAGTACTCCGGTGTGGAGGTTCCTTTCGGACTCTTTACTCCCGAGGAGACTGAGATGTCTCACACCCTCGCGACTGCAGCGCTGAAGTCTCATTACAACAAGACGGTTGAGGTTATCGACTAAGGAGGTAATGACAGATGTTAGTTAATATGAATGAGGTTCTGATCCCTGCGAAGAAGAACCGTTATGCAGTTGGTCTGTTCAATGCAGTTAATCTGGAGCTTGCACGCGGTATCATTGCTGCAGCAGAGGCTACCAGATCCCCCGTTATCATGGGTAGTGCTGAGATTCTGTTGCCTTACGGCCCCCTGGAGGAGATTTCTTACTATCTGATCCCCATGGCTAAGAAGGCATCCGTTCCGGTTGTTATCCATCTGGATCACGGTCTTACTTATGATACCTGCGTTGAGGCGCTGAAGCTTGGTTTCAGTTCCGTTATGTATGACTGCTCCACTGACTCCTACGAGGAGAATATCCGCAAGGTGAAAGAGATGGCAGACATTGCACACTCTTACGGCGCAACCATCGAAGGTGAGCTTGGTCATGTAGGTGACAACGAAGGTTCCGCAGAGGGAAGTTCCCATCTGGCAGATCCTTCCCAGTATTTCACCGACCCCAGACAGGCAAAGGATTTTGTAGACAGGACAGGTGTTGATGCTCTGGCTATCGCAGTAGGTAACGCGCATGGCGCTTACAAACTGCCTCCTAAGCTTGATTTTGAGAGAATTCGCACCATTGCCAATACTGTTGACGTTCCCCTGGTGCTCCATGGCGGTTCCGGTCTGACCGATAACGACTTCAGACAGGCGATCAAGGAAGGTATCAGCAAGGTTAATATCTTTACCGATATCAACGTGGCAGCTGTTGAGGCTGAGTTTAAGAAGTTCTCCAGCATGGACAAGGGCGTGATCGACCTGATCCCTGCAGCAGTGGAAGCTGTTAAGCTGGCAACCATGAAGAAGATGAAACTGTTCAGCTCCGACGGAAAGGCTGACAACCGTCTTGGATTTGGCGGTCAGATGTCCTCTCAGGATCTTGAGAAGCTGACCAAACTGGTTGCAGCAGAAGTTGCCAAATATCTGCAGAAATAAGCACAAACAGTAATACATATTGCGATTTGCAAATAAGGACACTTTTTTTCTCAAGAAGTGTCCTTTTCATTTTGCATTTTTTGTGGTATGATGAATCTAAAGTGGCGTTTTAGACTGGTGAAACAGGAAATCGGATGATTGAGGAGGTCAGGTAAAACGTCGAGAAAGGAGTACATAATGACTAAATATTATTTGGCTATTGACATCGGAGCGAGCAGCGGAAGGCACATTCTTTGCCATCTTGCAGACGGAAAGCTGATTCTGGAGGAAGTACACCGCTTCTACAACGGAATGAGCGAGAAAGGTGGAGAGCTGTGCTGGGATTTTGTGCAGCTGTTTTCCGAGATCAAAGCCGGACTGAAGAAGTGTAAGGAAATCGGCAAGATTCCCGTAAGTGTGGGCGTGGACACCTGGGGTGTGGATTTCGTGCTTTTGGACGAGAATGACAAGGTTCTGGGTAACACTGTGGGATACCGTGACGGCCGTAACATCGGTATGGATGAAGAAGTATACAAGATTATTCCGGAGGATGATCTGTATGCAAGAACAGGTATCCAGAAGGCTATATTTAATACCATCTATCAGCTTATGGCAGTGAAGACCAGGCATCCTGAGCACCTTGAGAAGGCTAAGACTTTCCTGATGGTTCCTGATTATTTCCACTATCTTTTGAGTGGAGTGAAGTCCAATGAATATACAGAGGCGACTACAGGACAGCTGGTGAATCCTTATACCAAGGATTGGGATCTGGATTTGATCAAAACTTTGGGATATCCTGCTGAGATGTTTCAGGAGATCAAGACACCCGGTACGGTTCTCGGTAATCTGGCCCCTGAGGTTCAGGCGGAGGTTGGCTTTAACTGTAAAGTTGTTCTTCCTGCAACTCACGATACCGGTTCTGCAGTATTGGCAGTACCCAGCAACAATCCGGATACCGTTTATATCAGCTCCGGTACCTGGTCTCTCATGGGTGTTGAACGTATGGAGGCAGACTGCAGCCCTGCAAGTAAGGCGCACAACTTCACCAATGAGGGGGGGTATCAGTACCGTTTCCGTTATCTGAAGAACATCATGGGCCTCTGGATGATCCAGTCTGTGAAGAAAGAACTGAAGGAAGAGAGAGGTCTTGACCTGTCCTTTGGTGAAATCTGTGATGAGGCATCCAGACAGACTATTCCTTCTCTGGTAGACTGTAATGACGACCGTTTCCTGGCTCCCAAGAACATGATCAAAGAAGTGCAGGCAGCCTGTGCAGAGAGCGGACAGCCCGTTCCTGAGACCTACGGCGAGATCGCATCCGTTATCTACAACAGCCTGGCAAAATGTTATGCTGATACCATCGAGGAGATCCAGGAGATCACCGGCAAGCATTATACCAGTATCAATGTAGTGGGCGGCGGCGCCAATGCGGAATACCTGAACATTCTCACTGCCAAGTATACAGGCAGGACTGTATATGCAGGACCTACAGAGGCAACTGCTATCGGTAACCTGATGGTGCAGATGATGGCAGACGGAGAACTGACCGATTTGGCAAGTGCAAGAGACTGCGTCTTTGAGTCCTTTGCAGTAAAGACTTATAATGCGTAATCAATTGAAAGGAGTACATAAATATGAGCACAAGATATGAATCTGCAAAAGAGATCTTTGCAGCATACGGCGTTGACACAGATGCTGTCATTGCCAAGTTACAGACCCTTCCCGTGGCAGTACATTGCTGGCAGGGTGATGATGTTAAGGGATTTGACCAGGACGGTCCTCTGACCGGCGGAATCCAGACTACCGGTAACTATCCCGGTAAAGCAAGAACTCCCGAAGAGCTGCTTGCTGACATGGATAAGGTTCTGAGCCTGACCCCCGGTAAGAAGAAATTGAATGTTCACGCTTGCTATGCTATTTTTGAGCCCGGCGAGTATGTGGACAGAGACAAACTTGAGCCTAAGCATTTTGCAAAATGGGTTGAGTTTGCAAAGGAGAGAAACATGGGTATCGACTTTAACCCCACATTCTTCTCTCATGCAAAGGTTAAAGATGGCCTGACCCTGTCAAGCCCTGATGAAGAGACCAGAAAGTTCTGGATCGAGCATGGTAAAGCCTGCATCCGCATTTCCCAGTATTTTGCTGAGGAGACCGGTGTTCCCTGTGTAATGAATATCTGGACCGGCGACGGATACAAGGATGTTCCCGCTGACAGAATGGGTCCCAGAATGCGTTACAAAGAGTCCATCGAAGCAATCCTTGCTGAGCCTTTTGATAAGAATCTGGTTAAGCCCTGCGTGGAATCCAAGGTGTTTGGTATCGGCGTTGAGTCATATACCGTAGGCAGCGCTGAGTTTACTCTGAGTTTTGCTGCAACCCACGACGGCTGCCTGCCTCTGATGGACAACGGTCACTACCATCCCACAGAGGTAGTATCCGACAAGATCCCCGCTCTGCTGTGCTTCTTCCCTGAGATCGCTCTGCACATTACCAGACCTATCCGTTGGGACTCTGACCATGTAGTTCTTCTGGATGACGAGACCAAGGAAATGGCTAAGGAGATCGTTCGCAACGATGCTCTTGACAGAGTATATATGGCGCTGGATTACTTCGATGCAAGCATCAACCGTATCTCTGCATGGGTAGTAGGTATCAGAAGCTGGCAGAAGGCTCTGCTGATGGCTATGTGTACGCCCAGTGCAGCTCTGAAGAAACTGCAGGATGAGAGCAAGCTCACCGAGCTGATGGTAATGCAGGAGAACGCAAAGGATCTTCCCTACAGTGACGTATGGAACGAGTACTGCAAGGTTTGCGGCGTGGCAGGCGATGCAAGCTGGTATCAGGATGTCCTGAAGTACGAGGAAGAAGTTCTGAGCAAGAGAGTATAATAGACAAAGTGATATTGTAAGAGGCTGCCGTGCCGCGGAGGGACGGTCTGCGGCACGCCAGCCTCTTTGCGTGCTATATATCCCGGGCGGTTTTGCGGATTCCGATCACTGCGATGATACAAATGGCGATGGGGGGCAAAAGAATGCGTATCAGTGCAGGGAGCATCATTTTATATGCGGCACTGGCCGCACCCGAAACTACGGTGTGTGTGCCGGCACCGGCAGCTGAGGGAGGCGTGGCCACCGCATGCAGCAGTATCCCGGCAGTCCACAGGCAATTCATGAGATATATCCCACCCAAAACTGCCATAACAATGAAAACAATTCGCCATGTTTTACGTTTTTGTTCCAGAGATTTTGAGTATTGCCTGTTCAGGATTTCAAGCTTTGCGGCGAGTGTATCTGCGGAGTCGGTGTCGTTTCCTGCAGGAGAAGGATCGCCTAAAAGCTCGCTCACGGTAGTGTCTAATGCATATGAAAGCCGTATCAGCATTTCGGCATCCGGAACAGACAGGCCATTTTCCCATTTTGATAAGGTTTGACGCGTAATGTGTAACCCGGCTGCGAGCTCTTCCTGAGATATCCCCTTTGCTTTCCTGTGAAATTTTATATTTTCGTTTAACATATCCGGTCCTCCTGTGTCGATCGTGATTAAGATTATGATATCAGCTGCCCGTAGGGGGAACAAGCAACGGTATTTAACAATCCCGCAACAGCAGGCTGCAAAAGTGTCATCAAACCGGTAAAATCAATGGTTGATATCCATCGGAGGCATTGTGAAAGGTGATCTGCCAGTGGCCGGGCTCTCCTTCCAGAATACAGAAGCTTCCGTTTTCGATCCAGACGTTATCGTCGAAATAGCCGATTTTTCCCAAGGTCAAAGCAACCAGAATTGCCTTGATGATCGCGCCGTGGGCGACAACCAGAACGGTTTGATCGGGATATTGGCTGACGCTGTGGGCAATAGCCTGCTCTGCACGCTTTATCAGATGGGGGAGTGTCTCCATGCCGGGATAGTTGCTGTCGGGATAACGGGACAGGGCTTCTCTGTAGGTCAGCCCTTCGCCTTCTCCGAAGTGTCTCTCCAGGAAAAGGGGTTCCGTGACGATGCCGGCGGCGGGGAACCTGAGTTCTTCCGCAGCGATCCGGGCGCTCTCCAGAGCTCTTGAGAGGGGGCTTGACAATACGGTATCCGGTATAATATTAAAATCAGCCAGATGTTTTCCGGTCCGGCTGATCTGCTCTGCGCCTGCGGGCGAAAGGGGGATATCCCTGCAACCCTGCAGGCGGGTTTCTTTATTCCAAATAGTTTCGCCGTGGCGAAGTAAAATGATTTTCATATAGTATAGTCTCTTTCGACAAACAGCGTTGTAAAGGGATTATCTGCGGCGGTGCAAAATACTGCGTACTGCGTCGGCTTCCATGTAATTCAGGATGAGTTCTTTGGGATAGCGGATCTCTGAGATCAGTGCTTCGCAGAGAGGTGCTTCTCCAACACCTGCCGCGCCGTGGCTGTCGCTGGAGAGCAGAATGGGGAGTTCGTGTTTTTGGCAGAACTGCAGGATGGAGGTCATGGTGCTTCTGGTCGCGCCCCGGTAACCGCCGGGAATGAGGGATGCTTCGTTTACCTCGATGATCACCCGGCATTTTGCTGCGGCATTCGCCAGCTGTTCGCAGTCTATAGGATAATGCTGATCGTCCGGGTGGCCGATAACAGTCACATGAGAATTCTCCATGGCCCGGATGTAAGCCTGTGTGTTGTAATAAATCGCTCTCTCAAGATCTTCGGCTGTCTGGCGTCTGTCCCAGAAAGAACTCCGATGATAAGCCGGACTTCGGAAACTCTGGGGATGTATGCTGGCAATGCAGAAATCCAGACCGGACAGCACCTCGTCAGAAAGATCCAACTGTCCCTGCTCGTTCAGGATGTTGGCTTCGGCTCCGTACAGAACAGAAACACCGGCTCTCTTCCCGGGAGCTGATGTGAGGCTGCGGAAATAAGACTCCTTGCAGGAACCGGGTGTGGCAGGACCGTGGTCGGAAATACCGAGCAGGGTCATACCTTTCGCATATGCAGCTTTTGCCAGATCGGCAATGGTATCTGTGGTACCGTGGCCGCCGGCTACCGTGTGGGTGTGGATATCGATTGGCAGCATCTGTCTTAACCTCAGCATGTGTAATAAGCGGCCGGCACTTTGCACAGCCTAAAACTATTTTACATAGAGAAGCTGATTCTGTCAATGATGTGTGGGAGAATGTGCGTTAATATCTCCGGATTTTCAGGGCAAATAATGCAAAAACCACACAAAACCGCAAAAAACCAAACGAAAACCACAAGAAAACAAACAAAAACACTGCGCAAAGTATTGACTTTACAAGGTATTACTACTATAATGATAGTGAGACAAGATGTTCTGATATCTTTCTGCAAATCGGAGGTAAGAAATGAATTTCGACTTGAGCAGTTTTGAAGGGAAGCAGAGGATCGTACAGGAATTGGTTCCCGGCCGTCAGATCACGCTGGCGCATATCATTGCCAATCCTGATCCGGTTTTATATGAAAAATTGGGACTGGATCCCAGAGTGGAATATTCCAAGTCAGCTATCGGTGTTATGACCATCTCTCCCGCGGAGACCGCCATTATTATTGCGGATATCGCAGTGAAGTCCTCGGGAGCGGAGCTTGGTTTTGTGGACAGGTTCAGCGGATCCCTGATCATCACTGGAAGTGTGTCCGAGGTGGAGTCCGCCACAAGGTCAATCCTGGATTATACCCGCAGTACTTTGGGATATACCGTCTGCGAGATCACCAAGACCTGATCGGTGTAACTTATGAAGAAGATTATCTTTATGGGCCGCAGCGAATGCGGCAAGACCACCCTGACGCAGGCCCTCAAGGGCAAGGAAATTACATATCACAAGACTCAGTATATCAACAATTTCGATGTGATCATCGATACGCCGGGAGAATACCTGCAGACTCATACGTTGGGGCATGCCCTGGCACTGTACACTTACGAAGCGCAGGTGGTAGGACTGCTCCTGTCGGCCACAGAACCATACTCCCTGTATCCGCCCTGTATCACTTGCATGTGCAACCGGGATGTGGTGGGGATCGTCACCAAGATAGACCATCCCAAAGCGAATCCGGAGAGAAGTGCCGGGTGGTTGAGACTGGCGGGCTGCAAGACCATTTTCTTTGTGGACTCCAAGGCAGGAGAAGGAATTCCCGAGATTTTGGAGTATCTGAGGGAACCGGGCGATGTGATGCCGTGGGAAAAAGCCTCGGAATGACACATATTTTATCAAAAACCCGCAAATATATCATTGCAATATGTTGACTCTTGTGGGATTTAAGGTTATAATGTTGTTAAAAGCAACAAAATCAAAATAGATCCAGTATTTTTTAAGGAGGAACTCAAAATGAAGAATGAGTACGAATTGAAACAACAAATCTGTGAGATCGGTAGAAGAATCTACAACAGAAACATGGTTGCAGCCAATGACGGTAACATCTCCGTTAAGCTGAATGACAACGAATTTCTGTGCACACCTACCGGCGTGTCAAAGGGCTTCATGACTCCCGAGTACATCTGTAAAGTAGATGCTCAGGGTAATGTGATCCAGGCCAACAAGGGCTTCAAGCCTTCTTCCGAGATCAAGATGCACATGAGAGTATATCAGAAGAGACCTGACGTAGGAGCAGTTGTACATGCACATCCTACCTTTGCAACCTCTTTTGCTATCGCAGGAATCCCTCTTACCCAGCCTATCATGCCCGAAGCAGTTATCGCTCTCGGCTGCGTGCCCATCGCTGAGTACGGTACTCCTTCCACCATGGAGATTCCCGACAATGTAGAGAAATACCTTCCTTACTATGATGCAGTTCTGCTTGAGAGCCACGGCGCTCTGACCTGGTCTACCGACCTGCTGGCTGCTTATCATAAGATGGAATCCGTTGAGTTCTATGCAGAGCTTCTGTACAAGTCCAAAGTACTCGGCGGACCTAAGGAGTTTGATAAAGCTACCGTTGAGAAGCTGTACGAGATCAGACGTCAGTTCGGTCTTCCCGGCAAGCATCCCGCTAACCTGTGCCAGAATAAGGACGGCATCAACTGCCATAACTGCGGCGGCGGTTGCTCCGGTTCCGTAAGCGCAGCTCCCAAGGCTGTGAACCCCGAAGTGGTTGCAGAGATCACCAAGCAGGTTCTGTCTCAGCTGGGAATGAAATAAATATGGAAATAAACGAGCAGATTATTGCACAGACCATCCGCTCAATTCTGGGACAGAATTATAACAGCGGTGTGTCTGCGCAGTCGCAGATATCCCGTACAACCGCCAATATCACTCTTGACTGTGCCGAAGCCCTTATGAAGAAGGTGGAGGAAGAGGCAGGCAGGATGGGACTTAAGGTGGTGACCGCAGTGGCAAATGCACACGGCAATCCCGTGGCGGTCCGCTGTATGGATGACGCGTACATAGGAAGCTATGATGTGGCGGTGAACAAGGCTTATACTTCCGTGGCATTCAAGATGACCACAGAAGTGCTTGGCCAGTACAGCCAGCCTAACGGTCCCCTGTATGGTATCCAGTTTACCAATCAGGGACGCATCGTGAATTTCGGCGGAGGAGTTCCCCTGAAGATCGGAGAGAACATCATAGGCGGTTTCGGCGTCAGCGGCGGAAGTGCCGAACAGGATATCCATCTGGCCAACTTTGCTGCGGACACATTCCGCACAATGACAGGCCAATAATATAAAGGAGCTGATAACATGAACGAGCAAATGGTAAATGATATTGTACAGGAAGTGATTGCCAAGCTTCAGATCAATGAGAACCCCGCCGGAAAGCACGGTGTTTTCGCAGATATGAACGATGCGATCGCAGCTGCCAAGGAAGCTCAGGCAGTGATCAGGAACATGTCTATGGACCAGCGCGAGAAGATCATTTCCAATATCCGCAGAAAGACCAAGGAACAGGCTGAGACTTTTGCACGCATGGGCGTACAGGAGACCGGAATGGGTAATGTAGGTCACAAGATCTTAAAACACATTCTGGTAGCTGAGAAGACTCCCGGTACTGAGGATATTAAAACGACCGCATGGTCCGGTGACAGAGGACTCACCCTGATCGAGATGGGACCTTTCGGTGTCATCGGAGCTATCACCCCCTGCACCAACCCCAGTGAGACCGTTTTGTGTAACTCAATGGGTATGATCGCAGCGGGCAATACCGTTGTATTTAACCCTCATCCTCAGGCGATCAAGACTTCCATCTATGCAGTGAATCTGATCAACGAGGCTTCCCTGGAAGCAGGCGGTCCGGACAATGTGGCATGTACTGTTGAAAAGCCCACTCTGGACTCCAGCGCTATCATGATGAAGCATAAGGATATTCCCCTCCTGGTAGCTACCGGCGGCCCCGGTGTTGTTACCGCAGTTCTTTCCTCCGGTAAGAGAGGAATGGGCGCAGGCGCAGGAAATCCTCCCGCACTGGTAGATGAGACTGCAGATGTCCGCAAGGCGGCAGGTGACATCGTAAACGGATGTACTTTCGACAATAACCTTCCCTGTATCGCTGAGAAAGAAGTTGTTGCAGTAGAGACCGTCATCGACGAACTGATGCATTACATGATAACCGAGCAGGGTTGTTACCTGGCTTCCAAAGAGGAGCAGGATAAGCTGACAGCCACCGTTCTGACCCCGAAAGGACTGAACCGTAAGTGCGTAGGCCGCGATGCCAAGACATTGCTTGGCATGATCGGTGTCAGCGTACCGGATAATATCCGCTGCATCATCTTTGAAGGTGAGAAAGAGCATCCCCTGATCGCTGAAGAGCTGATGATGCCTATCCTGGGTATCGTTCGCGCCAAGGATTTTGATGATGCTGTTGAGAAGGCTGTATGGCTTGAGCACGGCAACCGCCACTCCGCTCACATCCACAGTAAGAACGTGGACAACATCACCAAGTATGCAAAGGCTATCGACACAGCCATCCTGGTTAAGAACGGACCTTCTTATTCCGCTCTGGGCTTTGGCGGCGAAGGTTACTGCACCTTTACCATCGCAAGCCGTACCGGTGAAGGACTGACCAGTACCAAGAGCTTTACCAAGAGCAGACGCTGCGTAATGACAGACAGCCTCTGTATCCGATAAAGGATTATTATAAGACAATATAGAAAGGAAGTAACACAATGGATTTGAATAAGTTAAATGTTGAAGAAATTGTGAAGCAGGTCATCCTTAACATGGAATCCAAAGGAAACGGTGAACATGTATGTGACGGAAGCTGCAAGAACGGCGGCGGATGCCACGGTAAGAAGACTGCCGGCGGACAGATCCCCAAGACTTCCAGAGCAGCTATGCTGACCGCTTTGGAGCATTATGAGATCAAGGAATTCCCCATCCCCGAGCTTGGCGATGACGACATCCTTGTTAAAGTAGAAGGCTGCGGTGTCTGCGGAACAGATGCTCATGAATTCAAGAGAGACCCCTTCGGCCTTATCCCTGTTGTACTCGGTCACGAGGGAACAGGTGAGGTTGTAAAAGTGGGTAAAAGTGTCAA
This sequence comes from Acetatifactor sp., assembly GCA_045659805.1. Taxonomy (GTDB): domain Bacteria; phylum Bacillota; class Clostridia; order Lachnospirales; family Lachnospiraceae; genus Acetatifactor. The sequence continues at coordinate 33,359 of JAZRCR010000006.1, forward strand.
GAAAGACAGTGCAGGTAAGCCCTTAGG
>JAZRCR010000007.1:0-1997 GCA_045659805.1 Acetatifactor sp.
TGTATACGTGAAGGTTGCCGTCACCGGCATGACCGAAACTGGGGATGCGGACCTCAAACTCCTCTGCAAGACTGTGGGTGAACTTGATAAACTCATCTACCTTGTTGCCGGGAACTACCACGTCACATTCATCCATTTCGGTGGTGGAAGCCTTGATTGCCTCCAAAAATGCTCCACGGGCAGACCAAACGGATTTCTTTCTCTCCTCAGTGTCCACAATGTAAGCATCGATTGCACCCAGTTCCAGACAAAGCTCGGCTACCGTACTCATATCCTGCTCCACCTGTGCATCGGTGTTGCCGTCAAAGGTCAGAAGGATGTAAGCATCATTTCTGGTGTCCGGAAATCTCTTGCCGAGATAGTTCTCAGAGAACAGAATGGTATCGCGGGACATATATTCAATGGCAGTGGGTGTCACCTTGGAACAGATGATCTTCGGAACAGCCTCAATGGCACTCTTCATATCCTGAAAAGGTACCAAGAGACTGACAGATACCTTGGGCAGGGGAACCAGCTTCAGAACCGCCTCACAGATCACGCAGAGAGTTCCCTCGGAACCGATCACAAGATCTTTCAGGCTGTAACCGGAACTGTTCTTTGCCACCTTGCCGCCAAAAGTCTGGATCTCACCGTTTGGCATAACAACCGTAAGGGCTCTTACATAATCTCTTGTCACACCATATTTTACCGCTCTCATACCGCCGGCATTGGTGGAAATATTACCGCCGATGGTGGCAGATTTCTCACCGGGATCGGGGGGATATAAAAAGTCATTTTCCTCCGCAAAAGCAGAAAGCTCCATGAGAAGAACGCCGGGCTGTACCGTAACGGTCAGGTTATTCTGATCCAGCTCCAGAATCTTATTCATCTTGGTTGTCTCTAACAGGATACCGCCTTCTACGGGAACTGCTGCACCTACAAGCCCTGTTCCGCTTCCTCTGACAGTGACCGGAATGCTTCTCTCCCATGCATGCTTCATCACGCCTGACACTTCCTCAGTAGAATGTACACGCACCAATACCTCGGGCATCTTTTCAATGCCGCCCAGCTCGTCATGTCCGTAATCAGGATTGATCTCATCACCGCAAAGGACATCGGCATCGCCCACAATAGCTTTTAATACAGAAATATCTTCTTGATTCACTTTATTGTACATCAGCCTGAAACTCCTTTACTTTATTGATCAAACGGGGAATGATCTCTGTCACATCGCCCACGATACAGTAATGTGCCACATCAAAGATGGGGGCTGTCTTGTCCGTATTGACTGCCACGATACAGTCCGCCGACTTCATGCCTGCCGCAAACTGTACGGCACCTGAAATGCCCAGACAGATGATCAGCTTGGGCTTTACGGTTCTTCCGGAAAGACCGATCTGACGTTTTGCATCGAAGATATTGGCCTCAACCAGCGGACGTGTACAAGCCACAACACCGCCCAGAAGGTCTGCAAGCTCAGCTGCAGCTGTTCTCATGGCCTCACTGCCGGCACCTCTGCCCACAGCTACGATCACGTCTGCCTCTGCGATATCAATATCCTTGGGCTTGTCCGTGGATGAAATCACGTCGATGGCAGAAACAAGCATTTCGGGAGACACTTTCATGGAAACCACCTCACCGGTTGCTTCCTTGGTAGGCTTTGGCTCCGTAAATACTTTATAGCGGGCTGTGCAAAACTGTGGTCTCGTGTTGGGGGAAATGATCTGTGCCATGATATTGCCGCCAAAGGCGGGACGGATCTGCACAAGATCGGTATTCTCCTTCATCTCAAGAACAGTACAGTCTGCCGTAAGACCCGAACGGCAGCGTGCTGCCACTCTCGGTGCCAGCTGACGTCCCAGATTGGTCGCTCCCACCAGGATGGAGGAAGGTTTTTCCTTTTCAATAAAATCACAGAAGGCTGCTGTATAAGGCTCTATCCTGAAATCCGCGAAGGCCGGATCGTCATATACAAACACCTTATCCACGCCGTAGTGCAATAGTTTCTCCGCATGCTT
>JAZRCR010000008.1:0-8358 GCA_045659805.1 Acetatifactor sp.
GAAGGAGCAGTTTATATAGTTGTTGAAAAAGCTGATTGAAACAGAAAAGAGAAATGAAAATGTAGTTCGAGCTTTGATGCATTAGGGAGAACTAAAGCTATGTTGAAACTAAAAAAAATGAACTATGAAGATATAGTGGAACAATGGAAATATGTTACTTCATTGCCGAAAGACGAAAATGGGTTAACGAATCAATACGAGGGAATATCCTTTGATGAATATCGAGACAAGGCATTACCGGAATTGATGATGTACGAAAATCCAATCAATATGCCCGATTGGTTTGTGCCAGAAACCTTTTACTACCTATGGGATGATGATACACTCATTGGAGAATATAGAATCAGACACTGTTTGACGGATGCACTGAAAACAGGTGCAGGTCATATTGGATATAGCATTAAAAAGGATTTTAGAGGTAAGGGCTACGGAACAAAGGGATTGGCTTTAACTTTAGAATTAGCAAGAAATATTGTTCCAGAGGAAGAAATATATTTGCGTGTGCTGAAAAGCAATATCCCGTCTTTTAAAGCAATTCGCAAAAATGGCGCATATATAGCAGGTGAAGACGACACGCATTACTTGATGAGAATCAAAAAGTAGTGGAGTGTTTGGCTAAGCAAATTCCAAGTTATCACAATAGAATAATAGTAAAAAAGACCCCGCCCATTTTTCTGAATGGACGGGAATTCTTTTTCTAAAACACTAACTAAATGACATTGGCGTTTTGCCTGTCTTTTTTGTTGCAGACCCCCCGCAGGCGAAGAATTTCGCTCCGCGAAATTCTTTGTTACACAAAAAACGCTTCGCGGGATCGCACTGCGGCGGAGAGGAAAGAGTCTGCTCCGCAGACCCGCCGCAGGCGGAGAATTTCGCTCCGCGAAATTCTTTTTGTAAGCGATGATTGTATTTTGGTGGAAAATAGAGTAAAATTACAGGGAACAGTGATAAAGTCCCCCGAGAATTTCGGAAAAGAGGAACAAAAAAATGAAGACACAGCATATCCGGATCTGGAAGCCGGAAGAATATTCATATGCCCATTCCTTTGATTTTATTCCAAAGATCACCACTTACCTACATGAGGACGGAACGAAGCGCCCCTGCGTGATTGTGGTACCCGGCGGCGCGTACCGCTTTGTATCCCCCACAGAATCGGAATTGGTGGCTCTGACATTTTATGAGATGGGATATCAGGCGTTTGTCTTGACATATACCGTGAATTATCTGAAGCAGGAACCATTAAGGTTACAGCCCTTGAAAGACATCTCCAGGGCAGTGCGCCTGATCCGCAAGAGGGCGGATGAGTTTGGTGTGCTGGAGAATAAAGTCGCAGTCTGCGGATTTTCTGCGGGAGGCCATCTGTGTGCCAGCCTCTGTGTGCATCATCAGGATATTGAGGATGAAGCCTATCAGGGATATTCCAACCGGCCGGATGTGGGCATATTGGGTTATCCTGTCATACTTACCGGGGGAAAGGCACACCGTGATTCGGTTGTGGCCCTGGTGGGGGAAGATGCGACCGCTGAGGAAATGCGCTACATGTCACTGGATACACAGGTGACGGAGGAAGTGCCGCCATGCTTTGTGTGGGCAACTGCCACTGATGAGGCTGTACCGGTGGAAAACGGCCTGGCATTTGTAAATGCCTTAAGAGAGAAGAAGATCCGTTGTGCCTTTCACATGTTTTCTTCGGGGCCGCACGGAATGTGCCTTGCCACTGAGGATTGGGCAGACGGTAAGCATCTGCCGGCCTATACCAAGGAACAGATCATCAACCTGCAGGAGAGAGCAAAATGCGGAGAAGTGGATGCGGATCCTGAAATATTTGAGTTTTATCTCAGGGAGCATGTGCCGGGGAACAAGATCGGCGTTCCAAACCCGGAGATTGCCATGTGGCCGGTGATGGCAGATACTTTTATGAAAGCAGTATTGGGAGAGTAACATGTATATAATAGCAGGGCTGGGAAATCCCGGCAGAGAGTATGCCAATACAAGGCATAATATCGGATTTGATGTGATAGACAGACTGGCGGAGGAGGAACGTATCCCTGTCCTCGAAAAGAAGCACAAAGCCATGATCGGAAAAGGCTATGTGGCAGGGCAGAAGGTAATCCTTGTGAAGCCCCAGACATATATGAACCTGAGCGGTGAGAGCATCCGCGAACTGATCGATTATTATAAGGTGGACGAAACCTGTGAACTGATCGTGATCTCGGATGATATAAGCCTCGATGTGGGGCTGATCAGAATCCGTAAGAAGGGCAGTGCAGGCGGCCATAACGGACTGAAAAATATAATCGCTCATTTGGGACATGATAACTTCATGCGCATCAAGATGGGTGTGGGAGAGAAGCCGAAGGACTATGACTTGGCCGATTATGTGCTGGGGCACTTTACCCGGGATGAGCGCAGGGTCATGGATGAGGCTGCCCACAGAGCGGCAGAGGCGGTCCGCATGATGGTGACGGAGGAAGTGGACAGCGCCATGAATCAGTTTAACCGTAAGAACAGTTAGCATTCCGGGAGGAAAGAGATGCAGGCATTACTTGCTCCGCTTAAGGAGCTGGCAGAGTTTGAACAGATGAAGGAAAGCATCCGCAGGAGCAAGGGTCCTATATCGGTAAGCGGCTGCGTGGATTCCCAGAAACTGCATATGATATACGGTCTCAGCGAGGGCGTGAAATGTAAGGTCATCATCACATACAGCGATATCAAGGCCAAAGAGCTTTACGAGGAATACAAATTCTATGACAGAAACGTGATGCTTTACCCTGCCAAGGACCTGATCTTTTTTCAGGCGGATATCCACGGCAACCAGCTGACCAGGGAGAGGATCCGGTTGCTGCGGAGACTGTGCGAGGGAAAGCCGGTCACGATCGTCACCACTTTTGCGGCGCTGATGACGCCGCAGGTCATGTGGGATCGTCGGAAGGACCTGGTCGAAGTGAGCCGGGGCGGTGTCCTGGAGGAACAAAAGCTGGCAGAAAAGCTGGTCACCCTTGGATATGAAAGGACGTATCAGGTAGAAAGCCCGGGACAGTTCTCTGTCCGGGGCGGTATTGTCGATGTGTTTGATCTGACGGAGGAAAACCCTTACCGCATTGAGCTTTGGGGAGATGAAGTGGACTCCATCCGCAGCTTTGATATTCTGAGTCAGCGTTCCATTGAAAATCTGGAAAGCATTACCGTTTTTCCGGCCACGGAATTTGTGTTGGAAGAGGAAGAGATCCGGAGGGGACTGAAGCGCCTCAGGGAGGAGGCGACAGCCAGAGAGAAGCTGTTCCGGGAGGAGCACCGTTCTGAGGAGGCTCACAGGATATCCACGCAGGTGAAGGAACTGGAAGAACAGTTGACGGAACTTCACGCAGGTGCCGGACTGGAAGGATATATCCGGTATTTTTATCAGGATACGGTGACTTTGCCGGAGATCCTGATGCAATCGGAACAGACGGGAACACCTGTCTTCTATCTGGATGAGCCGGCCAGGATCCGGGAGCAGGCGGAGGCGGTGGAACTGGAATTTCGGGAAAGTATGGAGCAGCGCGCCGTAAAGGGATATGTTCTGCCCGGACAGATGGACCTTTTATACAGCTGCGAACAGGTATCCGCGCGGCTTTTGAAAGCCCCTGTGGTGTCGGTTTCCACCATGGAGGGTAAGAATCCGATTGTTACGCCTTTGCAGAAGTTCGATGCAGGGTCCAGAGGTGTGACTTCCTACAACAACAGTTTTGAGTCGTTGGTCAAGGATCTGCAGCAGTATAAGAAAAAGGGCTACAGAGTGCTTTTGCTGTCCGGCTCCCGCACCAGGGCAAGGAGACTGGCAGAGGATCTCCGTGACAACGGACTGTCGGCAGTGTACACGGAGGATCCCTTCAGGGAAGTGCTGGAGGGAGAGGTTTTGACCTATTACGGCTATGTGAATAAGGGCTTTGAGTATCCCATGCTGAAATTTGTGGTGATCTGTGAGTCTGATATTTTCGGCGCCGAGAAAAAGAAGAAAAAGAAAAAGAAGCTGTATCAGGGCCAGAAGATCCGGGATTTTAATGAGTTGAATGTCGGTGACTATGTGGTTCATGAAAGTCACGGTCTCGGAATCTATCAGGGAATTGAAAAAGTAGAGATGGGCGGCGTGATCAAGGATTACATCAAGATCCAATACCGGGACGGCGGTAATCTTTATGTGCTGGCCACAGGGCTTGATGTGATCCAGAAATATGCCTCAGCAGATGCCAGGGCACCGAAGCTGAACAAGTTGGGTACCAAGGAATGGGAGAAGACCAAAACCAGGGTGCGCACTGCCGTCAGTGAGGTGGCAAAGGATCTGGTGGAGCTGTATGCCAAGCGTCAGGAGACGGAAGGGTATCAGTACGGCAAGGATACCGTGTGGCAGCGGGAGTTTGAGGAGATGTTTCCTTTTGAGGAGACGGAAGATCAGCTCACAGCCATTGCAGATACCAAGGCAGACATGGAAAGCCGCAAGATCATGGACCGGCTGATCTGCGGAGACGTAGGCTACGGTAAGACAGAGATCGCCATAAGAGCTGCCTTTAAGGCCATTCAGGAGGGAAAACAGGTGGTATATCTGGTGCCCACCACCATCCTGGCCCAGCAGCATTTCAATACTTTTATCCAGAGAATGAAGGACTTTCCGGTGAGGGTGGACCTGATGAGCCGGTTCCGGACTCCGACCCAGCTGAAAAAGACGGTTGCCGATCTGCAAAAGGGATTTGTGGATATTGTCATCGGCACCCACAGAGTGTTGTCGGACGATGTGAAATTTAAGGATCTTGGGCTTCTGATCATCGATGAAGAGCAGCGTTTCGGCGTTGCGCACAAGGAAAAGATTAAGAAGCTGAAAGAGAATATAGACGTGCTTACGCTCACGGCTACGCCGATCCCCAGAACACTTCATATGAGCCTGATCGGTATCCGTGATATGAGTGTGTTGGAGGAAGCGCCGGGTGACAGACTGCCCATCCAGACCTATGTGATGGAATATAATGAGGAGATGGTCCGGGAAGCTATCGTCAGAGAGCTTGCAAGAAATGGTCAGGTTTATTATGTGTACAACCGTGTCAACAATATAGCGGATGTGGCAGCAGGCATCGAAAAGCTGGTGCCCGAGGCAAACGTTGCATTTGCCCACGGTCAGATGAAAGAGCACGAGCTGGAAAGCATCATGTATGACTTTATCAACGGTGAGATTGATGTGCTGGTGTCCACCACGATCATTGAGACAGGATTGGATATCTCTAATGTGAACACCATGATCATTCATGATTCTGACAATATGGGACTTTCCCAGCTGTATCAGCTGAGGGGACGTGTGGGGCGCTCCAACCGGACGGCTTACGCTTTTCTCATGTATAAAAGAGATAAAATGCTCAAGGAAGTGGCAGAAAAGCGACTGGCCGCCATCAAGGAATTCACGGAACTGGGAAGCGGTTTCAAGATCGCCATGCGTGATCTGGAGATCAGAGGTGCCGGCAATCTTCTGGGTGTCCGTCAGCACGGGCACATGGAAGCAGTGGGTTATGACATGTACTGTAAAATGCTGAATGAGGCAGTGAAAAAGCAAAAGGGAATCCCGTCCGTCATGGATTTTGCCACAGTTGTCGATCTGGATGTGGATGCCTTTATACCGCCCACATACATTGTGAATGAAGTACAGAAGCTGGATATTTATAAAAGGATCGCAGGGATTGAGAATGAGAAGGAACGGGATGACATGAAGGACGAACTTCTGGACCGTTTCGGAGAGATCCCTGAGTCTGTAGACAATTTGCTTCGGATCGCTTTGATCCGTGTGGCAGCTCACAGTCTGTTTCTCACAGAGGTGAAAGGCAAGAACGAGAGGATCACCCTGACCTTCCGCCCGGATGCGGGAATCGATCCTGCCGGAATTCCTGCTCTGATCAGGAAATACGGTGATAAATTAAAATTTACTGCGTACGGCAATCCGTTCTTTACCTACCGTTACAAGAAGACGGGACTGGTGGAAAAAGATGCTCAGCTCCTGTTAGATCTTACCGAAGAGCTGCTTGGTGAAATGAAAAAGACGTTGCGTGTACTTGGGGATGAGAGTGCCGTCAAAGGAGCAATTGTTCGCACGGAAGAAACAGAGTCCGTACAAGGTGAATCCGGCAAAAGATAAAAGGAGGTGTCAGGGGATGGAACGAACAGAGGTGGAACAGATTTTGGCAGCTGTTCTTGATATGGGAGAGACAATGCTTACCTCCGGAGCAGAGGTAAACCGCGTGGAAGGAACGATCTACCGCATAATGCATGCCTACGGTTGTATTCATGTGGATGTTTTTACGATCACCTCCAGTATCGTGGTGACTGTGCAGGCACCGGAGAATATGACTTTGACCCAGACCAGAAGAATTGTCAGTTATGAAACGGATATGTATAAGCTGGAGCAATGCAATGCGCTGTCCAGAAGAGTCTGTGCAAAGACCATTCCACCGGAAGAACTGAGGGAGGAAGTTGCGAGGATCCGCAGGATTCCCGTGTATCCCCCTGTTGTCAGATTTCTTACATATGGCGGGATATCTACGGCATTTTCCGTGTTTTTTGGAGGAACCTGGGGAGACGGCGTGGCGGCATTCCTTTGCGGACTGCTGTTGTACCTTGCAGTTGAGCTTTGCAACCGTCTGCAGCTGCAACGCATCATTTTAAATATTGTCTGTTCAGCACTTGTGGGTGTGGGAGCTGTGGCATTGACCTCCATTGGTCTGGGAAATTCTGTTGATAAGATCATTATCGGCAATATAATGCTGCTGATCCCGGGTATTTCCCTGACCACTTCAGTGCGCGATATGATCAGCGGTGACACCATCAGCGGACTGTTGGGGCTCTGTGAAGCTCTGATGCGTGCTCTTGCCATTGCAGTGGGCTTTACCTTGGTGCTGTGGAAATTGCCGGTATAAGGAGGTGCCTGTATGAATGAAGTGATTCAGACCGTCATGGGTATGTTGGGAGCAGTGGGCTTTGCCATTTTGTTCCATGTGAAAGTAAATAAATTATGGGCTTGTGCATTGGGAGGAGGCCTATCCTGGGTAGTGTATCTTTGGGTGCTGCACCGAAATGACGACAAGGCCCTGGGGCTTTTGGCTTCCACCATTACGGTGGTACTTTTGGCAGAAATATTGGCAAGGATCCTGAAGACGCCCACAACCATACTGCTGGTTCCCATGCTGATCCCTCTGATACCCGGAGGAGATCTGTACTACACTACCAGCTATCTGGTGAGAGGGATGAAGCAGGAGTGCGCTGAGAGCCTGAATCTGGTGGTGCGTGAGGCGGGAGCCATTGCCTTCGGTATCATACTGGTGACCTGCCTGGTGCAGGTAACCCAGCATCTGTATCAAAAGATACTGGGAAGCCGGATGAAAAATGCAGATTTGTTGAAAAAATGACCCATTAGGAGAGTTTTAAGGGACAATAAAAATGATACCTTCTTATCAGAGCAAGAAACATGGGTTCTGATAAGGAGGTATTTTTATGAAGGGATATACAACCGCAACAGGTTATATGGGACTGGTGGATGGAAACTATATTTTATTTGCTTCGGAAGCGGATTACCGGGAGTATCTTGCGGCATAGAATTTGTCCTATGGAAAAAGATCTATCGCTTTATGCTTCGCGCCGGGAACTGTCGTTCTCTACTGTGTCATCTTCCATGGATTTCAGTTGCTTCAGGATGCCTGTCACAACCAGAAGAGACAGTAAGAAGGTCAGCACGTCGCTGACAGGCTGGGCCAGCTGAAGCCCCAACAGTCCGAAGAGATTGGGAAGGATCAGCAGGGTGGGAATCAGAAACAGTCCCTGTCTTGCGGAGGAGATGATGGTTGCGCGGACACCGTAGCCGATGGATTGGGTGAACATATTACTCATTACGATATAACCCCACAGGGGCATGGTGCCAAGCTGAAGGCGCAGTGCCAGTGTACCGATCCGGATAACCTCTGCATCGTCCCGCCGGAACAGTGTGACAATCCCCTCTGAGAAGAGCATGGAACCGGCGCTCAGGACAAGGAGGATGACCGTAGTGACCTTGGTGCTGAACCGGAATGCGTCCCGGACACGTCTGTATTTGCGGGCGCCGTAACAGAAACTGCACACAGGTTGGAAGCCCTGGCCGAAGCCGATGACGGTGGAGTTGATAAAAAAGACAAAACGGCTTACGATGGACAGAGCGGATATGGCGGCGTCCCCGTAAATGCCGGCTGCATGGTTGAGCAAAATGGTGGAAACACTTGCGATGCCCTGCCTGCCCATGGAAGGAAAACCGGTATAGAGAATTCTGCCATATATAGCGGCGCTGAATCTGAAATTCTTTGGATGGATGGCGAT
>JAZRCR010000009.1:0-51437 GCA_045659805.1 Acetatifactor sp.
ACAAAATGCAGTAGAATCATTTGCAAATGGTAAAAAAGCAAGCTTTGATCAGATTTATGAGCTTTCCTACAGATATCTACATACATGTGTGATTCATGTGGTGAAAGATGAAAACATAGCAATGGATATATTGCAGGATACTTACCTGGAGGTGAGTAAGAGTATCGTTCAGCTAAAGAATAAAGAGGGATTCTTGAACTGGACAGCTACAATAGCAAACCGTAAATGCTATGCTTATCTGAAGAAGCAGAAAGATGTATTATTATACGTCGACAGCGAAGATGAAGGATCAGATGATTTTTTTGAGAATATTGCAGATAATGAAGAATTTATTCCTGAGACTGTGTTGCAGAATAAAGCGAAACAAAGGCTTATCAGGGAAATCATTTATGGTTTGACGGATATTCAGAGATTATGTGTAATCGGCTTTTTTTATAATGAGCAGAAGCAGGATGAAATTGCGAAGGAGCTTGGAATCCCGGTCAACACAGTAAAATCACATCTGAACAGAGCAAAGGCGAAGATCAAAGAGGCTGTAGTGGAATTGGACGTTAAGAAGGGAACAAGACTCTACAGCATGTCGCCGTTTATGCTGTTGTTTTTCAAGGAAGAAGTTCGGGCTTGTGTATTAAAGCCAATGACCACAGCATTGGCGCTGAAGGTCGGGACATCCACAACAAAGAGAAGCATATCCGGTGTAGTCAAAGGTGTTTCTGCAAAAGCCAAACCGATATTGTCAAAGTCAGTGACTGCAGTGAAGGTAAAGGTGGCAGTGGGAGTGACTGCGGGGGCTGTGACGGTTGGAGGGGTTGCAGTTGGTCTGAGTCTTCCGGATCAAACCGTTCAGATTTATGAAGACGGAAGTTATGAGCAATCGTCCGATTCAGACGATGAGTGGGAAGTGATTTTGAAAGAAAAGGAGCAATATCCGGGTTTTAACGGAGATTACTATGAGGGTACATTGCGGGATATTAATCAGAAGTATATGACATATGAGGACCTTGAACCAACTGTAATGTATGTGATTAATATAGATGATGCCGGAATCTGCTATGTATACAATGACCCCAACGTAACCGACGGTATATTGATGATGGGAGGAATCGTAGAAGCGAATGATGAAATCACGATTGACGGCAAAGGCACTTATGATGGAATCGAATACTATCGCATTGCTTATAAAGAAGAAACAATGTTAGATTTTCAACTGATCATTCCGGCAGAGTATTTATCAGCAGAAAAATAAAAAAAGTAATTTTAAGTGCAACCTTATTACGTTTCGTTTGCTCTATATTAATATAAGAACTCAGTTCTGAGAAAACAATATAGAAAAAGGAGCGTAATTCGATGAAAAGGAAAGTAATGAATGTAGTTAAGGTGGCATTGGGAAATTTGGTTTTGGTTGGTTTGCTGTCCGGTTGCGGTGATACGGCAGATTTGGATAAAGCAGAAAATGTGAATCAGGAGATTGCTGAGAGTATCACTGTTGCCGAGTCTGAGTTTGCTATACTCGAAACTGAATTAACAACAGAAGCAACCACTGTAGCGGGAAAGGAAGAAGAGGCAACGGAAACAACTCTTGTGGATAAAAATGAAGAAGTGACTGTTGGGACAGTGGTTACGCCGGAGAGTGGAGCTGCTTCGGAAGAAAGAGATATAGTCATTGAGTTCAACGGAGGATATTACGAAGGCACATTGCAGGAAACAACTGAGGATTACATAAAATATGAGGATATGGAACCTGCAACAATGTATGTGATCAATAATACAACCGGCGAGCAATATCCGATTTACAATGATCCGAATGTAACGGAGGGTACGATCATGATGGGAGGAATTGTTGAAGCGAATCAGGAACTTCTCATAGACGGCAAAGCTACATACAAAGGGGTTGATTATTATCGCATTGCTTATAAAGAGGGAACAATGTTGACTTTTCAGTTGATCATTCCGGCAGAATACGTCGTCCCGGAACCTTAAGAAACACAGGATGCCCCTTTCGGCAAAAACTGAAGATCCATATTGAAGCGAGTCAATCCTTCAATATGGATCTTTATATTGGTGCGATCCCCGTGGCGGAGAATTTCGAAGAGCGAATTATTATTTATTCATCCGGCTCAGAAATTCTTGTAACACCCACATAGATATCCGAGACCTCGTACCAAGTGGCGTAATCGGTGACTCCGGTCTGAGGAAGATTGAAGATTCTCTGGAAAGTGCGGATGGCATCGGCGGTTGCCGGGCCGTAGATGCCGTCGGCCACGACCATGGGTATGGCCGGGTAGTTGCGGGCAATCCGGTTCAGCTGGGTCTGAAGCTGGCGTACTTTTTCTCCGGAGGAGCCGATGGTCAGATTATATCCGGGCCAGGAGGAGGGAACACCGGAGATCGCTTCGGCTGTGTTGATAAACATGTCATTACCGTAGTAATAGTGGATGATATCGATGGCGGAATAACCTTCATCTCCCAGGAACTTGGAGCCCCATTGGCTTAAGCCCGAGCAGGTCACACGCTGCCCGTCACAGTAGGAAGTGAAAATGGGTTGGCGGACGCCGGGGCGTGAGAGGTAGTTGGCAAATACAGTGTCCACAAGATAATCGATGTTTTCGTAGATGTTTCTTCCGTAGACCCACTTCTGGTCGTAGGCGGTGGAGGAAGTGATGGTAAAATCGTAGCCTTGATTGCGGTACCCCGAAGCCATCACTCCTTCGGGGTTGAGGAAAAAAATCATTTAGATTGATTTTAAACCGAATTATTACGGTTTCATTGGTTATTTCTATACGTTCAATTAGTTTGTTTATTAATACACGTTTGGTAGTGCTATCGGCGGATAATAACATCGTGTGCCAATTGGGAATATTGCTTTTTATTTCTTCCCAGTCGGTGATTGACACAATGGCATTACGAAGTTCAGTTTTTTTCTGTGAAATAAGCTGTTCTTGTTCATGTTCTTTTTGTTTCTGCCTATCAATCTGTTTTTTTAATTCTTCGATGGATAGAGCATATTCGCCAGTAATCGCTTCTGGAATTTTATCTTCCATAATGGAGATGTTGTGCTGGATTCTTTCAAGCTTTTTAACCTCTGAATGTAAAATGTTTTCCAATTGCTTTTTTTCGGCAGTATTATTCATAATGATTTGATTGAAAGTATCTTCTTTGCTTTGCAGTTTTTCAATGTATTCTGCGATAGAAGAGAAGATAATGGGGTCTATTTTATCCCCCCTAAACTGATGCGCTTTATTGTGTGGTACTCCTTGCCATGCATCGGGACATTTATAGATAGGAATCTTGTGTGTGCGGCGTTCTCCAGTATCCTTAATAGTCCAATAATTGTATCTACTGCCATTTACCATTTTTTTGCCGCAATAACCACAATGCAGAATGTCAATGAGAGGGAGCATACCATCGTTACGGGCAATCACGGTTACATTTTGATTGGCTAATGATTTTGTGTATCTTTCTTTTCTCAATAGTCTTTTTGCTTGCACTTTTTGCCAAAGGTCTTCGGGGATAATCACTAGCTCGGGATTCGGGGTATCTGCAATGATCCATTGTGTGTGGTCTAAACGGTTAATTCTGTCTCCAACCCGCTCTCTGCGATTGTACGAAGTATAGCCTGCGTAAATGGGATTAGTGAGAATGCTGGTTATAGTTCCGCCTCTCCATACATCATTAGGTGCCAAGTTTTTATACAGCTCATCTCCGTTTAGTATTTTGGCTATCTTGGAGGAACCAAATTCTTGATAATAGGATAGATTGTATATTTGTTTGACGACTTCTGCATGTGTGGGAATGATAACTGGATGTTTTAGTAGCCTTCCGTGTTTGCTTATCTCGCCGGAAGGAATTAATTCGTATCCATAGGGGGCTTTGCCACCCATGAATTTTCCTTTCTTGACTAGTTGCTTTGCAGTATCTTTTACTCTCATTCCAGTATCTATACTGCTTTTTTCGGCATTCGCATAGCGGAAAACAAGTGTTATAATATCCATGGTGTCATTTCCCTTTGGGGAAATCCAACCATCTTTAACAGTGTAGATATCTACGCCGGCTTGTTTTAGTTCCACTATGTAAGTTGGAACTTCTAACATTCGTCTGCCCAGTCGGTCATCTTTGTACACAACAAGAACGTCGTATTCTTTGTTTTTTGCATCTTGCAAAGCATCTTGTAGGACATCTCTGTCAGCAACAGAATTCTTGTATCCGCTGACACCACCCTCAAAGTATTCTTTTTTGTCCAGAATCCAGTCATCGTGTTGCTTGATATGTTCGAGTATAATCTGTCTTTGGGTAGATAAATCTCCATCCGCATCTAATTGTTGATTTGAACTTACACGGAGAAGTATTCGTACAATTTTTTTATCCCTATTAGTTTTTGTTTGATTCATGAGTCGTCTCCTTTGTGTTTGAGTGGAAAGCATTTGAAGGTGTAAACTGTTCTCGTACGTTCTTTTGAAAGATGTCGAGTAAGATGAGTCGCACTTCGTTGATGATGTTATTGTGATTTTCGGCGGATTCTGGAAACTGTAAAATTACATTCATATTAGAACAATGAGTTACATTTGTAGTATTGCTTCCGTTTTCCATGGATGAAACCTTACAAGGTGTTCTTGTCATCATTTTATTATCTGGATTTATTTCATATTCACTGTAAATAGTTGTCTCTTGCATTTTGCACCTTTCCTTTGGCTTGTCAGTCAAAATTTAGATGCCTTTAGATTTTGCATTGGCTATGCACGGAGAAAGACAATCTGAAATGTTCCGTTTTCGCGTTTATGAAGAAACTCAACTTGTGTCGTACATACATGGATACCTCCTTGATTTGGTATCCATATATAATGTTAAAAAAATACAGAAAAACTGTAAAAACAAAAAAACCAAAAGCTTTGTGCAAGATGCTAAATGTATGCGAAAAATATTACAATAATTATGCGGATAAATGCATAATTAATTATTGTTTTTGTAAAAATTGCATGGTTCTGACAACATAATAATATCAAATGGAAGTGCAGAAAATCTGGAATCATAAACAAGTATGGATTCCTTTCATATACAATGGTGTAATTTTATGT
The DNA here is from genome assembly GCA_045659805.1 of Acetatifactor sp. Lineage (GTDB taxonomy): Bacteria > Bacillota > Clostridia > Lachnospirales > Lachnospiraceae > Acetatifactor. Next base: position 5,073 of record JAZRCR010000009.1, read on the forward strand.
TGGTATATAATTATGTATATTTTCGAATAATGGCGCATTTGCCCTGATAACAGCCTTGCTTGGTGGTAAAAACTGTTTTGAAATCTTTGAGGGGATGTATAGAGAATGAACTGATATTTTCATGTTATTTTTCCTCCACTAAATATATGTATTTGTAGATAGTGGGGTATGAGAGGGAACAGATTCGAGAAAGTTCTTTTTTGTTGATTAGTCCGGATTTGTATTTGGGATAGTGTTTATAGAAGATAGTCGGAATGCTTTCAGTGTTTATTTTGGGACGTCCAATACTTTTTCCTTTACTCAATGCATTCTGTATGCCACTTTTTACACGTTGGCTTATTATGTTTCTTTCAAGTTCACTAAAGACGCCCATCATTTTAAGCATACCTTCTGTCATAGGGTCTAATTCTTTTGTGCAATCTACAACAAAGTTACCGAGAATCAGTTTTATTTGCTTTGATTTTGCTAATTCCAATATGTCACACAGTTGTTTTGTGCTACGCGTGATTCTGCTTACCTCGGTTGATATAACGGTATCTCCTTTTTGCACGATATTCAGTAATTTGTTAAGCTCAAGGCGATTCGTGTTTGCGCCACTTTCGTACTCTAAAAAAATAGAATTCTCACAAGCACCATGTTGCTTCAGTTCTCGTACTTGTCTGTTGATATCTTGTAATTTTTCGTTGGTTGAACATCTGGCATATCCGTATATCATATAAAAACCTCCGTATATAAAATGTGTGATTATGTATTATATGATATAAACGAAAGGTCGTAAACTGTTTCTTTTATATTTTTATATAGAAAACGGGTATAATCGTGAGTGATTATACCCGCTTTGTAGATTTGGAATAAATAAACAAAAAGAGATGTTTGTTTTTATATAAGATATCGTAATTAGAATTTTTTGCTTATATCCTTAAGAGTCTTGTTTCTGTTATGTTGTTGTACCATGCCAATTGCATTGGAGATTGCAGCATCTCTTCGTGCCTTTTCTGCGATTTGATTTTGCTCGGCTAATAATCTTGCTTGTTCATTTGCTAAACTGTTGGCAACTTGTTGTTCTTGAATTCTTGCCTCTTCCAATGATCTTTGGCGCTGAAGGTCATAGTTACTGATGGCATATGTCACATCGTAATCAGAAGTGGAGACCAGATCATATATGTACTGTAAGGCCTCAACATTTCGATATTGAGCAGGAACAATTCTTGTGGTGGCATAAATGGATTCCAGTTTCTTTTTAGCATTTATGATGTCATTTGTGATTTCTCCCATTTCTTTTTCGTGTCTGACATTCCAAGCATTACGCTCGTCGTTATACTTGGGCAAAATCTCGGTATCATATTTTTCCTTTTCGGCATCATATTTCTGGTCGAACTCTTGCTGTTTTGCATCGTAAGTGGAATCCAAACGCGCACATTCAGCTTTATACTCTTTAGAGTTTCGTATTCTTTCTATGTCTTCCTTCTGTTTCGGCTTATACATGGCAAAATAGTAAATAATAAACCAAGGCCAGCAGATCAGTGAGGGAATGATTGCAAGAGCTTTATTAAATTGAACAGTCGATTTGATTTCAGGATAGGTTCTGGTTACGGTTTTACATACAGGTGGTTTGGGCGGCTCTCTAAAGGTTTCTGATTTGATTTCAAATAACTGTTCCTCTGCAGAGATTAAATACAGTTCAAGGTCTAATACTTCTTTTAATGTTTTTTCTTGTGCTTCGTTACTCATTTAGATTCTCCTCTTCGTCATTAGAATATTGATTGTTTACTTCGATAAACAACTCGGGGCTTACATTTAGTGCTATACATATAGAGCATAAATCATCAGCATACATAGTCCTTTTACCATTCATAATTGCATTGAATGTTGTTAGGGGTATGCCAGCCTTGTTGGCTATGGCAACTTGCTTATAGCCTTGTTGATCAATATAAGCACGCACTTTTTGATATACGTGCACGTAACCACTCCTTTCTTCCAGAAAAACTGGATTTTATTAAATAATAAGACAGAAAAACTGTAATGTCAATAGAAATATACAGAATTTCTGGATTTTAATTGATATATTTTAGAACTTTAGTTATACTAATCAGTAAGGTGGTGATATTGTGAAAAGTAATGTGGGCGACAACATACGTAAGTATAGGGAAATTAGCGGATTGACTCAGAAGCAACTCGCAAGCAGACTAAATATTAATAACAGTAGAGTGTCTAACTGGGAGCAGGGGGCAAACAATCCGCCTGCAGATTTGATTGCCGATATTTGCGAGGCTTTAAATGTTTCTGCTAGTGAATTACTGGGTGTAAAACTTGCGGCAGATGAATTAAATGTCGATGAAAGAAAAGTTATTAATGAATACCGAGCCAAAGTATCAATGCAGCATGCTGTGAAAGTTCTTTTGGGAATAGATAGTGTGTAAGTCAAAACGCCAAAACCTTTAATAGTTATACGGCAAAGAAAATATGTTGAAGTTTGTTTGTGTTTAAAACTGTTGAATACAAATGAAATCTAACCTGGATTCATTCACATTTTTCTTAGCATAGATATACATAAAAGAGGTTATTTGTCATGAAAAGAATGAAAAATGTTTTGGCTTCACAGGGAACAAAAGACTTAAACAATATGCAAATGTCGGCTGAGGACGTCCTTTGGCTCCTTCGAAATATCGATGAATTGAAATTTAGTAATGTTACATTGCAATTCACCGAAGATAATAACATTGATTTTATCGTCGGTGATTATGCATATAGATTTACTCCTATGTAAAAAGGGATTTATCACAGAGATAATGGTTTTCAAAACTATCTCTGTGATTTTTTGTTTACTCTGGGTAAGTGTATTTGCTAAAAGTTTTAGAGTTAATATTAGCCAGTAGAGCGGTGTTATCAGTTAAGGAATTGATAAGCATAGCAGTGTCGAATTCGGTTTCATAAAGGTAATAAGAAGGTGCAACTCCCATGTAATAATTGAACCAGCCTCCTATCTTGGGAGATATTTTTTTGCTCAGTTCTTCTGTAGAAGCATATGGGTTCTGATAAAAGACATCCTCAATAGAACTTAAATACTTCTCTTTTTTTCCTTTTGCGGGTAGGCATGTAACAGTTTTGTTTTTTCTTGTTATATGATACCCGAGATACTCAAATCCTTCATCAAGTGGAACGCATAGGGTTTTTTCTTGGTTTAACTCCAATGAACGTTCAGCTAAGAATTCCTTTAAGACTGATAACACTTCTTTGGCACAAAAAGGTGAAACAACAAATATGACTATATCATCAGCATATCGGACCATCTCTGCCATAGGCCCAAAATGTTCCGCAAGGAATGATTCCATACCATCAAGAGTCATATTACACAGTACAGAAGATAAACATCCTCCCTGTGGAATACCTCTTTCGGTTTTATAAAAATTACCTTTATAAATATATCCACATGTTAACAGCTCAGAGAGCATCTTAACATCAATGGGTATCTTACAAAGTAGCCATTCATGGCTGATGCTATCAAAACATGAGCGTATGTCTACTTTTATTGCATAATTGAATTCGGGGCACTCATATAAGATGTTTGTTATGCAAGTAACTGCATCCTTAGCACCTCTTCCCTTGCGATAAGCAAAGGAGTTTCTATCAGCCCAGATTTCGGATATTGGCTCTAAGGCAAACTTGTATAAAGTCTGCATGGCTCTGTCTGTCAGAGTGGGAATGCCAATAGGTCGTTTTTGACCATTAGACTTGGTGAAATAAATTCTTTTTAATGGCATGGGTTTATATGATCTCATCTTCAAGGGCAAGAATGATTTAAGTCCATCTTCCATTTTATCCCAAGTAACCTTATCAACTCCCGGATGTTTAACTCTGCTTTTCTGAAAAACTGTTTTAACAGCAAGTGCTTTTGCATATCGTGAGTGAATCAGAGTGTGTTGTAAATATGCAACAAGTTCCATATCGTTCTTTTTGTAAGCCTCACCTATCCGCTTCTGTAGCTTTTTAACACGTTTTTCGGCTAAAGAAAAATCGATTTCTGTTGCACACATATTTGTGTCAAGAGTAGTATACATTTTCATGTTATTTTTGCTATCTCCTTTCAAAAGTTCTACATAAACGGAATACAGTTTTAAGCGCACTTTACGGTGGCGCGTTGTTAATTAACAGCCGAAAGCGGTTGCTAAAGTAAAACATAAAATCACCTCCTTGTTGGGGCAACGTGTCAATGTGTGTTGCCGTTTGCTCTATATAACGATTTTTGAGTTACGATACTTTTTGTGAAAAAACACTCAAAAATAGCCTAAATTGTTCAATATGCACAATAAAATCAATGTTCAAAACTTAAAAGCACCTTAAAATAAGGTGAAAGTGGTACTATAATAGGATTTTTTAGGGTGTAAAATTTTTTATTTTTGTCATATTGCCATTTTGATTTTGGGAAAAAAGAAGAAAAAACAGAATTATTCATATTCAAGATAGTAAGAGTGCATATTTGTTAGATGTATTATCAATTTGTTTATAATCAGATTTCTGCAACCATGAATCAAACTATACGATGGTACCATTCCGTATATACCCTGTTCAGGGTAAAGGACATTATGACCAGGATATTTGCATAAATGGTTGCTTCCGGCCAGGTGGAATAGATTTCACAGGAGGCAACATTTTTAATATAATCCTTGTATCTCACCCAGTAGTTGCGTGCCGTGGAATCTTGAGGGACGCCGTCATGGACGATGACATACTCGGGAATCACTACCCGGGACAGGACGATCTCGCCGGTCTCCGCCATAGGTTTGATCTCGTCTTCTTCAATTTTGGGCGGATATTCGCCGAACAGCGTGTGGACGGGAATGAATACTCTCTTTTCTTCTTCCTCTGTGACGGTGAGAGGATTCATTCTAATGTTCTGCAGGGACAGTTCATCCGGCAGGATTTCGGAACCCGATACCAGTACCGGTTCGTACCCTTCCGCAGTGACTTGAATATTGTACTCTGAATAGGGTTGATTCAATTGTTCCGGATCCAGTGAGTAGGAGAGTGGAGGAGCGGGCAGTTCAATGGTCTCAGTCTGACCGGAACTGTCGGTCATCAGCGTCTCCACGGGAGACTCGGGATCTCCGGTGTAGGAGATGACTACGGTGGCATTGGCCACAGGGGTCAGATCAATGGAGGAGACCACACTGATTTTCAGTGAGCCGGCATATTGGGTATCGATGGGAGTTTCCTGTGTCTGAATTACTTCAGGAACAGTAGGTTTGGGATAAATATATGTTGGATGTTTGGACATAAGAGTGACCTTAATTTACTGTTTATGTATGTATATGCGCGCCGCCGGAGAAGGTGAACGAATTGACACAATTTGAGGAAGATTTTGCCGTTCTTTTCACTTGTTGCCGGTGATATGCAGTGATATAATAATGTTGGTTTTCAGGAAATTCCGGAAGAAAATGACAAGGAGTGCTTGAGATGAAAAAAGTGTATGATATTCTGATATTTGGAGGGCAGAGTAATATGCAGGGTCATACTGAGTGCCTTCCGGAGCCCAATGATCCTGTGGGAGGTGCTTTGGAATACCGCTATCTGACGGATGAACTGGTGCCCCTGTGCCATCCCGTGGGGGAAGATATCAGCGGGGATCTTGTATGGAGAGCCGGTAAAGGACACGGTTCGCTGGTGCCTGCATGCTGCCGTGCTTATGTGGAGCTGACCGGCAGGGAAGTGATAGCCATTCATGCAGCAAAAGGCAATTCTATGGTCTCAGAGTGGCAGAAAGGAACAGACCGCTATGACTGTGCGTTGCGCAAATATCTCGGTTGCTTTGAGAAGGTGAAGAAAGTGGGTGAGATCGGCCGTGTATACTATCTTTGGCTGCAGGGCGAATCTGACGCTATCGACCATACAAGCGAGGCAGTTTATAAAGAGAGGCTGACTGCGTATAAGAATGGGCTGAAGGAGGATGTGGGGATTGACCGTTTCGGTATCATCGAGGTGGGTTATTTCAGTCCGGCTGCCACATGGGTTGACTGGAGCGCGGAAGAAGGCTTTGCCTGCGATGAGGAGATCATAAAGGCTCAGGAGAATCTTCCCGGTGAGGATCCGGATTTTGTGCTGCTGACCCGGGTCTGCAAAGATCTGAGCCTGAGACCCAAATATATCAATCCGGACGCTCCGGGACATTACAATAACCTCGCTATGGAGATTATTGGAACGGAAGCTGGGAAGGCGCTTGCGGAGCTGAAATAACCACGATCATTGGCACAAAAAGGTTGAAAACGCCACCTGCCTATGCTAAACTGGTAAGTAGGAGACAGTGCTGACTTACAGTGATTTGGGGCAGGTGGCAATATGCAGAAAGTGATGCAACAGATAATAGAAGACAGATGGGAGAGAGAGAAGGGAGCGCTGGATTTTTCCTGCGATCGGATTGATCTTGCCCTTACACCGGGTGCTCTTTTTGAGGGCACCTTTACTGTTTTTGGAAATGGCAGCAGCGGTGTTTACGGATGGATTTCCAGTACAGATCTGAGGATGGAATGTCTCACGCCTTCCATTTACGGTTCCGGGGAGACTGTGAGTTACCGTTTTCACGGTGAATATCTGGAAGCGGGTGACGAATTGAGCGGAGAGTTCCGGTTTGTCACCAATCTGGGTGAATATGTGTTGCCTTATACGGTATCTGTGAAGGAGCCTTTGATCCGGGTGATCTCGGAGGGCGCTGTCAGAGAGATTGAAGATCTGCATTATTTTGCGGAGCTTGCAAGGAACGACTGGGAAGAGGCATTGCGGCTGTTTTATTCTGATGATTTCAGGCGACTGCTGAAGGGCAATGACAGGAAATATGCGGAAGCTTACAGGGGCTTAAGCGAGAGACCGGGGAACCGTCAGAATCTGGAAGAATTTCTGGTATTCTGCGGGAAGAAGCCAAAGATCGGCTATCATGTCAGACAGGAAGAACTGGCCGTTTCCAACCCTACGGAGATGCAGGAGCTTTCTATTACAGTGTGCAAGGACGGCTGGGGATATACCAGGCTGAAGGTTTCTGCGGAGGGAGATTTTGTTTTCACGGAGAAGGAAGTGATAACGGAAGACGACTTCCTGGGGAACCAGTGTACGGTCCCGGTATACATAGATAACACCCGGCTCCACAAGGGCAGGAATTTCGGAAGCGTAACGTTCAGTTGTCCCGGATGTCACCTGGAAGTACCGGTGCGGGTGACGGTGGGGGGCAAGCAAGGTACCTATCAGTCTGCAAGGCTTCTCAGAGAGCAGGTGATCATAGATATCATGGAGGCATACCAGCAGTATCGGCTGAAGCTGATCGCAGGCACAGTGTGGCTGGACAGAACCGCCGGTCTGGTAGAGCGTCTTGTGGCCATGAATGACAAGGATGTGACGGCAAGGTTATTCCAGGCACAGGTCCTGGTGATGCAGGAGAGGCATCATGAGGCAGGCTGGGTGCTGAAGCATGTGCGCGAGCTGATGGACGCTCAGGAGGATGAAGATGCATCAGCTATGGCTTATTATCTGTATCTGACTGCCATGGTGAACCGGGAAAATGAATATGTGAGAAAAGTGACGGCGCAGGTGGAGGATCTGTACCGCAGGAACAAAAGCTCGTGGAAAATAGCGTGGTTCCTTTTGTTCCTGTCTCCGGAATACAGAAGGAATCCTGCGGCCAGATGGAGTTTTCTGGAAAAGCAGTTCCGCTATGGCTGTACCAGTCCTATCTGGTATCTGGAATCTCTCCACACTTTGCAGGAGAATCCGGCGCTGCTTCGCAGGCTGGGAGAATATGAGATACAGGTGCTTTATTACGGCGCACGGAGGGGAGTGCTGGGCGAGGAATTAAAGGAGCAGTTTTTATATCTCGCCGGGCGCTATAAAGAGTTTTCGCCGGTGCTTTTGAGACTGCTGGTCTTATGCTATGAGAAAGCAGCAGACGATCGGGTGCTGCAGGAAATCTGCGTGCAGCTGATCAGAGGGGGAAGGATAGACCGCGAAGCATTTGTCTGGTATGAGCTGGGAGTGGAGAAGGAGCTTCGGATCACCAGGCTGTATGAGTACTATATGATGGCAATGGATTTGAATGGGAATTGTCCCGTTTCCAGGAAGGCCCTGATGTATTTTGCATGGCAGAGCAGTCTGGATTATGAGCACACGGCCTATCTGTACAGTTACCTCCTTCGTCATAAGGAAGAATTCGGAGAGCTGATCCTACAGTACAGAGAGCGGATGGAGCACTTTGCGGCAGACCAGATCCTGAAGGAACATATCAACAGGGATCTTGCATATCTGTATCGGGAGATTGTGACACCGGCAATGCTCACAGGGCAGCTGGCAGGCTGTCTGTCAAGACTGATGTTCGTGCATAAGATCACGGTGCAGGGAGGCAATATTTCCCGGGTGGTGGTGTACCGCCCGGATCTTTCAAAGGTGTGGAGCTATCCTGTAGTAAACGGTGTGGCATGGGCCGGAATTTACAGTGACAGAGATACGGTCCTTCTGGAAGATACGGAGGGCAACCGCTATGTCACAGGAGCCCGTTTTACAAAAGAAAAGTTGCTGGATCCTGCGTACTTTTTGGATATGGTCTCCGGTTTCAGATCCTCTGAAAAACAGTCAGAGGAGGAGTTTGACAAGTATCTGTGGGACAGAAACAGAAAGCAGAGCCGTCTGTCGGCGGAGGTGGCCGAAAGAGGCAGGAGACTGATCCATTCGCCGGAGGTTTCGGATTTTGTCAAAGGCAGAGTGCAGATGAGGCTTCTGCGCCATTATAGAGAAAGTGAAGATGTCAAAGGGCTGGATGCGTTCCTGGATGAGATTTCGTGGGATGTGCTGGATGCCTCTTCCCGCAGGGAAGTGCTTCCGGTGCTGGTGCAGCGGGGAAAAATGCAGAAAGCATTTGAGTGGCTGAAGCGACTGGGCCCCGGGGATGTGAACAGCAAGCTGCTTGCCCGGTTGTGCGTATGGGCAGTGCAGGAGTGCGGACAGTCTGAAGATAAGGTGATCACTGCGGGTGCTATGCAGATACTGCGCCAGGGAAAATGCGACGGAGAGCTTCTTGCCTGTCTGGCGAGCAGCTATCAGGGACTGTGCAGGGAGCTGGACCAGATTCGAAAGGCTGCTTTGCACCATGGCATCAATACCCGATCCTTGTGTGAGCGTCTGCTGACCCAGATCCTGTTTACCGGCATGACGGTGGAAGATGAAACGGCAGTATTCAGAGATTATTTGAGACAGGGTGCGGAGGAACAGGTGGAAACTGCATATCTGTGTCGGTGTGTGTCAGACTATCTGACCGGAGGGATCAGTCAGGATGAACTGATCTTCCGGGAGATCGGAAATATGCACAGACGTGGAGAAGCAGTGCGGAGCATAGAAAAGCTCGCATACCTGAAGTATTATGCAGAGGAAGGTATCATAAAGGAAGCAGAACAGGAAAAATATTTGCAAGATTTCATGCACGAAATGATAAGAAAGGGAATCGAACTGTCATTCTATCGCAAGATTTCCTGCTGCGAAAAGTTATGGAAAATCTTTGAGGATAAAACCATCGTGGAGTGCCAGGCATCTCCTGATGCAAAAGTGACGATCCATTACAGCATCCGTCAGGAGGACGGCAGTGAGGACGAGCTTAAGTCAGAAGAGATGACAAATGCAGGAGGCGGCATATTCTTCCGGGAGTTTGTACTGTTCTACGGGGAATCTCTCAGGTATTATTTTACCAAGGAGCAGGAGAGAAAGAAAGAGATTACCCAGAGCTACTTCCTTGATCGGCAGGAACCGGCAGAGGGCGGCGAAGGGAGACTGCATGTGATCAATGAAATTCTGGAAAATGGGTCTTACGAAGACTATGAGGCCGTGGATGCAGCGCTTGAGAATATGTATCACAAGGACTACTTGAGCAACAGACTGTTTACTATGAGGTAACAGATATGATTTTGAAATCAGGAAACAGCAAAATGATCGTTGGATATGATCTGGGACGGAGCAATTCGCAGATCAGTTATTATTCGGCTGACACCACCAAGGTGGAGACGGCAGCAAGCGTAGCCGGTACGCAGATCTACAATATTCCTACGGTGCTATGTAAAAAATACGGTGTCAATCAGTGGCTTTACGGAAAGGAGGCACTGAAGGCAGTTTCTTCGGAAGAGGGAATCCTTGTGGATGGGCTTCTTGCGCTTGCGCTGGACGGAGAGTCTGTACTGATAGAAGGAGAGCCTTATGATCCGGTGGCACTTCTGACGCTTTTTGTGAAGAAGAGCCTGAGTGTTTTGGGGGCAGCAGGAGGTGTGGAACGGATCGGAGCCTTTCTGATCACATGTGAGCACATGGATGAGAGACTGATGCAGGTTCTCTCCAGAGTTGTTGCCGGAGCGGGAATCAAGGCACGGCATATCTGCTTTCAGAGCTATGAAGAGAGCTTTTACCAGTATATGATCCATCAGCCGGAGGAGCTTCATGCCTTTGGTGCAGTGATGCTTCGCTGGGAAGGCGATAAAATTTACTCCAGCCGTATGGAGACCAATGCAAAGGCAACTCCCAGGGCAGTGTTTGTCAGGCATGGAGAGTATGGATTCAGACCTGCCCCCCGAGGCGACGAGGAGATTTCCGAAGGAGAGCCCGCGGCTTTGATGGCGGGAGCGGACAGACAGCTCAAGGAGATTGCGGTGAGAGTCTGCGGGGAGGACAGGATTTCTTCCGTGTATCTGATCGGAGAGGGCTTTGACGGAGATTGGATGACAGAGTCTCTGCGCTATCTGTGTCAGGGAAGTCGTGTTTTTCTGGGCAGCAATCTGTACAGTCAGGGAGCCTGCCTGGGAATGATGGAGCGTCTGAGACCGAGCTCCATGGGTGAAGCTAATGTGCTCCTGGGAACCAACAAGCTGAAGAGCAATGTGGGACTTTTTGTGCGCAGGCAGGGAGCAGACTCCTACCTGGTCCTTCTGAATGCGGGAACCAATTGGTTTGAGGCCAAGGGGCAATGTGAATTTTATCTGCGGGAGCAGAACAGCTTTGAACTGGCAGTGACGCCGCTGAATGGTAAAAAGAGTAAGGTTGCCAGGATGACATTGGAAGGCTTGCCTGCGGGAGAGGCGCGGATACGGCTTTCTGTGCAGATGGAAGAGGAAGAGAAGCTGCAGGTGGAGGCCGAGGATTTGGGATTCGGGGAATTCCGCCGGGCAACGCATCAGCTGTGGAAGGAATCACTTGGATTGTACGAGTAGGCAGGAAGAAGGTTAATGATGACAGATGCCAGATTATGTATAGGAAATTATGCAGCCCGGCCTTATTGTCCGGGAGGACTGAACCTGAAGGTGCACTGCGTGGAGGAGCTCTGCCATGTCCTGAAGGAAAATGCTTTTTTGCTGGATGTGGATCTGATGTGTGATGAGCTGGTGGACTTTCTGGGACAGGATTGCGGTTTGCCGGATCTGGCGCAGGAACTTCACGAAATGATACACAAAAAAGGATCCTTCAGTGCGTTTGTGTCCCGTATCTTTGAGTATACCGGTTTTTATGACACGCAGGCAGTGCAGAAGGCTGTACAGACACTGAAACAGGGTGCGGGTCTCAATGTGTTGGAGAAGAGAAAACGGAGGATTGATTCCCTGACAGAACAGAAAAAGTATATGGCAGCAGTCAGAGAGTATGATGCTCTCTTGGATGGCTGGGGTGACGCGGAAGATGGCCGGGCACTGCAGGGCGCAGAGCTTTATGCCTCAATCCTGCACAATAAGGGGACTGCGCTGGCCGGGCTGATGCGTTACCGGGATGCATCGGAGTGCTTTCTTGCTGCCTACAGTGCAGATGAAAGTGAGGAAAGTCTCAAATGCTATCTGGCTGCCAAGCGGATGGAATTGAATGATCATGACTACATTACGTTTGCAGCTTCCCTCCCGGAGTATTCGCAGACTGTTCTTATGCTGGAGAAAGAGGTGGAGCAGCTTAACAGTCAGTGGGAGAAGGAAGCAGATCACTTTCGTATGACAGGGCGTGAACAGCTCAGAGTGGAAGATATCAATAGCTACCTCGGCGACAACCGCAGGATAACGGATGTGTTAAAAGCGGGCTATCGCAGCATGACAGAATAGTTTCGCACTTGACAAGTTGTGCACATCATGATAATATAGCACCGTGTTAGCAGGTTAGCGGAGTGAAGTGCCCGTGTGCGGCACGCTGATGAAAATGGCTTAACCTGCAGAATGGAGGATATTATTATGAAAAAAGTATTAGTGATCTTATGTGCAGTGGTTATGGCAATGTCTATGCTGGCCGGCTGCGGCAAGAAGGATGCAAAGACATTTACCGTAGGTTTTGATGCAAGCTTCCCTCCTTACGGTTACATTGATGAGGACGGTCAGTATATCGGTTTTGACCTGGATCTGGCAGCAGAAGTTTGTAAGAGAAATGACTGGGAACTGGTTAAACAGCCCATCGACTGGGACAACAAGGATTCCGAGCTGAAATCCAAGTCCATCGACTGTATTTGGAACGGCTTCACCATTAACGGCAGAGAAGACCTGTATACATGGACGGTTCCTTATGTAGACAACAGTCAGGTGTTTGCAGTGGCTGCCAATTCCGGAATCGAAACAAAGGCCGATCTTGCCGGTAAGGTTGTAGCAGTTCAGAAGGAATCTTCCGCACTGGCAGCTCTGAACGACGAAGAGGCTCCCGAGAATATCGCTCTGAGAGATTCCTTTGAAGAACTGATCGAGTACGCTGATTACAACACCGCTTTCATGGATCTGGAGCAGGGCGCTGTTGATGCAGTTGCTCTTGATATCGGTGTTGCAAAATATCAGATCGAGAGCCGTACAGAAGGCGCTTTCATGATGTTGGAAGGTGAAGAGAACAAGCTGGCTACCGAGCAGTACGGTGTAGGCTTCCTGCTTGGCAATACCGAGCTGAGAGATCAGGTTCAGAAGACTCTGGAAGAGATGGTTGCAGACGGAACATTTGGAAAGATCGCCAAAGAGTGGGGGCTTGAAGACAGCGTTTGCCTTGGCAAATAATATAATTAATAAGTAACAAAATCATGACCGCAGGTCTTTGGCCTGCGGTCAAAGAAGGGTAAGAGATAACATGGACATCGGAACTATGATATTACAATTGGCGGAGGGCTTCCTGGTAACAGTGCAGATATTTGTGCTGACGCTTCTTTTTTCCATGCCCTTGGGTATGATCGTGGCTTTCGGGCGCATGTCAAAGAATCCAGTTATCCGGACCATTACGAAAGTATATATATCTATCATGAGAGGTACACCTCTCATGCTGCAGATCCTGGTGGTGTATTTCGGACCTTTTTATGCTTTTGGGATCAGCATGGGAAGAGGATACCGCTTTCCGGCAGTCATCCTCGCATTTGTGATCAATTACGCGGCTTATTTTGCGGAGATCTACCGTGCGGGCATTGAATCCATGCCGGCAGGTCAGTATGAGGCGGCACAGATCCTGGGATACAGCAAGTGCCAGACCTTTTTCAAGATTATCCTGCCTCAGGTATTCAAGAGAGTACTTCCCCCGGTGACCAACGAGACCATCACACTGGTAAAAGATACATCCATGGCCTTTACCATATCGGTTGCGGAGATGTTTACACTGGCAAAGCAGATCAGTGCGGCAGATACCAGCATGGTACCGCTTCTGGCAGCAGGCGTTTTCTACTACATATTTAATCTGGTTGTGGCTACCATCATGGAAGGCCTGGAAAAGAAGTTCAGTTATTACCGCTAGGAGGAGTTATGGGCAGCAGGTTGTTAGAGATCAATCATATGAAGAAAAGCTTTGGCGACAATGTGGTGCTGGAAGACATCTCTTTGAGCGTTGAAGAGGGAGAAGTGGTATCGATCATCGGTCCCTCCGGCTCAGGAAAGTCTACCTTACTCCGCTGTGCTACGATGCTGGAGCAGATGGACGGCGGCGAACTGATCTATCAGGGTAATCCGGCAGTGTGGGAGAAGACCGGCAGCGAAGGAAATGTGAGCTGTGTCTGTGCTCCCAAGGAACAGATGAGGCAGATCAAGAGAACTTTTGGACTGGTATTCCAGAATTTTAATCTGTTTCCTCATTATACGGTAATGAAGAATATTATGGACGCTCCCGTGAGTGTGGACAAGATCTCACGCGCGGAAGCAGAGGAGAGAGCATGGAAGCTTCTTCGCCAGTTGGGGCTGGAAGATAAGGCTGATGCATATCCCTATCAGCTTTCCGGAGGACAGCAGCAGAGAGTTTCCATAGCAAGGGCGCTGGCACTGCAGCCTAAGATCCTGTTTTTTGACGAGCCCACTTCGGCTCTTGACCCGGAACTCACCGTAGAGGTGTTAAAGGTTATCAAAGAACTGGCAAAGGAAAAGATGACCATGATCATTGTGACTCATGAGATGCAATTTGCCAAAGAAGTGTCAGACCGCATTATCTTTATGGAGCAGGGAAGGATTCAGGAGCAGGGTACTCCGGAACAGATTTTCTCATCCGCAAACGGACGTGTCCGGGAATTTATCGGAAAAATGAACGCATAAAGGACTTATTACGGCACAAGGAGCTTTTGTTCATTGTGCCGTTTTTTGTACAATAAGATAATATTGGGGATTTCGATTCTTTTTTATATTGATTTCTGGGTTTCGGTGGACTATAATTTGATATGGGATTCTCAGCATGGCGGCTGAAATCGATGTACAATAACAACTTAAGGAGATTACAATACATGGGTGGATTTTTTGGAGTGGCTTCAAAGCAGGACTGCGTATTTGACCTTTTTTTCGGCACGGATTATCATTCACATCTGGGAACCAGGCGGGCAGGAATGGCGGTGTACGATAAGCAGAAAGGATATGACAGAGCGATCCACAACATTGAAAATGCGCCGTTTCGTACCAAGTTTGACAAGGATATGAACACGATGCGCGGGACGATGGGAATCGGCTGTATCTCTGATTATGAGCCACAGCCCCTGATCGTGCGGTCCCATCACGGTACCTACGCGATCACTACAGTGGGTAAGATCAATAATACAGATGAAATCGTAAAGGAGTTGTTCGATATAGGTCATTCTCATTTCCTCGAGATGAGCGGCGGTGATATCAATTCCACAGAACTTGTGGCTTCCCTGGTGAATCAGAGGGATAATTTGGTAGAAGGAATTCAGTATGCACAGGAGATGATCAAGGGCTCCATGACCATGCTGATCATGACGCCAAGAGGAATTTATGCGGCAAGAGACCGCCTGGGAAGGACGCCGGTAGCCATCGGTAAGAAGGAAGACGCTTACTGTGTCTCTTTTGAGAGCTACGCTTATCTGAATCTGGGCTATACCGATGCCAAGGAACTGGGGCCGGGAGAAATTGTAGTCGTGACACCGGAAGGGGTGCAGACGCTGGCGCAGCCCGGAAAGGACATGAAGATCTGTACCTTCCTGTGGATCTATTACGGCTATCCGTCTTCCTCTTATGAGGGTATCAGCGTAGAGAGCATGCGCTATCACTGCGGTGCGAAGCTTGCAGAGAGAGATTCCGTAAAGCCCGATATCGTGGCAGGTATTCCGGACTCCGGTATTGCCCACGCCATCGGATATTCCAATTATTCCGGGATTCCTTTTTCCAGACCGTTTATTAAATATACACCTACCTGGAGCAGATCCTTTATGCCCACAGTTCAGACACAGCGAAATCTGATTGCAAAGCTGAAGCTGATCCCGGTACACGATCTGATTCAGGATAAAAGGCTGCTGCTCATTGATGATTCCATTGTTCGCGGTACCCAGCTGAGTGAGACTACCGAATTCTTGTACCAGAGCGGCGCCAAAGAAGTACATATTCGTCCGGCATGTCCGCCTATTTTGTTCGGTTGTAAATATCTGAATTTCTCCCGCTCTTCTTCTGAGATGGATCTGATCACCAGAAGGATCCTGAAGGAGATGGAGCAGGAAGGGCGTACCATAGATCTGAAGGCATACGTGAATCCTGATTCTGCCGAGTATAATGAAATGGTGGACAGGATCTGCAAGAGGTTGAATTTTACAAGCCTTCACTATCACAGACTGGATGATATGATAGAATCGGTAGGTATTGACAAGTGTAAGCTTTGTACCTATTGCTGGGACGGCAGGGAATAAAAATGATTAAGAACATTGTTTTTGATATCGGAAATGTAATGGTGGATTTTGCACCAGGGTGTTTTCTGGAGAATAAAGGATTTGACCGTGAAATGACAGAACGGATTCTGAACGCCACGGTGAGAACCCCTGTGTGGAATGAACTGGACAGAGGCGTATGGACCCATTCGCAGCTGGTAGACGGTTTTGTACGCAATGATCCCGGTATCGAGCAGGAACTACGCAGGGCGTTTGCGGATTTTAAGGATATTGTATTTCCGCTTGATTATGCGATACCCTGGATAGAGGAGCTCAAGGGCAAGGGGTACGGTGTATATTATCTCTCCAACTGCTCCGAGATTGTAAAGGTACAGTGCCCGGAAGCTATGAAATTTCTGAATTACACGGATGGAGGCATCCTTTCCTATGCGGACAGGGTGATCAAGCCGGATGCGGCGATCTATGAACTGTTTTTGAGCCGATTCGGGCTGAAGCCGGAGGAGACGGTTTTTCTGGATGATACCCTTGCCAATATAGAAGCGGCGGAGAAACTGGGGATCCATGGAATATGGTTCAAGAGCAAAGAGCAGGCGGAGGAAGAACTCAGAAAGTTAGGAGTGGAGTAAGGTCATGCTTTGGGAGAATCTGAGAGAAGAGGAATTTGAACCGGCGATCAAACAGTCAAAGGGACTTTGCATCCTTCCCGTGGGCTGTCTGGAAAAGCACGGGCAGCATTTACCGGTGGGTACGGATGCGATCCTTGCCACTGAAATTGCAAGATTGGCGGCAGAGACAGAGCCGGCGGTAGTGTTCCCTACCATGTATTTTGGAGAGAAGACCGGTGCGGGTGAGTTTAAAGGCACAGTGATGTTCAGCGCGGAGCTTCGCATGAAGATACTGTCTGAAACCTGCCGGGAGATTCACAGAAACGGTTTCGGCAAGATCCTGCTGCTCAACGGTCATGGGGGTAATTCCGCCATGATCTCTCAATTCCTGAGAAGTGTACTGGCGGAAAAGAACGAATATCTGATTTACGGTTATTCTGTGGGTTCAGATTTTCCGGTTCCCAAGAAGCTTCTGGCAGCCGGATACAAATATTTGACAGCTGAAGACCGTCAGGTACTTCAGGAATATGTGGATGCTAAGAAGAGATTCGGCCATGCCTGTTTTGTGGAGACCGGATGGATCTACGGAATGCGTCCGGAGACTGTTCGCCTGGATAAGATGGATCAGGAGAGCGGTGCGTCCACACACCGGTTTGATGATTTTACGGCGATGGGCGTGGAAACGCCATTCTCATGGATGGGCAATTACCCCAATTCCTACGGCGGAGACAGCCATCCCGGAATGAACGAGCGCATTGCGAGAGCCATGATAGAATACTCAGTTAAAAAAGTTTCCGGTATTTATAAATTCCTCAAGAACGAAACCATCTCCACGGAGTATTTGCAAGAGTGGCTGGCAAAACAATAAAAGAGAAACAGACGGCGCCGGGTTCAGTGTTGACCTGACTGTTTGTCGTTTTCAAAAGTGTTACTATCACTTTTTCAAAAATCCAAACAGTTAGGCCAACATTGAATCCCGGCGCCGTCTGTTTCTCTTTTATTGCTTTGTCAGCCATTCTTTAAAGTACTCTGTGGAGAGTGCTGAATTACTTGTCTGAATTTTTCTCAGGAGGGCGACCGCCAATATCCAGATCTGCAATAGTGTGCTTATGGGTGAGCTTACCGTACATCCAGATGTATACCCAGATAAGAAGAGGCACGGTAACGGTGGCAATCAGGCACGCGCGAAAGAGCGTCATGGCAGATGAATTATCGAAGATCGCTGCGATCAGAGTGAGCAGGTACAATGCCACTAACAGTATGACTCCAACGAGTGCAACGATCTGCTTTGAGGTGGTCTTGCAGCCGGTCTTGTTCTCTTTTGTCATGTTTTCTTTGGAAGGATTCTGTGTCATAAATTTCTCCTGTCTGAATGGATCATTTGTGTTTGTATTACGTTTATTGTAGGATACCATTTTGGCATGGGATTGGCAAGAGAAAAATAATTTGGAAATTTGTGTATAAGATATTTTCCCCGGGAAATAATACTACTATCATCGGATCCCCCTCCTTTGATGCTACCAAGGATGAAAATAATACTTAATCCTCCCCTTAATAAATCCCGGATCCGCAGATGTGCTGATCCGGGATTTTAAAATTTTTATTGTGTTTGGCCCGGTTCTGTTATATACTAAAAAAAGGACAGACAGTCCGCCAAATAATATGATAAGAATGATAAGGAAGGGATTAATATGGCATTATTACAACAGTGGAGAAAAACAGCATATGACGAGAACGTTGACCAAAACCGCCTTCAGCAGATGTGGGCATTATATTTTGAGCAGGAGAAGGAAATCTATGCCCAGCTTTTGCAGACCCCCGATGTGGTGGTAACAGGAACCGTAAAAGAACTGGCAGAGAAATATGAAGTATCACTCATGACCATGACCGGATTCCTTGACGGCATCAATGACAGCCTGAAGGAACCCAATCCCATTGAGGAGATGGAAGAAGATACAGTGGTAAATCTTGGCTTTGATGCAGCACTCTTGTACAAGAACATGGTGGCTGCAGATGCAGAGTGGCTTTACGGTCTGGAAGAGTGGAATGATATCTTTGATGAGGAGACGCGAAAAGCTTTGTATAAGGAGCAGAAGTCTTCCACAACCATCGTAAAGGAAGCGAAGATCTATCCCAATGATCCCTGTCCCTGCGGTAGCGGAAAGAAGTATAAGAAGTGCTGCGGACGTAACTAACAGTGTCGACAGGCAGACTACAGAGCTGTATTTGGAGAGTAAATATGGGAAGATCAAAGAAAATCATTTATTTTGTGATATTGATCCTGTGCCTGATCGCTGTGGTGGTAGCGCTGTTTTACATAGGGCCTTACTATTCCCGCCTGGCTCGCAGTGAGAAGGTAACGGATGATCTGCGCGATAAGATTGAACTCTTGCCGATGCCGGATGATGAGCCGGATACAGAGCCTGAGCAGAGTGAGGAAGATACCCAGGAGCCGGTGGTGATAACGGATGAGGCGCTTCTGCGGATGGTGAACTTTACAGCGATGCAGGAGGAGGTCAATGAGGATATCTATGCCTGGATCTATATTCCCAACACGAAGATAGATTATCCTGTGGTGCAGCATCCTTCCGATGATACCTATTATCTGGAACACACCATCGAAGGTGTCAAGGGATATCCCGGCAGTATCTATACGGAGAGCGTAAACAGTATGTATTTTACGGACTTCCATACTGTGATCTACGGTCACAATATGAAAAACGGAACCATGTTCCATAATCTCCGCAAGTATAAAGAAGAGACCTTCTTCAATGAAAACCGCAATATTTACATTTATCTTCCTGACAGGACGCTGAAATACGAGATTTTTGCTGCATATACCTATGATGACCGTCATTTGATGTATGCCTTTGACTACACCGATGAGGATGTGAGAGAAGGCTATATTGAGGATATCCTCAATATGAAATCTTACGGTGCGATTATTGACAGGGAGGCCGAGGTTGACGGTGACAGTCGCATCATCACTCTGTCTACCTGTGTGGGCGGTCAGGATACACAGAGATATCTGGTGCAGGCAGTGTTGGTGGAAGAGATTTACGTGGAAGGGTAAAATTAAATAGTGTATGTGGTTTGCGGGGCTGTTTTTTACAGCCCCTTTTGTATGCCGTACGTTCCGGTGACAGGATCCTGAAAGAGAGGAATATGTGGCGGAATAAATGTCAGTATTATAAATAACAGACCAAGCAGGTACAGCAGTAAACGAGCGGTATCACAGGATATAGGGAACGAGATATTTTCTTTCAGCATCCGTGTTTCCAGCGTATAGGAGAGGGCTGCGGCCACAAAGAATATGATAATGTTGATCCAGTCTTTCGATACTCCGAAGATACCGGTGTAGGAATAATACAGGACCGGAATCGCTGTGAGACCTGCCAGGATGCAGGCCAGCTTGGCACACCAGAAGTTCCCGTATTGACTGCCTATGAAGCGGTGTTCCCAAAAGGCAAAGCCGAGCATTGGGAAGAACAATAGCTTCATATGTTCCCAGATAGATTCGTTGACGGCGGAAAACAGTGCAAAGAAGCGGTTCTGTCCGCTCCAGTCATATGCAAAGTGCAGTAATGTTCCGGCAATACCCGTAAAGAGGAAGCCGGCAAGCTGCCTAAGATAAAGTGATTTTTTCATAATGATTCCTCATGGATTGTGTGCTCATAAAAGGATATTCAAAAACCGGGATGCTGATTCCTTTCAGCACCCCGGCTTTATAAGCTGATTTATCAGTATTCAGGCTTTGCAGTGTTATTTCATCTGCTCTTCCTGTTTTCTGATCATACGACGAACCATTTCACCGCCGATGGAACCTGCTTCACGGGAAGTCAGGTCACCGTTGTAGCCTTCCTTCAGGTTTACACCAAGTTCAGATGCAACCTCAGTTTTAAAACGATCCATTGCAGCCTTTGCTTCAGGCACTTCTACTCTATTACTTCTGTTTCCGGACATTTCTTTCACCTCCAAACTTCTGTTGTAATTTCGTACTGTTCTATATTCAAGATAAGCGGGAGACATCCGCTTATCTGAAATGCCGGGTCTTAGAGACCTTTGGCCGGTCAAAGCGTTTGTCATCACTTATCTTGATAATAGTATTGTCCGGCGAAGAAAAAATATTATGGTAGTTTTTTCTTTTTATGTAATAAGAAATTCCTCTGGATTTCTTATTGCATAAAAAGCGCTCCGCGGGATCGCACTGCGACGGAAGGCAATCTTTGATTGCCGGAAAGAGTCTGGTTCGCAGACCCGCCCCAGGCGAAGAATTTTGCGGAGCAAAATTCTTTTTTATTGCAAGCGATAGCAATTGACAGTGGGGAAGGATTTTGCGTATAATGGCTTGGAAAAGAGATGATAGAGAGGCTGAAAATGAGTCAAAATAAATGTTTCAAATGGATTAATAAAATGATAACAGCAGCCCTGTGCCTGGTGGTGATGACCGGTCTGGTCGCCGGTTGCGGAAATAATGATGTTACTGGCAAAACAGATACAGTCAGAGTGGGCTCTCTGAAAGGATCTACATCTATGGGGCTGTTGTTTTTGATGGAAAAAGCAGAAAAGAATGAGGCGGCTGGCAGTTATGATTTTACCATGGCTGTACAGGCGGATGAGCTGGCAGCTCTTTTGGTAAAGGAAGAACTGGATATTGCACTGGTGCCGGCCAATGTGGCAAGCATTCTGTATCACAGGATGGAGGGCGAGATGGCAGTGATAGATATCAACACGCTGGGCGTACTGTATCTCGTGACGGGAGATAACAGCATTACTTCCGTAGAAGATCTGAAAGGCAGGACCGTTTATCTCACAGGCAAAGGAACCACACCGGATCATGTGCTTCGTTATCTGCTTGCGGCAAACGGTCTGTCTGCGGATGACTGTGATCTTGAGTACCGGTCGGAGGCTTCGGAAGTGGCGGCCATACTGGCCAAAGAACCAAATGCCGTGGGCTTGTTGCCGCAGCCCTTTGCGACAGCGGCATGTGCCAAGAATCAGGCATTGTCAACAGTTCTTGACATGAATGTGGAGTGGGAGAAGCTGCAGGGATCCGGACGCATGTTGACCGGTGTGACAGTGGTGCGAAAAGCGTTTTTGGAGGATCACGAGGAGGAAGTGAAAGAGTTTTTACAGGAGCACAGGGAAAGTACCCAAAGCATCAATGAAGATCCAAAGAGTGGCGCAGCCCTGGCAGTGAAGGCCGGGATCATCGAAAAAGAAGCGATTGCCGTGAAGGCCATTCCAAATTGCAATATTACATTTATTGACGGAGCAGAGATGAAGCAGGCCCTTTCGGGATATCTGAAGGTGCTTTATGAACAGGATCCGAAGTCGGTGGGCGGCAGCCTTCCTCTGGAGGATTTCTATTATATACCTTAGAAAGAAATAATATTATGAAACAGAAGAAATGGATCAGAATCGTGATCGTGATATGCTGGCTGTGTGTCTGGCAACTGGTCAGCGTGATTTGTGACAATTCCATATTGTTGGTAGGACCCTGGGGGACTTTGACGGCACTTCTGGGGAATCTTACAGAAGCATCGTTCTGGAAGACGGTTTTGGTATCCTGCGGCCGTATCGGTGCCGGATTGCTTGGCGGTATTCTGGCCGGAGTACTTCTTTCTGTGTTGAGTTATCGGTTCCGGCTGGCGGAAGAATTCCTGCGGCCTTTTATGACGCTGATCAAAGCGGTCCCGGTGGCATCCTTTGCGGTGATTCTGCTGATCTGGTGGGGATCCGATGCCCTGTCGGGATTGGTCTGTATGATGGTGGTGATGCCGCACATCTATGTCAATATTCTGGAAGGGTTGAAACATACCGATAAAAAGCTGTTGGAGATGGCTAAGGTGTTTGATATGCCGGTGTGGAACCGGGCTTTTTATTTGTACAGGCCTGCGGTGCGACCCTTCTGGAACAGTGCGTTGGGAGTCTGCGCGGGCATGGCGTGGAAATCCGGCGTGGCGGCGGAGGTGATCGGTCTGCCTGCTTTCTCCGTCGGAGAAGGACTGTATCTGTCCAAAATCAATCTGGATACGGCCAATGTGTTTGCCTGGACGGCAGTGACTATTGTGCTCAGCATGATCACCGAGTGGATCATCAACCGGCTTGCCCATATGTTTTTTGCATGGGAACCTTCCTGTCATACGTCCCACAGAAAAGGAGTCCATGGAGCCGGCGCTTCAAAGAGACAGGTTGAACAGGCTGTAATCTCCGTGCAGGATGCGGATAAGTGTTACGGGGATACCACTGTGATCCGTGGTTGGAATGCAGTCTATGAGACCGGTCAGACCTATTACTTCTGCACTCCTTCCGGAAGCGGCAAGACTACGATGTTTCGGTTGCTGGCAGGGCTTGAGAAGCCTGATCGGGGGAGCGTTTCAACTGCCGGTGATGTTTCCGTGATGTTCCAGGAGGACCGGCTGTGTGAGGATTACAGTGCCGTGAAAAACGTGGAACTTGTGACGGGAGATGCAGTGTCTGCCAGGAGGAAGCTGTCTGCACTTTTGCCGCAGGAAACTCTGGAGAAACCCTGCAGACAGTTGAGCGGCGGCATGCGCAGGAGAGTGGCACTGGTGAGAGCCATGGAGGCAGATTCTCAGTTTTGCCTGCTGGATGAGCCCTTTACCGGGCTTGACGGTAAGAACCGCCGTATAGCCATGGAATACATCAGGCGAGAGAGCAGAGGGCGGGGCATTCTTATTGCCACTCATGACAGCGGGAAGGAAAAATAAGGATATCCGTCCGTATATTCACAAAAAAACAATTGTATTTTCAGGTCGTTCATGTTATAATCGTAAAATGACTGTGACTATGTCCATTTTTAAGGCACAGACGCAATGAAGGAGGAAATGTAACAATGAGTTTACAGGTAGAAAAATTAGAAAAGAACATGGCTAAGCTGACGATCGAAGTGTCCGCTGAGGAGCTGGAGAAAGCAATCCAGGGTGCTTATCTGAAGAATAAAAATAAGATCTCCATTCCCGGATTCCGCAAGGGCAAAGCTCCCCGCAAGATGATCGAGCAGATGTACGGCAAAGAAGTATTTTATGAGGATGCAGCCAACGCTCTGATTCCGGAAGCATACGATAAAGCTCTTTCCGAGTGCGAGGAAGAGATCGTATCCTCTCCCCAGATCGACGTGGTACAGCTGGAAGCAGGCAAGCCCTTTATCTTTACCGCAGAAGTGGCTCTGAAGCCTGAGGTTACCCTGGGCGCTTACAAGGGTGTGAAGGTTCCCAAGTTTACTGTGGAAGTAAGCGAGGAGGAGATCGACGCTGAGGTAAACAGAGAGAGAGAGAACAACGCAAGAACCATTACCGTAGAAGACAGAGCAGTTATGGACGGCGATATGACCGTGATCGACTTTGAAGGTTTCGTTGACGGCGTT
Organism: Acetatifactor sp.; assembly: GCA_045659805.1. Taxonomy (GTDB): domain Bacteria; phylum Bacillota; class Clostridia; order Lachnospirales; family Lachnospiraceae; genus Acetatifactor. The sequence continues at coordinate 29,155 of JAZRCR010000009.1, forward strand.
GCTTTTGAGGGCGGCAAGGGTACAGACTATCCTCTGACCATCGGTTCCGGTGCGTTCATCCCCGGATTTGAAGAGGCTCTCATCGGCGCACAGATCGGCGTTGAGACTGATGTGAATGTAACCTTCCCCGAGGATTATCAGGCAGCAGAGCTGGCAGGCAAGGCAGCAGTATTTAAGTGCACCGTCAAGGAGATCAAAGTGAAAGAGCTTCCCGAGCTGGACGATGAGTTTGCAAGTGAAGTTTCCGAGTTTGACACCCTGGCTGAGTACAAGGAAGATGTTCAGAAGAAGCTGGCTGAGAAGAAAGAAGCCGATGCCAAGAATGCCAAGGAAGACGCTGTTATCAATGCAGTGATCGCAGAAGCTCAGATGGAGATCCCCGATGCAATGGTGGAGACCCAGCAGAGACAGATGGTTGAGGATTTCGCACAGAGAATTCAGTCCCAGGGTCTTTCCATGGAACAGTATATGCAGTTTACCGGTATGGATGTAAACACTCTGCTGGAACAGGTAAAACCCCAGGCTATGAGAAGAATCCAGTCCCGTCTGGTTCTGGAGGCTGTTGTTGCTGCTGAAGGTCTGACCGCAACCGAGGAAGAGTTCGAGGCAGAAGTAGCTAAGATGGCAGAGGCCTACAAGATGGAATCTGACAAGGTGAAAGAACTCCTGGGTGAGAACGGCAAGAAACAGGTTATGGAAGATATCTGCATCAGCAATGCAGTTGCACTCCTTGTAGATAATGCTGTAGAGGAATAATTTTCCGGATAAGTTAACTTTTGGGAATATTTTATCTGAGATGAGATATCATAGACAGAGGATTAAGTTTTTCTTAAATCCTCTGTTTATGATTGAAAAATGGAAATAAGTAGGATACACTAACAGATAGAAGATTATATTGATCAGAAGGGCCTGAGTGCTAAACTTGGGGGAAAACGGAGGACAGAGTAATGAGTTTGGTACCTTACGTCATTGAACAGACAAGCAAGGGTGAAAGATCCTACGATATTTATTCAAGACTTTTAAAAGACAGAATCATTTTCCTGGGTGAGGAAGTGAATGAAGTGACAGCCAGCCTGGTAGTGGCACAGCTTCTTTTTCTGGAAGCTGAGGATCCTGAGAAGGATATCCATCTGTACATCAACAGTCCCGGCGGAAGCGTGACTGCAGGTATGGCGATTTATGATACCATGAACTATATCAAGTGTGATGTGTCTACCGTATGTATCGGTATGGCGGCAAGCATGGGTGCTTTTTTGCTGGCAGGCGGCGCCAAGGGAAAGAGATATGCCCTTCCCAATGCGGAGATCATGATTCATCAGCCGCTGGGCGGTACTCAGGGACAGGCTACAGAGATCGAGATCGCAGCCAGACACATTCTGAAGACAAAAGAAAAATTAAACCGTATCCTGGCAGAGAACACAGGCAAAGATTACGAGCAGATCTGTGCCGATACCGAGCGCGACAACTGGAAGAGCGCAGAGGAAGCCAGGGAGTACGGACTGATCGATAAAGTGATCGCATCCCATGCGGCACAGGAATAATAGCTTGAGACAGGAGTAAGTAAATGGCGGGAAAGACAATAGGAAATGATGTCAGATGTTCCTTTTGCGGCAAGACTCAGAACCAGGTGCGCAAGCTGATTGCCGGTCCTGTGGGAGTGTATATCTGCGATGAATGTGTGGACATTTGCGCCGATATTCTGGAAGAGGAACTGGAAGACGAGGAGTTGGAGGTTTCCGACAAGCAGGAGATCAATCTGTTAAAGCCGGTTCAGATCAAGCAGTTTCTGGATGAGTATGTCATCGGACAGGATGCGGCCAAGAAAGTTTTGTCAGTGGCGGTTTACAATCACTACAAGAGAGTGATGGCCCCCAAGGATCTCAATGATGTGGAACTGCAGAAGAGTAATATCCTGATGGTGGGACCTACCGGTTCCGGTAAGACATATCTTGCACAGACGCTTGCAAAGATCATCAATGTGCCGTTTGCCATCGCGGATGCTACCACTCTGACAGAAGCCGGCTACGTAGGCGAGGATGTGGAGAATATCCTGCTGAAGCTGATCCAGGCGGCCGATTATGATATTGAGAGAGCACAGTACGGTATCATTTATATAGACGAGATCGACAAGATCACCAAGAAGAGCGAGAACGTCTCCATTACAAGAGACGTATCCGGAGAAGGTGTGCAGCAGGCGCTTCTGAAGATCGTAGAGGGTACAGTGGCAAGTGTACCGCCCCAGGGAGGACGTAAGCATCCCCATCAGGAGCTGCTGACCATTGACACCTCCAACATCCTGTTCATCTGCGGCGGTGCCTTTGACGGACTGGAGAAGATAATTGAGGCCAGACTGGACCGCAAGTCCATCGGTTTCAATACAGGCGTGACACAGAAGTCCAACAAGGTGATCGGAGAGTTATTTGCTGAGGTGACGCCTCAGGATCTGATCAAATTCGGTTTGATCCCTGAATTCGTAGGGCGTGTGCCTATCTGTGTATCTTTGGAGGGACTTGATCAGGAGGCACTTGTACGTATCCTGAAAGAGCCTAAGAATGCACTGATCAAGCAATATCAGAAGTTGTTCCATATGGACAATGTGGAATTGACCTTTGAAGAAGAGGCGATCCTGGCTATTGCAGAGAAAGCCTTTGAGCGTAAGATTGGAGCCAGAGGACTTCGTTCCATTATGGAAAATACGATGATGGATCTGATGTATCGGATTCCTTCCGATGAGACGATAGCGTCCTGTGTGGTGACAAAGGGAGCTGTAGAAGGTACCAGCGAACCGCTTACAATCCGCAGAGAGTCACTGACAAGAAAAGCAAAGTAAGTTGGAAACGCCGCTGGGTTCAGCGGCGTTTTGTGCTACGCACTCGCGCGTATGAGGTAAATGTCACTTTCGCGACCGCGCTCGGCGCGAGAGCCCGCGAGGATCGCACTGCGGCGGAGAATTTAGCTCCGCGAAATTCTCTTTTATATAAAAAGACATAAGACTGCGAGATAGAAAATGGACAGTATAATGATGACAAGTGGAAGATTGCCGGCAGTGGCTCTTCGGGGAATGACCATATTGCCGGATATGATGATACATTTTGACCTGAGCAGGAAGAAATCCGTCCTGGCCGCAGAGCAGGCTATGATGGGGGACGGAAAAGTATTTTTGGTGACCCAGAGAGATCCCGAAGTGGAAGAACCGGGACGTGAGGATGTGTATCGTGTGGGAACCGTTGCTGTGGTCAAGCAGATGAATAAGATGCAGAACGGTATTGTGAGAGTTCTGGTAGAGGGTTTGCACAGAGGTGAGCTTCTTGCGTTCTCGGGTGAGGTGCAAGAGTATTTGTTGGCTGAAATCAGAGAGATTCCCACCTGTGAAGAGGAAGCGGACGAACTGATGAAGGAAGCTATGATCCGCAAGCTGGCAGAGCTTTTCGTGGAATACACTAAGTACTATCCCAAAGTTGGAAGAAGCATTGACAAGCAGCTTCAGGTGCAGAAGAATCCTGAGAAGCTGATGGATATGATGGCCATGAGTATTCCATTGGATTTCGATACCAAGCAGGGAGTGTTGGAAATTTCCGGTTTGATGGAACGGTTTCAGTATTTTACAGGTGTGCTTTCCAAGGAGATTGAGATTGCAAAGATCAAGGTGGAATTGGGTGAGCAGGTCAAGGGAAGAGTAGAGAAAAATCAGAAAGAATACGTCCTGCGTGAGCAGATGAATTATATCAGACATGAGCTTGGAGAGGATGGAGGTTTTTCCGATGCAGAACAGTTTGAGGAGACCCTTGAAAAGCTGAAAGCCAAAAAGGAAGTAAAAGAGCGCATCCGCAAGGAAATCGCACGGTTCAAAAGTCTTGCGCCCAACAGCGGAGAGGCTTCTGTGGAGCGGGGATACATAGAGACGCTTCTGGAGATGCCGTGGGATAAGATGTCCAAAGACAGTACGGATATTGCCCGGGCAGAAGCGATTCTGGAAGCTCAGCATTACGGGCTGAAACAGGTAAAGGAGCGTGTGCTGGAATTTCTGGCAGTCCGGAGCCTGACCAAGCAGTCCGACAGTCCCATCATTTGTCTGGTGGGACCACCGGGGACCGGCAAGACATCCATTGCCAGAAGTGTGGCAGAGGCTTTGGATAAAAAGTATGTGCGCATCAGTCTCGGCGGCGTCAGGGATGAGGCCGAAATCCGCGGACACCGTAAAACCTATGTCGGTGCCATGCCGGGAAGGATTGCCGGGGCGCTGAAGCAGGCGGGTGTGAAGAATCCGCTGATGCTTCTGGATGAGATTGACAAGGTCAGCAGTGATTATAAGGGAGATACTTCAGCAGCGTTGTTGGAGGTGCTGGACAGTGAGCAGAACTGCAGGTTCCGGGATCATTATATCGAGATTCCCGTTGATCTGTCCGAGGTGCTTTTTATCGCTACAGCCAACACCACCTCCACGATCCCCAGACCTTTGCTGGACCGGATGGAGATCATTGAGGTGACCAGCTACACTGCCAACGAAAAATTCCACATTGCCAGGGAACATCTGGTGACAAAGCAATGGAAGAAGCACGGACTTGACAATGGGCAGCTGACCATCAGCGACAACGCGCTCCGCGCAGTCATTGAGGGTTATACCAGAGAAGCCGGCGTGAGAGAGCTGGAACGCAAGCTGGGAGAGATCTGCCGCAAGGCCGCAAGAGAGATTCTGAAGAACCCGGGGAGCTGCATCAAGGTGAACCGTCAGAATCTGGAAAAATATCTGGGACATGTGAAGTACATGCCGGATAAAAAGAATCTGACAGACGAAGTCGGAATCGTGCGGGGGCTGGCATGGACCAGTGTCGGCGGCGAAACACTGCAGGTCGAAGTGAATGTCATGCCCGGTAAAGGAGATATCGATCTGACAGGTCAGATGGGCGAGGTGATGAAAGAGTCGGCTCTTGCCGGAATGAGTTACGTGCGATCCATCAGTAAGCAGTATCAGATCAAAGAAGAAGTATTCCGTAAGAATGATTTTCATATCCATATACCGGAGGGGGCAGTTCCCAAGGACGGTCCCAGTGCCGGCATTACCATGGCGACGGCGCTGATGTCTGCAGCGACAGGTATCCCTGTGCATGCCGATGTGGCAATGACAGGCGAGATCACGCTGCGCGGAAGAGTGCTTCCTATCGGAGGACTGAAGGAGAAGCTTCTGGCGGCCAAAACGGCCGGGATGAAGAAGGTTCTTGTGCCGGAAGAGAACCGGCGGGATGTGGAAGAGATTTCAAAGGAGATCAAGGGCGGTCTTGAGATCGTCTTTGTAGAGAATATGACACAGGTGCTGAAACATGCCCTGACAGAGCAGAAAGAAAAGAGGTGAGCATATGGTTATCAAACAGGTCAGTCTGGAGACTGTTTGCGGCATTACCAGTAAGTTGCCGGATTCTACTCATCCTGAGGTGGCATTTGCAGGCAAGAGTAACGTAGGAAAATCCTCCCTGATCAATGCCCTGATGAACCGCAAGTCTCTGGCGCGCACCAGTGCGCAGCCGGGAAAGACCCAGACTATCAATTACTATAATGTCAACGACGCAATATACTTTGTGGATCTTCCGGGATACGGATATGCCAGGGCCAATGAGGAAGTCAAGGCAAAGTGGGGGAAGATGATCGAGGATTATCTTCACAGATCCAAGCAGCTGAAGGCAGTTTTTTTGTTGATCGATATCCGTCATGCCCCTTCTGAAAACGACCGTATCATGTATGACTGGATCGTGAATCAGGGGTATCACCCCATTATCATAGCCACAAAGCTTGATAAGATTAACCGCAGTCAGATTCAGAAGCAGGTGAAGCTGATCAAGACCACATTGCAGGTAGAGCCGGATACGGTCATTATCCCTTTTTCTGCCCAGACAAAACAGGGCAGAGAGGAGATTTATGACATTATTGATGCCATCATAGAACAGGAGGCATAATATGGAATCACCCATGAAGAGATATTGGAAAGCATTGGTCAATCTGGCCATCACACTTTTGGTGCTTTTACTGGTTGTTTTTCTGCTGCCCAAGGTGCTTGTCTTTTTCATGCCCTTTGTGATTGGCTGGATCATCGCCTGGATAGCAAGTCCCTTTGTCCGCTTTTTTGAGGAGAAGGTGAAGCTGAAGCGAAAAGCCGGAAGTGCATTTGTCATTGTTGTGGTGATCGGGCTGGTAATCCTGGGATTCTATCTGATTGGTGCCAAAGTGGTGGAGGAAGTGATCGGGCTGGTAAATTCCCTGCCGGAGATCTGGGAGACTATGGAGAGCGATTTTGCCGAAATCGGAGACCGGTTGAATGTGATCTACACCAGATTGCCTGTGAATATTCAGGATACCCTGTCCACAGTGGGACAGGAGGCAAGTACTTTTGTGGGGGATCTTCTGGGACGTCTGAGTGAGCCCACGATCAATGCGGTGGGCAATTTTGCCAAGCAGGTTCCTACCATGATCATCAGTACCATTATGTGCCTTCTGTCTTCCTACTTTTTTGTGGCGGAGAGGAATCATATCAGTGATTGGTGGAATGCCAAGGCACCGGCCTTTCTGGTAGAGCGTCTTTCATTGATCAGGCGGAGTCTCGGAAAATCCGTGGGCGGTTATTTTAAGGCACAGCTGAAGATCGAAGTATGGATGTATTTATTGTTGGTGATCGGGCTTGGTATTCTGAAAGTGGATTATACCATGCTGATTGCATTGGGGATTGCTTTTCTGGATCTGCTGCCGTTCTTTGGAACAGGTACGGTCATGGTACCGTGGGCGATCATTGAAATACTCAGCGCAGACTATAACATGGCGATAGGTCTGCTGATCATCTGGGGTGTAGGACAGCTGGCAAGGCAGCTGATACAGCCAAAGATCGTGGGAGACTCTATCGGAGTGCCCCCTATTCCCACATTGTTCCTTCTGTATTTCGGTTATAAAGTCAGCGGTGTATTCGGCATGATAATCGCAGTGCCACTGGGATTGCTGCTGTATACGTTGTATGCGGAAGGGGTTTTTGACACCACGAAGAACAGTATGCTCATTTTGGTTTCGGGGATCAACCGCTTCAGAAAATTGCAACCTAAAGATATGGAAGGCATTGAAGAAGATTGCGCAGAGAGGAAGAAATCATGAGAAATATCCGACTCTTGCTGCAATATGAAGGAACGCGCTATCAGGGTTGGCAACGTCAGGAATCGTCGGAAAATACCGTTCAGGGAAAATTGGAGAAGCTGCTGAGCCAGATGTGCGGAGAGAAGATAGAGCTTCAGGGAAGCGGCAGGACAGACGCCGGTGTCCACGCCCGGGGGCAGGTGGCCAATTTTCACACTTCCTGTGACAGATCTGTGGAGGATATGCTAAGATATATCAATGAGTATCTGCCAAAAGATATTGCAGTTCGCGAGGTTTCGGAGGTGTCACCGCGTTTTCACAGCCGCCTGAATGCCACCGGAAAGTGCTATTGCTATCAGGTGTGGAACAGCGCTGTGCCGGATGTGTTCCTCAGAAGATATGCTTTGGAATATCCGGAGGCTTTAGATCTTGAGGCTATGCGGGTGGCAGCTTCTCATCTGGTGGGAGAGCACGATTTTAAAGCATTTACTTCTGCCAAAAAAGGTAAAAAATCTACCGTTCGCCGGGTTTATGAGATCAATATTGGACAGAACGGAGATTTGCTCACCTTTACTTTCACGGGAGAAGGATTCCTTTATCATATGGTCAGGATCCTCATGGGGACACTGCTGGAGGTAGGAGAAGGCAAACGGACGCCGGACTCCATACCGGAGCTCATCGCATCCGGCAAGAGGGAGGATGCGGGCCCGCTTGTGCCGGCTCTGGGGCTGATCCTGATGGAGGTATATTATCAATAAACGGTAAATAAGAGAGGCCGGGGCGCATGGTATATGCGCCCCGGTTTTTATAAATTTCAATGATATTTTTGGCCAGGCTGAAACATTTTGCCCTGATAAATCGTCTATATATATGACGACACCACGAAGTGGGGAATGAGAATAGAGGGAGTATTTTACGATACAGGAAGGAGAACGGTCCGGTGAAAATAAATACAGTGAACAACATTTTGGTGTACAACAACAATACGGGGATTGTTGAGAGTATGGATACTCTGTTTTCGGGGGAAGGATTCAGAGTTGTGACGGCGGGAGACTATTTTGAGCTTCTGAGGATCCTGGAGGAGCAGAATATTCATATCCTGCTTATGGATGTGGTGCTTCGGGATAAGAGATTCGTGAGTGGGATAGAAGTAATCGCTGCAGTGAGAAAGAGAAGCAGCCTTCCGATCATCATTATATCTGCCGATGAGAGAGAGAGTACGAAGGTTCTGGCTTTAAATGCGGGAGCAGATGATTATGTGACAGTGGGATGCAATCCGCTGGAACTTCTGGCCCGGGTGAAGTCCCAGCTTCGCCGCTACACCCAGCTGGTCAACATGTGTGGGAATATAGACAGAATTTATCAGGTGGACGGTCTGGTACTGGACGACGTCAGCCGCAAGGTATCTGTAGATGACAGAGAAGTAAAACTGACGCCCATAGAATATAAGATACTGAGGCTGTTGGTTCAGGAAAAGGGAAAAGTATTCTCTATTCCTCAGATTTATGAGGAGATCTGGCATATGCAGGCCATCGGTGCCGACAATACCATTGCGGTACATATCCGCCATATCCGGGAAAAGATCGAGAGAAATCCCAAGGAACCGCAGTATCTGAAAGTAGTATGGGGAAACGGATATAAAGTAGGATAAGATAAGTATCAACCTCCTCCTGAGAGGCAGGGATCAGAGAGTTTAGCCATATCTTATTCATAAAGCCATATGTTATTTACAAATCTGTATTTTGTTGACTTTTAACGGGATTCATATTATTGTGGTAAATGATAAGAAAAAAGATAAGAATGTTATTGGGAAGGAAAGGGATTGGACGAGATGGAAGTTTACCGCAAGAGAGGAATCAGCGGCAGTACGCTGAAGATGATTGCGATGGTGGCAATGCTTATCGATCATGTGGGTGCGGTGATCCTGGAGCCCATGCTGATCCAAAGCGGTTATAGTCATGCACTTTATGAGACGGATATGTTTATGAGACTGGTCATTGGAAGGATGGCATTTCCCATATTTTGTTTTTTGCTGGTGGAGGGAATGCGGACAACGTCCAATATATACAGATATGGATTCAGACTGCTGGTGTTTGCGCTGATCTCTGAGGTACCTTTTGATCTGGCGCTGAACGGTGTGTGGATCGTCTGGGATCATCAGAATGTGATGTTTACACTTTTGATCGGACTTGCAGTGACAAGCCTATCCTGTAAGGCAGAGGAAGTTTTGAAGAACGTGATTATGAAGGCAATAGCAGAGTTAGCGGTACTGGTGGCCGGTATGCTTTTAGCAGATGTGCTGCGTGCGGATTATGGCTCCTATGGCGTCCTTTGTATTGCTGTGCTTTATTATTTCAGAAGGGATAGAGGAGGGCAGCTGCTGGCAGGGACCATAGCTTTTGTGGCGGGGGATTATCTGCTGAACGGAAGCACTTCCGAGCTCGTGGCACCTCTGGCGCTGCTTGCTGCAACCTGCTATAACGGAGAGAGAGGTATGAAACTGAAATACCTGTTCTATGCCTTTTATCCGGCGCACCTGCTAGTGTTGTATGGCGTCAGAATACTGTTGATATAGTCAGGGCCGGAGAAGCGGATCAAAGGATGCCCAGATGCTCCAATAAAATTTTGAGTCCCATAAGGATGAGTATGATACCGCCTGCCAGTTCTGCCTTTGACTTGTAGCGGGTACCGAAGACATTGCCCACTTTTACGCCGACAATGGAGAGCAGGAAAGTGGTAGCGCCAATGAAAGAAATGGCCCAGATGATATTTACCTGCAGGAATGCAAAGGTGATGCCGGCGGCAAGAGCATCTATGCTGGTGGCTACGGCTAGGACAAGCATGGCCCTGAATGCCAGAGGGTTTTCCTGACATCCGCATCCGCATCCGCATTCGCATTCGTCTTCTTTGGAGAGAGATTCCTTTATCATGGATATGCCCACCAGCCCCAACAGGATAAAGGCAATCCAGTGATCCACAGATGTAATATATTTTTCAAACTGACGGCCAAGCAGATAGCCAAGAAGTGGCATCAAAGCCTGGAAACCGCCGAACCAGAGTCCTACGGTCCCGGCTTTTTTCAGAGAGATCTTTTGCATGGACAGTCCTTTGCAGATGGCTACGGCAAAGGCGTCCATGGAAAGGCCGACGGCAATGGCAAATAAAGTGAAACTACTCATAATACTTGCTCCTAAGTATAATACGGCATTTAAATGAAACAGACCGGTGAATCCCACCGGTCTGAAGTCATCTCATGTAATTAAGCTACTACAGTAACGTTGGTAGCGCGAACCTTGCTGCTGTTCTGAGGATCGCATTCGGTATCAAAGGTAACCTTCTGACCTTCTTCCAGAGACTTGAAGCCCTGTGCGTTGATAGCGGAGAAGTGTACGAAAACTTCCTCACCGTTTGCATCGTTAGTGATGAAACCATAGCCCTTCTGAGCATTAAACCACTTAACTGTTCCGTTATTCATAATAACCTCCTTGAAAGCTGGGAAATTGTCCCCTTTTTAAAATGTGATTCTAAATCCTAGGGCAGAAAAATCACATATTTTTGTAAAACACCATTATAAAAGTAACAATGACTTACAAAAATATGTGAGTTCAATGACTTTCATTTAGAATACAGTTGCAGTATACCACTGCAATTATTGTGGTGTCAATGACTTTTTTTGCTTTTTTTTGGGAAAAATATTACATGAAGCAAAAGTTTGGCGAAACAAAATGTAAGGAAAGGAAAGTTATGGAAGCTGCAATTGGAATTTGGAGTGCCGGATTATTTTTTTTGGCAGGTTTGTTGCTGGGAAGAATGCGATGGGTCCCTTTGCGGGAGGAAAAAGAGGAAACGGAGGAGCCCCAAAAAAAGGAGAGAAAATGTGTACCGGGTGAAAAGCGGATTGCCCTTGGCTGGTCGGTGGGAAGTCCGGTGTCGGGAAAAGTCAGTTATTTTAATGAGGGGGGCAGAAAGGGCGCAGTGATCCAGCCGCAGCAAGGAGTGTTGTATGCACCTGCCTCCGGCAAGATTGTAAAGCTTTATCCCACAGGCAATGCCATGATGCTCAGAACGGATTACGGTGTTGAGCTTTTGATGCAGACAGGAATCGGTACGGGGGATCTGGAGACAAGATATTATCGGCCGAAGGTAGTAAAAAACGAAGTCGTGAATAAAGGAAAGCTCTTGCTGGAATTTGATATGGAGGGGATCAGAAATGAAGGATATGATCCGTCGGTAAGGGTTAGCGTGGAAGAGGCGCGGGATCAGGAAGCGGTGACGCTGTGTGAGACAGAGCTTGTGAAGACCGGGGAAAACATTATGTGGATACAGCAGTAGAAAGTTTTCAGTAAATTGTGTTTTGTGTAAAAAAACTTGCACTCTTTTATAATTGGTGATAAACTATTGACAAAACCGGAAGATCAAGGTGATGATACCATAGATCTTTCGGTCACCTTCGGCTTGAGTGCAGACGCGGTCCGGGCGGTACACAACACATATAAAGAATTTAGATGAGGAGTGGCAGGGCTATGAAGAATATCAAGGATATAGTAAATATAGAGAAAATAAAGAATGTAAAGATCTCATGGGATATCGTGAAGAAAGTATTGGTATGGCTGGTAGTGATCATGGCAGTGAGTACGATGGTCTTCACGATCGTTGCGGTCAACACATTTGACCGCAATGACCGCAGCATTTTTGGCTATAAGGCATACATTGTAATGTCCGACTCCATGAGTGCCACAGATTTTGACGCCGGCGATCTGATCTTTATAAAAAAGGTTGAGGATCCTTCGACACTTGTTCCCGGCGATATTATCAGCTATACTTCTCAGAATTCGGAGAATTACGGACAGACCGTCACTCATAAGATCCGCGCCAAGGCATCCAATGCCAAGGGAGAAGCCGGCTTTATTACATACGGTACTACTACGGGAGTAGATGACGAGACGATGGTTACCTATCCTTATATCCAGGGTAAATATGCATGGCATTTGCCTAATGTAGGTACTTTCTTCCACTTTTTGAAGACTATTCCCGGATATCTGATCTTCATTCTGGTTCCTTTCTTGCTGCTGTTGATCTACCAGGGCATCAACTGTGTCAAGCTGTTCCGCCAGTACAAGGAAGAACAGATGGAAGAGGTGAATGCTGAGAAGCAGAAGTTGGAAGAAGAGCGTGCAGAGTCCCAGCGCATGATGCAGGAATTGATGGAATTGAGAGCGCGTCTGGGAATACAGAACGGCGAGGCTCCTGAAGGCAGTGTGCAGGTGGAGAATACTCAGGGTGCCGTGACAGAGGTTGCCGACGCAGAAGCTGCTGTAACAGAAGTTGCCGCAGCAGAGAGCGCTGTGGCGGAAAGTGTTGCAATGGAGAGTATCGGGGTGGAAAACACTGTTGCGGAAAGCATTCCCGCCGGGAACACAGAGACAACCGAGAAAGAAGAGCCGTTTGAAGACGGAGATCTGGAATTTATCGATCTGGACGAACTGTGATCACCGGCAGTGTCTTCAGATAATACAACATAAGATACTGGGGAATTGTCAGTGTATGATCCTGACAGTTCCCTTTTTGAAAACGTCCTTCGGTAGCTCTGCGGCAGGATATCCCAGGGCAGCTATGCCGTATACCGTATGGTCGGCAGGGATATCGAATTCAGTTAATATACTTCTGATCTCCGGTTCCTCACAGATCCCCTGCAGCTGATTGATCCACACGGAACCGATTCCGCAGGAGTGGGCTGCGAGAAAAATATTTTCCAACGCGCAGGCATTGTCCTCTTTACCGTAAGGGCTGGAGGATTCGTTGGAGGGTATGATGATCACTTCGGGATCATACATGTTGTAGCCTTCCCGTCCCAGCGTCCTGCTGATGGCGGAGGCCAGCTTTTGGATCTTACCCCGGTCCGTGACAGCTGTGAACTGCCAGGTCTGCAGGTTTCTGGCACTGGGTGCATAGCAGGCTGCTTTCAGGATAGCGTTCAAAGCGTCTTCGGGGATGGGCTTATTCAGGAAAGCACGACAGCTTCTTCTGGTGAGTATGTTTTCTGTGATCGGATTCATTAGGATACCTCCTTGTTATAAAATGTGTTATTAAAATTATATTATCTGCAAGCAGGAATTTCAATTATTTTTGAAATAATAATGCCAAGATGCGGCGAGAGGTGTACGAAAGATGGGTAGCAAAACCAAAGTTGTTATCTTAAAGTATGCAGAGTCCCTGTACGGTGAGAATCGCATGTTCCGGGGAGGCTCCGAGGAGGTGAAACTTCCGCTTACGTTTGCAATCGTGTATATTCAGAAGAACGAGTACGAAAAGAGCGGCCGCTGTGTTATTCCCAAGGACCGTAACGTGGTGACGTTTGAAGAAGGACTGACGATTTGCGATGATATCAATATCGTGAGAATCGGTGGACATACACCGGATTCCTGTATTGTTACTTTCCCCAAGGATGGAAAAACATGGGTGATCTCAGGAGATGAGTGTTACCACGAGCGAAGCTTCGAGGAGATGATCCCTGTGGGAAACTGTGCGAATCTGGAGAACAGTATGGCGTTTTTGCAGGAGTACGGTCAGGAGAAGTACAACGTCATTGTGATGCATTCTTCCGGGATTCTGCCGGGACGGAATGGATTTGCGGAGTTTTAAATAATTGTATGATCAGAACCGGAGCCGTAAGGCTTCGGTTGTTTGGCTTTCATAAGTGATTCGTCTTAAGGAGACAATCATGGGAAAGCTTGAAAAAGTGCAACACCTGTGAAACGAGCATAATAGTCCTATCTGCTTGTAAATTTACAAACATTTTATAATTTCACTATTGACATGCGTGTGCAGTGTGTTATATTAACAGTAGAACAAGAAAAGGAGGGCTATTGTGATGAACATTCAGAAATTTACCAGAAAGTCCATGCAGGCAGTAGAGGGCTGTGAGCGCCTTGCGTATGAGTATGGCAATCAGGAAATTGAACAGGAACATTTGCTATACAGCCTTTTGACCATAGAGGACAGTCTGATCTTTAAACTGATCGAGAAGATGGAGATTCAGAAAGAACATTTTCTGAACCGTGCAAAACAGGGGCTGGAGAAGCGGACTAAAGTGCAGGGAGGCCAGGTGTATGTGGGCCAGGCGCTGAATAAAGTGCTGATCAATGCGGAGGACGAGGCAAAGCAGCTGGGAGATGATTATGTATCCGTTGAGCATCTTTTCCTGGCGATGATCAAGAATCCCAACAGGGAGATCGGACAGATCCTGAAGGAGTACGGTATCGACAGGGAGCGCTTTCTCAAGGCCTTATTCACTGTGCGGGGCAACCAGCGCGTGACCGGTGACAATCCGGAGGCTACCTATGATACATTGGAGAAGTACGGGCAGGAACTGGTGGAGAAGGCCCGCAATCAGAAGCTGGATCCGGTGATCGGACGCGACGGTGAGATCCGCAATATTATCCGTATCCTTTCCCGTAAGACCAAGAATAATCCTGTGCTCATTGGTGAACCCGGTGTAGGTAAGACGGCGGTGGTGGAAGGTCTTGCACAGCGTATCGTGCGGGGAGATGTGCCTCAGGGGCTGAAGGATAAGAAGATTTTTTCTCTGGATATGGGAGCCCTGGTTGCAGGTGCCAAGTACAGGGGAGAGTTTGAGGAGCGTCTGAAGGCAGTGCTGGAGGATGTGAAGAGCAGCGACGGGCAGATCATTTTGTTCATTGATGAGCTGCATACCATTGTGGGGGCCGGCAAGACGGACGGAGCCCTGGATGCCGGCAATATGTTAAAACCCATGCTGGCAAGAGGTGAGCTTCACTGTATCGGCGCCACTACGTTAGATGAATACCGCCAGTATATTGAGAAGGATCCTGCGCTGGAACGACGCTTTCAGCCGGTGATGGTGGATGAGCCAACCGTGGAGGATACTATTTCCATTCTCCGTGGATTAAAGGAGCGTTATGAGGTATATCACGGTGTGAAGATCATGGACAATGCGCTGGTGAGTGCAGCTGTTTTGTCTCACCGCTATATTTCCGACAGATTCCTGCCGGATAAGGCTATTGATCTGGTAGATGAGGCCTGTGCGCTGATCAAGACAGAGCTTGACAGTATGCCCACGGAGCTGGATGAGCTGCAGCGAAGGATCATGCAGATGGAGATCGAGGAGGCAGCCCTGAAGAAAGAGGACGACAGGTTAAGCTGTGAGAGACTGGAGGATCTGCAGAAGGAACTTGCGGAGCTGAAGGAGGATTTTGCCAACCGCAAGGCCCTCTGGGACAATGAAAAGAATTCGGTGGAGAAGCTTTCCAGGCTGCGTGAGGAGATCGACGAAGTGAGCAGTCAGATCCAGATCGCCCAGAGAGAAGGGAATCTGGAGAAGGCTGCCGAGCTAAGCTACGGTACGCTGCCTTCCCTGAAAAAGCAACTGGAGCAGGAAGAAGAACGGGTGAATCAATCGGAGCTTTCTCTGGTCCATGAGAAAGTGTCGGAGGAAGAGATTGCAAAGATCATCTCCCGCTGGACCGGTATTCCGGTGGCTAAGCTGACGGAAAGTGAGCGGCACAAGACACTGCATCTTGACGAAGAACTTCACAGGAGAGTGATTGGTCAGGAGGAGGGTGTCACCAAGGTGACAGAGGCCATCATCCGATCCAAGGCCGGAATCAAGGATCCGGAGAAACCCATCGGATCGTTCCTGTTCTTAGGGCCTACCGGTGTGGGTAAGACAGAACTGGCAAAGTCTCTGGCCGCGTCGCTTTTTGACGATGAGAACAACATGGTCCGCATTGACATGAGCGAATATATGGAAAAATTCTCGGTATCCAGACTGATCGGAGCGCCTCCGGGATATGTGGGCTATGAGGAGGGCGGTCAGCTGACGGAAGCCGTCCGCAGGAAGCCTTACAGTGTGGTGCTGTTTGATGAGATTGAGAAAGCACATCCGGATGTGTTCAATGTCCTTTTGCAGGTGCTGGATGACGGCCGGATTACGGATTCCCAGGGGCGGACAGTTGATTTTAAAAATACCATCCTGATCATGACATCCAATATCGGAGCGTCGTATCTGCTGGAAGGTATCTGCGAGGACGGAACTGTCAGGCCCAAAGCGGAAGAGATGGTCATGAATGAGCTGCGCGGTCATTTCAGACCGGAATTTCTAAACCGCCTGGATGAGACCATTTTGTTTAAGCCGTTGACCAAAGATAATATCAGCGGTATTATAGAACTGATCATCGCAGATCTGAATGAGCGTCTGGCAGACAGGAATCTGACCATTGCTCTGACAGAAGAAGCGAAGATCTTTATCACAGACAACGCATACGATCCCGTATACGGTGCAAGACCTTTGAAACGCTTTATCCAGAAGCATGTGGAGACCTTATCGGCGAAGCTGATCCTGGCAGATGAAGTGTCAGAGGGTGATATCATCCGTATCAGCGTTGAAGGCGACTGCCTGCGCGCTGACGTGGTCCGGGAATAAGAGCGGTGTACGGTGTGTGACAGGAGGAGAAAGTATGATACCAAATGATCCGGTGATGCTGCTCAGTTTTATCAATCTGAAACTCAGAGACTATTACAGCGATTTTGAGGCGCTTTGCGAAGATTTGGACGTCGACGGACAGGAGATCTCACAGAAGCTTGCCGGGATCGATTATCGTTACGACAGGGAGCGGAATCAGTTTGTATAGTGTGGGAACCAGATGTGATCTGTGTACCGGGTGCGGAAGATGTTTTTCCGGCAATGAGGATCTGCAGATCATCACAGGAAATAAACTGAATGAAAACTTTCAAAAAGAAAAGCGATCTTATGCAGATGATGAAATGATATGCAGCAATAGTTGCAAAAAGATCATTGCTGCAGATATCGGGACCACAACGGTCGCCATGGTACTCTATGATGCCGCAGGGCGGGAGGAGGATCGGTTTGCAACGGTGAATCCTCAGGTGGAATACGGGGCTGATGTGCTTTCCCGCATTCAGGCTGCAAGGAATCCTCAGTCTGCCCGGAAGATGCAAAAGCAGGTGCTTGATGTGCTGGCAGAAGGTGTCCGACGGTTTCGCAGGAAGCAGGAAGAAATGCAGTCTTATTTGGTGATCGGGGCCAATACTGCCATGGTTTATCTGCTATGCGGATTTGATCCGGAGGAACTGGGTCACGCGCCTTTTGCGGCCTCGCATCTCGCTGCGGTACCGATTACGGTAGAAGGGGTGGAAGGCATCATCCTGCCGGGGATTTCGGCCTTTGTGGGTTCAGATGTGCTGGCGGGTATTTATGCCTGTGGCATGACACAGAGGCAGGAGATCACGCTTTTCATCGATCTTGGCACCAACGGAGAGATGGCTCTTGGCAATTGTGAGGGTGTGACCGCAGGGTCTGCTGCTGCGGGACCTGCCTTTGAGGGAGGCGCTTCCAGGGGAATATGGGGTGCCGATATGGTTCATCTGACGGCCCGTCTTCTCCGGGAAGGGATTCTGGACGAGACAGGGCTTATGAGCGAGACCTACTTTGAGCGGGGAGTCAGGATAGGTGATGTTTTGGTAACCCAGAAAAGTATCCGTGAGCTTCAGTTGGCCAAGGCGGCGGTGGCGGCAGGTATCAGGCTGCTGGCGGAGTCTTATGGCTTGGAGAGCCTGGAGCAGGTAGACAGAGTGGTTCTTGCGGGTGGCTTCGGATATTATCTCCGGGCAGAAGATGCGGTGCGCATCGGACTTTTGCCGGAAGTCTTGGAGAAAAAAGTGATTTCCGCAGGCAATACGGTGCTTGCTGGTCTTTGCAAGTACGGACTTTTCTGCGATTTTTGCAGTGAAAACTGTGGAATGTCGACAGGAGAAGCATACGGAAAGTTACAGGAGATTGCGGGCTTGGTTAAGGTCATCAATCTGGCGGAACAGGAGAATTTTGCGGAAAGTTATCTTGAGGCCATGTATCTCAGGGGATGGTAATGGGTGATAACGTAATGGAAGGCTTTTGCCCGGCATATAAATGAATAAATGAAGTGCAGGGGGAAGCTATGAAGAAAGTAACGGTGATAGTTGCGGTCTGTGATTTTGTGCTGTGTCTTCTGCTTTTATCCAGCGCAGTGGCGCATCGGGTGAATGCTGCAAGAACTCCGGATGAGCAGAGAGCCGTGTCATCCTCAAAAGCTTCAGCAGATTTTCAGAATATGCCGGAAACGGCGGAGACAAAGAAAATCTGCCTTACCTTTGATGACGGTCCCCATCCTTATTATACGGAACAACTTTTGGACGGACTGAAAGAACGTGGTGTAAAAGCCACGTTTTTTGTTACGGGTGAACATGCTCTTTTACATCCTGATGTGATCAGGAGAATGTGTGAGGAAGGCCATGAGATCGGGAACCATACCTACAGTCATATGCAGCTGACAAATACCAACCGGGAAGCATTTAAAGAGGAACTGGTAGAGACCAATGAGATCCTGAAACAGATCACAGGGGAGGAGATCATCTATGTGCGTCCGCCGTACGGCACCTGGGATAAAAAACTGGAGAAGGAATTGAATATAATCCCTGTGCTCTGGAACATTGATCCCTTGGACTGGTGCAGCAGTGACGCTGTCTGTGTGGCAGGCAGAGTGATCTCCAAAGCCGGAGAAAATGATATCATCCTGATGCACGATTATTATGAGACCAGTGTGACGGCAGCACTGGAGATCGTGGATGAGCTTTTGGAAGACGGTTTTTGCTTTGTGACAGTAGGTGAGATACTTTTTGATTGATGCGTTCAAAAAGTGCTCCGTGCGGAGCGAAATTTTTTTAAAAACGGTCACAAAATTTTCATAATTCTGCTGTATATTGATATTGCTGATCAATGACAGAAAGAAGGTAGAAAATGAAACATATCAGAGGAAAATTAGGAATCTTAGTGATGACAGTCCTTTTGGCCGGAGGCCTGGCAGGCTGTGGTGCCGCAGGAAAGAGCGGCAAGGCCGTGAAAGAGACCAAGATCATATTGTCCGAGGGAGGCGTCACATGGAATGATGCCTTGGTTGGAACTGACGGGGAAGCAGCCGTTTATGTAACCAATGATATTATTTATTATGAAGACAGAGAGACTTATGAGAGCGGAGATGCCTATGGCGAGGGCTCGCAGGATGAACGGCACAGCGCAGATACAGCAGCAGCCCATACGGTGGTAAATATTACTCAGCCCGGAACTTACCGGATACAGGGAAGTCTTGAAAAGGGACAGATCAGAGTGGATCTTGGTGAAAAAGCAAAGACTGACCCTGAGGCAGTGGTTACTCTGATCCTGGACGGCGTGGATCTTACCTGTGAGGTGGCACCTGCAATCCTGTTTTTGAATGTGTACGAATGTGACAGCGATTGGAGCACCGAAACCGCAAGCTCTGCAGTGGATACCTCCAAAGCGGGGGCGAACCTGGTGATCGCAGACGACAGTGTCAATCAGATCACAGGGTCTCATGTTGCCAGAATTTACAAGGACGGCGGACAGGAGAAGAAACTCTGGAAACAGGACGGTGCCGTGTATTCTTACATGTCCATGAATGTCAGTGGGGAAAATAAGGGAACAGGCGCAATGGATATTACGGCTGACAATGAAGGCATGGATACAGAGTTGCATCTGACCGTAAACGGCGGTAATATCAACATCCGCGCACTGAATGACGGAATCAATACCAATGAAGACGGTGTGTCCGTCACTACCATCAACGGCGGGAACATTCATATCATTGCAGGACTTGGCCAGGAAGGTGACGGTATAGATTCCAACGGATGGCTGGTGATCAACGGAGGTACTGTAATTGCCAGTGCCAACCCTGCTGCAGATGCCGGGCTTGACAGTGATATGGGCAGCTTCATCAACGGGGGGTATGTGGTGGCTTTGGGCTCCACCATGGACTGGGCAGAGAGCGACTCCGACCAGGTGACAATGAACCTTCAGTTTGCTTCCTATCAGGATTCTGACAGTGCCATCGTGATCACGGATCAGGAGGGTAAATATATATTTGCGTACGATCCTTCGGAAGATGAAGTGCTTGGAGAGAATATCCGTAAGTATAGTGGGGCAATCATTTCCTGCCCTGAATTTGCAGTGGACGACAGCTATTATGTGTATATCGGTGGCACGGTCCGTGGCAGTGATGTGACCGGTGTGTATGCAGCAGAGTCCATTGACGGTTATGAAGGCGGTGTTCAGCAGACATATACAGGAACAGATGTCATGAGATTTCCTATGGGTGGATTTGGCGGAAATTTCCCCGGCGGAGGAGAAGGTCAGATGCCTTCAATGCCTGAGGGCGGATTTGGCGGAAATTTCCCCGGCGGAGGAGAGGGCCAGATGCCTTCAATGCCTGAGGGCGGATTTGGAGAAAACTTCCCCGGCGGCAAGGACGGTCAGATGCCGGAAGGCGGAGACTTCAGCATGTTTGAAGGTGGTGATGCGGTGTCCGGAGAGGAAAATGATGTGTTCTACATGCAGGATAAGGTAAACTTTTTCTCAGGTGTGGCGGCAAAAGAAAACACACTGTAAGAACGAATTATATTATGAGACAGGCAGATGATTTTACGGTCATCTGCCTGTTTTTAGTGAGAGGCACACGAAGTGAAATTTATTCTTGACAAAGGGAAATTGCATAGTATAATAGGAAATTAGTTAGTGGACTAACATTTGAGAAAATGGGAGGAAACATGGACAGAAAAGAACACATCGGATTTGAACTCCGGCTGATTCAGAATCTGATCTGTGAGCGTATGAAAGAGGGCAGGGAGAGTGACAGTGTAGGTATGACACAGCTGCAGCATCTGATCATACGTTTTCTGGATGAGAATCAGGGAAGAGAAGTGTATCAGAGGGATATCGAGAGTGCATTTCACACCTCAAGGGCCACCATATCCAATACGCTGCAGGTGATGGAGCGCAACGGACTGATCGTCAGACGGCAGGTGGCACAGGACGCAAGACTGAAATGCCTGGAACTGACAGAGAGATCCAGGGAGCTTTCCCGCAGGGCGAAAGAGAAGGTGGAGCAGACGGAACAGCTGCTTCGAAAGGGGATGACGACGGAGGAGGTTGCGGTGTTTCGCGATCTGCTTCAAAGAGTGCGGACCAATCTGGAAGAAGAAAAGCTTAGAGCAGCCGATAAAAACAGACAGGAGGAGCATAACAGATGCATATGCTGAAAACGCTGGGAGCGCAGATCAAAGAATTTAAAGTGCCAAGTATCATCACCCCCATATGTATGGTGGTGGAGGTTATCATGGAGATGGTCATTCCGCTGTTAATGGCGTCCATCGTGGATAAGGGTGTTAATGCAGGGAGTCTTACACACATTTATATAGTGGGAGGAGCAATGGTGCTTGCGGCAGCAGTTTCGCTGGGCAGCGGTCTTGCAGGAGGATTTTTTGCCGCCAAGGCTTCCACAGGTTTTGCGAGAAATCTGAGAGAGGCCATGTTTATCAATATCCAGAGCTTCTCCTTTGCCAATATTGATAAGTTCAGTACCGCCGGACTGGTGACCCGACTGACCACGGATGTGACCAATCTGCAGAATTCATACCAGATGATCCTGAGAATGTGTGTCAGGGCACCGTTCACACTGATCATCGCCATGTGTATGGCTTTCTTTATCAGTCCCAAGGTGGCGAGCATTTATCTTATTGCTGTCATTTTGCTGGGAACCTGCCTGATTCTGATTGCTTCCAGGACCATGAAAACCTTCCGCAGTATTTTTAAAAAGTACGATGCCCTGAATGCCAGTGTGCAGGAGAATGTGTCTGCTATCCGCGTGGTGAAGGCATACGTGCGGGAAGATTACGAAGTGGAGAAGTTTAAGAAAGCCAGCTCCACCCTGCAGAAGCTGTTTACCAAAGCAGAGAATGTGTTGGCACTGAACAGTCCGCTGATGCAGTTTACGATTTACAGCTGTATCCTGGGTATCAGTTATCTGGGAGCCAGGATGATCACGGCAGGTGATATGTCCACCGGTGATCTGATGAGCCGGCTGGCTTACTGCAGGAATATCCTGTTCAGCCTGATGATGGTGTCCATGATCTTTGTGATGGTTACAATGAGTATGGCCAGTGCAGAGCGAATCTGTGAGGTCCTGCATGAGAAGAGTGATCTGGTAAATCCCGAAGAGCCGGTTTATCAGGTGCCTGACGGCAGCATTGCCTTTGAAAATGTTTCCTTCCGATACAATAAAGAAAGTGCAGAG
>JAZRCR010000010.1:0-43762 GCA_045659805.1 Acetatifactor sp.
GCACCGAATGCATGTGCGGCATCTTCCAGTACCAGGATATTATGCTCCTTAGCCAGCTTCATGATGGGATCCATGTCTACGGGATAACCGCCGATATGTACGGGAACGATCATCTTGGTCTTAGGGGTGATCTTTCTTGCAACGTCAGCGGGATCCATGTTGATGGTCTTAGGATCAACGTCTGCAAATACCAGTTTGGCACCTACTGCAAGAGGATAAGCCATGGTTGCCACGAAGGTGATAGCGGGAACGATAACCTCGTCACCTGCCTTCAGGCCTGCATATTTGTAAGCAATTTCAAAACCGGAAGTAGCGTTGGTCACGAAGGTGCTGGTGGTGGTTCCCAGATACTCGTTGCAGGCTTCCTCAGCCGCCTCAACCTGTGCGCCTGTAGTAAGCTTTCCGGGGGGATTGGATACAGCATCAAGCTTCTTAACCTGCTCATACACTGCCTCGATGGCCTGATCATACTCAGGGCCGTTACCCTGCATCAGGAAACGGATTACTTCCATCAGGTCGTTCACATTGTAGTTCTCGCCTACTGCTGCCCAAGGCACCTTGGTCGCACCTGTGTTGTAACGGAAATCTGTTGCTTTTTTCATAAGAATTTACCTCCTTGTATTGTGAAAATGAATTAATTCAATCATTGCATTAATTACGCTATCACATTTTCTGCCATTTGTCAAGATATCCCTTACATTGACAAACACATTTTGCAATGCTATAATTTTTCTGAATATTTGCAAAGGAAAAGTGCATCGGACCATGGAACAGACTAACGGAAGCGCACAGCTTCTTCAGAAAATGAACCGCCTGAAGGTTCTCGATCATATCAGAAAAAATCCCGGCACCACGCGTCCCATTATCGCGCAGGTAACCGGGTTATCGCTGTCTTCCATCACCAATATCACCGCCTATCTGCTCGCAAGTAATCTGATCACAGAGAGCGGAGTGGAAAACGCACAGCGTGTGGGCAGAAAGTCTACGCTCCTGCGCTTACATGCACAGGCATACGGCCTTGTGTGCATTTTTTTGGGAGTGGACTCTGTCAGTATTTTTTATACGGACCTGGAAGGCAATATTATTGTTGAAATAAAAGAAACAGACAGTCAACTCACTCCCCGCAAGGTGATCGAGCTGGCAAGGAATAATATTCCCGCCCTGATTGAGCGCTACGGGCGCGAGAAAATTCTGGGGATCGGTGTATCCATTTCCGGCCTGGTTCTGGACAACGGCCGGTTTGTGCTTTCCTCCAGTCTGAAGTGGAAAGAATTTGACCTGAAAGCCGTTCTGGAAACAGAGACGGGGCTGCCGGTCTTCATTGAGAACGAATCCCTGCTGAAAGCCGTATGGTATTTCTGCTGCAACCGTGACCCAGAAGGCGACAATATGCTGTTTGTGGATCTGGAGAACGGCGTTGGCGCCACACAGTATTACCAGGGCAGTATCAACCGGGCTATGCTGGGTGAGATCGGCCACACCACTGTGGAGAAGGACGGAGACTTATGTTTTTGCGGCAATCGGGGATGTCTGGAGATCATGTGCTCCGAACAAAAGATTCTGAAGTGCTATGAAGAATACAGAGGTGAGAAGGCCGCCGGTCTTCAGGATGTGCAGAACAGGCTTACGGCCGGCGATCTCGCGGCTCTGCGCGCCGTGAAGGAATGTGCCGTTTATCTGGGCATCGGTCTTGCCAATCTGGTGAATCTGTGTAAACCTTCCGTCATCCTGATCAATACCGGTGTCTTTCAGGATATACCGGCCTTTACAGACTTCGCGGTGGAGGAAATGAGAAGCCGCGCATACCCCGCACTTCTGACTGAACTCAATGTGAGACAGGTGCATATCAGCAAGGAGGACACCATCTGCGGTGCAGCCTTCAGCCTGTGCGACAGACTGTTTGATATCTCTTTTGCAGGAAATATTGTGGAATAAAGAACACAGGCCGCTGCGCTCCGCAGTTGCCTGTGCTTTTTTTATTTCCACTTAAAGATCACGATGCCGATGGCTGCCAGGGCCATGCCGATGGCTTTTCTCCATTCCCAAGGTTGCTTTTCCACGCCAAACCACCCAAACAGTTCTATGATATATGCCACAAGAAGCTGGGCCACCACGATGAGCATGACGGCTCTGGCCGGACCCAGCGCGTCCATGCTTTTGATCACGGTATAGGTGATAAAGGCGCCGATGGCACCGCCCAGGAGCATGTATTTGGGGCTCACCTGCCACACGGCAGTCAGGGAGCTTCTGTCTGTGATCAGCCAGGCACCCAGGCACACCAGGAGAGCGGTAAACTGTACAAATACATTGGCCACCCAGATACTGGAAGCCTTTGTCACTTCTGTATTGAACACACCCTGAATACTCATAAGCGCACCGGAGATCAGTGCAATCAAAAAACCGGTCATGTAATGATATCTCCTTTTTTAGGTTATCATTTCCCCATGACCGGTTTTCTATGCATATATCTGATATTAATCTGCCACATCCTGCAGCTGCAATACAATTTTATCTGACAGTTCCTGCAAAAGAGCAGGGACGTCTCCGCCATTCCACACTTTAGCGAACAGCACCTCCAGCTCAATCCAATAATTGCTGGTAGACATCATCTTCGGAAGGGGTACACTCTTGGAATACTCCGAAAGGAAAGCCCACGCATCATCATTTGACCGAAGGCATGACACCTTCGCAGGCATTTTGCCGGTGCGTTCATAGAGATTTACACTGTAATCGTTTACAAGCCAGGCCGCAAACTCATTGGCCAGCTTGGCATGTTCGGAATAACCGTTTACACAGACCGCCGTTGTCACCGACAGGGAACGGCTGTCAAGCTCACTGCTCACTGCCGGCATGGGAGAAATACCGTATTCATAGGCCATTCTTCCCTCTGCCTTAGCTGCCTCCAGCTTTCCGATCACATCCGTTGTGGCAATGGTAAACACAATTTTGCCGTCTATAAAATCTTGTATCACCGAATCGTAAGTCACTGTGTCGGATTCAATAAAGAAGAACTGGTTCAGCGCTTTGTAGACCTCCAGGCACTGGGCAGTCTCCTGATTATTGATGTTGATACGGTTTTCATCATCTCCGGAGTCTCCGCCCACGGTCATGTAATTGCCCACGATCCAGTAATTGTAAAAGATATCGGACACATCCCACTTCATAATACCTTCCACGCCTTCCGGCACATCGAAGGTATCACTGATAGAAAGGAGGTCGCCTACGGTATGTGGCATGGAACGGTCCACATAGTATGCTGTCAGGTCTTCCAGCGACATACTTTTCCGTTCTTCCAGGGTCAGTTCATCTTCATTACTTTCCGCTTCGCCGAGTACTTCCTCCGGCAGTTCCTCCTGCACGCTGTCATAATCCTTCTGTGCCTGCTGCTGTGCCCAAAGCTGCTGATAGGTCTTGTTATATACAAGCGCGCTGGTCTCAAAACTGAATGGGTATGCAACCACCTTATCCCGGCAGGTCACGGCGCTGATGGCTGACTGCGGGAAATTATCCGCAGTACAAACATTCCGGACATCTTCGATAGGGCCTGCAAGTCCGGCCAGATAGGCCTTTTCCAGGGAGTCATGGCTGATCAGGTAAGCATCCGGCATCCTGTCGCTGTGAAGGGAATAATGGTTGATTGCCTCCAGATACTCACTCTCATCCATCAATACCGGGATCACTCGTACATTCTGCTCGGCACCGAAGGCCACTGCTGCACTGTTCAGATAATCCGACAGGGTCTCATCCGCATACCAGAAATATATGGTTTCTTTTTTGTTAAAGATTGATAAGCCGGCAAACCCTTCATCGGTTCCGGCTTCCTCAATCTTAATTCCCAGGATCATGGCACCTACCATGAGGGCAAGTGCGATCACTGAAAAGATCCTTCGTTTAAAATGCATTAAACCACCTCATCAATACAGGATGCCAGGATTTCTGCCATCTCATCCACGTGCTGCTTACCTATCACAAGAGGCGGCACAAATCTGATGATATTTGCCCCCGCATTGATCAGGATCAGCCCTTTCTCCAGTGCCTTGTTGATCACAGGGCCTACCGGACGGTCAAATACCAGTCCCTGCATCAGGCCTACGCCTCTTCTGTTCAGGATACAGTCATATTTCGCAGCCAGTTCTTCCAGCTTCTGTTCCAGATAAGGAGCTACCTCCCTTACATTTTCAATGACATGCTGCTCTTCAAACAGGTCAAGCACCTTGCTGACTGCCGCTGTTGCCAGGGGATTGCCGCCGTAAGTGGTTCCGTGGTCTCCCGCAACAAGAGACTGTCCGGCCACCTTCTCCGTCATCAGGAATGCTCCTACCGGAACCCCGCAGCCCAGAGCCTTTGCCGTTGTCATAATGTCAGGCTTTACGCCGTAGCGCTGCCATGCATACATATATCCTGTTCTTCCCATACCACACTGCACTTCATCGAAGATGAGAAGGATATCCTTCTCATCGCAGAGTGCGCGCACCTTCTTCAAGAATTCCTCAGTGGCCGGGAAAAGTCCTCCTTCTCCCTGTACGGGCTCCATGATAATGGCACAGGTTTTGTCTGTCACCTGACTTGCCACACTGTCAAAATCATTCAGATCCGCAAATCGCACATATCCAATCATTGGCTCAAAGGCTTCCCTGTAATGGGGATTGCCCGTAACAGACAGCGCGCCGAAGGTCCTGCCGTGGAAAGAATGGTTCATGGCAATGATCTCGTGATCGGTACAGCCATCCTTCAGATAACCGTACTTTCTGGCTGCCTTAATGGCACCTTCATTGGCCTCCGCTCCGGAATTGGTAAAAAACACGCGGTCCATACCGGATGCTTTTTTCATCTTGCGCGCAGCTTCCACTGCGGGAACATTGTAATAGTAATTGGAAGTATGGATCAGCTTGTCAATCTGTTCCTTCAGGGCGTTGTTGTAGGCTTCATTGCCATAGCCCAGAGCAAACACTGCAATTCCTGCGCAGAAATCCAGATATTTCCTGCCCTCGGCATCATAAAGATACACGCCTTCACCCTTGTCCAGAACGATCTGAAAACGGTTATAAGTGTGAAGCAGGTCTTTCTCCGCCTGCTCAATGTATTCCTTCATTATCATGCTTCCTTCTCCTCATCTGCAATGATGGCGGTACCTACACCATGATTGGTAAAGATCTCAAGCAACAGGCAGTGAGGGATTCTGCCGTCCAGAATATGTACCCTGTTTACACCGTTCTTGATGGCAGAGGTACAGTTGTTCAGCTTGGGAAGCATTCCGCCGCCGATAAATCCGCCGCTTATCAGTTCGTCTGCCTCAGAAGCAGTCAGTCTGGAAATGAAAGAGGATTTATCATTGATATCCTTGTATAAACCTTCAATATCAGTGAGGAATGCCAGCTTCTCCGCATTGACAGCCTTTGCAATGGCACAGGCAGCATCATCCGCATTGATATTATAAGTCTGATAATTCTCGTCCAGTCCGATGGGGGAGACAATAGGAAGGAAATCCTTCTCCAGCAGGTCGTATATGATCTTGGGATCCACGCCGGTGATCTCACCCACATAACCGATATCCTGGCCGTCTGAATATTTCTTCTCGACAGTCAGAAGTCTGCCGTCCTTGCCACTGATACCCACAGCCTTTACACCAAGCTCTTCCACCATGGTCACAAGGCTCTTGTTCACCTTGCCCAGCACCATCTCGGCAATCTCCATAGTCTCCTCATCCGTGACACGCAGACCGTTAATAAACTTTGCCTCCTTGCCAACCTTTCCTACCCAACGGCTGATTTCCTTGCCGCCGCCGTGTACGATGATGGGTTTGAAGCCTACCAGTTTCAACAGAGTAACGTCCTTGATCACGTTTTTCTGCAGTTCCTCATTGCTCATGGCGCTGCCGCCATATTTTACCACAATGATCTTACGGTTGAATTTCTGAATATAAGGAAGGGCCTCCACAAGGACCTCAGCCTTCCTGAGTACTTTTTCCATATCTTTTTCCATGACACGCTTCCTTTCTAACTTCTGTAATCCGCATTGATCTTTACATAATCAAAGCTCAGGTCGCAGCCCCAGGCGGTTGCCTGTGCCTCACCCATGTGCATATCTACCAGAACGGTAACTTCCGGAGCGGAAAGGATCTTTGTTGCCTCTTCCTCACTGTAATCGCAGGCCACGCCACTTCCGAAAATATGCATATAACCGTTTTCGCTCTTAAAATACAGATCCACATTCTCCGGATCGAATTTGGCTCCGGAGTAACCCAGTGCACAAAGGATTCTTCCCCAGTTGGCGTCGTGGCCGAAGATAGCCGCCTTGGTCAGGGAGGAACAAATCACGGATTTGGCAAGGATCTTCGCATCCTCTTTGGTTGCGGCATTGATCACGGTTGTCTCAAAGAGTGCCGTAGCGCCCTCGCCGTCACCTGCCATCTTCTTGGCAAGTGTCACTGTGATCTCATTTAATGCCTGACAGAAGGCATCAAAGTCAGGACCTTCCGCTGTGATCTCTTCATTGCCTGCAAGTCCGTTGGCAAGAACAAGAAGGGTATCGTTGGTAGAGGTATCCCCGTCCACGGAGATCATATTGAAGCTGTCTTCCACGCTTTGCTTTACTGCCTTGGTCAGAAGCTCCTTGGAAATATTTACATCAGTGGTGACAAAACCGAGCATGGTGCACATATTGGGGTGGATCATGCCGGAGCCTTTACACATTCCGCCAACAGTCACCTCTTTGCCGCCGATCTCCACGGTAACAGCTGCCTGCTTGGGCACGGTATCTGTAGTCATGATGGCCTTTGCCGCTGCCAGTCCTGCCTCAGCTCCGCCTGTCTTATCTGCCGCAAGAAGATCGATCCCTGCCGTGATCCTGTCCACAGGGATCTGCATGCCGATGACACCGGTGGAAGCCACCAGCACGGCGCTGTCCGGAATATTCAGTACCTGTGCGGCTTTTTGAGCCTCTGCCTTACAGCAGTCCAGACCCTGTTTGCCGGTGCAGGCATTGGCAATGCCGGAATTTACGATCACCGCCTGAACATAGGGAGACTCCTCAACCACCTGCTTATCCCACACAACAGGTGCAGCTTTTACTACATTAGTGGTAAACGTACCTGCAGCCTTACAGGGCACGGTGCTGTAAACCAGTGCCATGTCTGTTCTGTTCTTATATTTAATTCCCGCTGCTGCAGCTGCTGCTTCAAATCCTTTTGCCGCGGTGACACCGCCTTCTATGATCTTCATAGTCCTACCTCCGTTTTCCTTGTGTCTTATTTATTGATTAAATGCCGTTATGTTTTCTTCATTCAGTGTAAAATCATAATAGTTCAGATCCAGTCTGTGGGTCCAGCCGATGCGGTTCCAGAATGCATTGCCCACATCATTCTTCGTAAAGGCGATAAGGCTCACTTTGTTGATATGCTCCTCTTTCAAAGCATTCATACAAAATACAACCATCTCCTTGCCGATTCCCAAAAGCCTGTAATCCTCTCTCACACACACATGATACAGACAGCCTCTTCTTCCGTCATGACCGCAGAGGATCCCGCCTACAATTTCACCGCTCTCCGACACAGCCACCACACTGGTGTCAGGATTGCGTCGGAGGAACTGTGCCACTCCTTCTCTGGAGTCATCAATGCTGCGGATCCCGAAGCCCCTGATGGTCATCCAAAGCTTATACAGGCCGTCATAATCCTCTATCGTCATTTTCCTTACGATATAGCTTTTGTCTTTCACTTTTCTTCTCTCTTTTCCTATTGTTCTACTCCTGCCAAGGCAGATCTACCACCAGATAGTCATGCTTTACCTCAGGCAGAAATCTATCCAGCAGATCTTTCATGGCAATCTTCATGCTGGACGTGTTGATACAGGGATGAAAAGCCACATACTCCTGATCCAAAATGTCCTTATCAATGGCAAGCTGCACATGATTGTCCTTATCATTCATCAGCCCCATCACACTCACGGAACCGGGGGTAATGTCAAGGTACTCCTCCATAAACTCCGCAGGAGCAAAGCTGAGTCTTGGACTCACGATCTGCTTGCAGAAATCCTTCGTCACAAACCGCTTCCCGCCGGGCATCAGCAGCAGATAAAACTTAGTTTTCTGGCTGTTGCACAAAAAAACATTCTTGCAAAGCTCCGTTCCCAGGGCTTTGTCAACCGCCTCACAGCCTTCCATGGTAAAAGCAGCCTCATGGTCAACCCGGTCATATTCTATCTCCAGCCTGTCCAACAGATCGTACACTGCCACTTCCTTTAAAAGTCTGTGTTCTGTATCCTCCGGTTTCCCGTGATACACCACCAAATCAGTCATACGCAGCTCCTTATATCTTATCACAAATTGCATAAATATCAACCATTATTTTTATTTTATACATTATTTTAAAATATTCATGTATAATTATACACATTTATATGTATATCCTATGAATTACGGGAAGCAGGGAACCAGCTCAAGTCCCATCTTCTCGTCAAGTCCGAAGAGCAGGTTCATGTTCTGAACTGCCTGTCCGGCTGCACCCTTCACCAGATTGTCAAGGGCTCCCATCATGATCACACGTCCGGTGCGCTCATCAATCACGAAGTTCACATCCACGTAGTTGCTGCCTTCCACCCATTTGGTCTCGGGACAGACACCCTTCTCCAGAACTCGCACAAACTTCTCCTGTGCATAGTACTTATCATAAGCAGCCTTAATCTCTTCATATGTAGGAAGGCTTCCGTCCGCTTTCTTCCTGAGGGAAGCATATTCCGTCACCAGGATTCCTCTGTTCATAGGCACAAGGTGAGGTGTGAAGTTCAAAAGCACCTCGCAGCCTCCCGCATAGCCCAGCTGTTCTTCAATCTCCGGAGTATGTCTGTGGTTCGCCACGCCGTAAGCCTTGATATTTTCATTTACTTCGCAGTAAAGATTGGGCACTTTCGCACCTCTGCCCGCACCGGAGGTACCGGACTTGGCATCAATGACCAGAGTGTCAACATCGATCAGTCCTTCCTTTACAAGAGGATATGCAGTCAGGATTGAGCAGGTAGTGTAGCATCCGGGATTGGCCACAAGCCTGGTCTCATCTGTGATCTTACCTCTGTTGATCTCGCACAGACCGTAGACAGCTTCCTCAATAAACTGCGGAGACTTATGCTCGATACCGTACCATTTCTCATAGACAGCTACATCCTTGATACGGTAATCTGCCGACAGATCCACAATCTTTACCTTGGATAAAATATCCTCTGTGAGGAGACCTGCCAGGAATCCCTGGGGAGTAGCGGTGAAGATCACATCCACCTGACCTGCAAGTTCCTCCAGATTGTCATCCTTACAGATGTCCTCTACGATCTGAAACATATTCTGGTATACCTGATAATATTTTTTATCTATGTAGCTTCTGGAACCGTACCAGACAATTTCAACCTGAGGATGATTGGCAAGAATGCGCACCAGTTCTCCTCCTGCATAGCCTGTCGCTCCGATAATACCTGCTTTTATCATAATCCTTATCTCCTTTTCACGGCGTTTTTGCTTTCTTTTGCCAAAACTTTACCACATTATAATATACTTCATTTATCGGAACTTGGCAACCCTAAAACAACTGCAAAGAGCCAAAAATAATAGTCAGGCCGGATATTCATCCGTGTCTGACTATTATCTGATATTTTATGGAAACGATAAATAAGACTTTTTAGCCAAAAATGACTCTGCGCTTCATGGTTACATCAACAGGACACTCTGTGGAATAAGGGGTTTCGCCAAAGAGAACCTTAACAAATGCCTCCTGGCTTGCTTCAGTAGGACTGTAAATATTAAAGTATGTATTTCCTCCGGCCATGGCATTATTTCCCATGAGAGGATCACCCATAGATACACATACGGACTTTTCTGCACCAAAGGAGAATGCACTGTGATAGGTGGCCATCTTTTCGCCGTACAGTGAAGGCATACCCTTGGGGATGTGAACGGTAACATAGCCCACATAGAGGATCAGATCCTTTTGGTCTGCGTAAATTTTGAGACGGTCGGCACTGTCAAGATCCACGGATACCTCAACATCCATTCCCTGTGCCTCCAGAGCACGTACCATGGGCTCAATCAGCTTTTCGGGCTGGGGAGCATGGGTACTGATGATCAGAAGGACTTTCTTGATCTTCTCCTTGTTCAGGGGAATGATATGGTTGTGATCACGTACCAGTGTGACGGATTTCTCTACGATCTTTTTACAGGTTTCCCTTGTCTTGGGTGTGATATCCTCCAGCTTAGGCAGCTCGCGGTTTTCATCAAACAAGCCAACCTGCTCCTTCAGGGTGAGAACGCGCTCACAGGCTTCGTCCACTCTCTCCATGGAAAGCTTTCCGGCCTCGATGGCATTATAGAGTGTATCAAAGTCCTCCAAAATAGCACCGCAGACCATGTCGTTACCGGCCTCAATGGCGCGAATCAGCATCTCTTCACGGGGGAACTGGGCTGCCAAAGCGGTCATATTGATACCGTCGGTGATCATAACACCCTTAAAGCCCATCTGGTTACGCAGGATATCGGTGAGAACCTTCTTGGAACAGGTACAGGGGATGTATCTGCCGTTAACCATCTCGTCATCAGCTGCAGGGAAAGCCCTGTGAGTACCCATGATACCCAAAACACCAGCATCGATTGCAGCCTGGAAAGTAGGCGCCTGTTGCTCCCACCATTCCTCCAGGGTGAGATCGATCACAGTCGGAGCCACGTGGCTGTCTCTGGGGTCGTAGCCGAAACAGCCGGGGAAATGCTTGGCACCGGCTGCCATGCCAACGCTCTGGAAGCCTTTGATAAGAGCCACACCGTGTCTGGATACTTTTTCAACATTGTCACCATAGCTGCGTGTACCGTTACACCAGCCAAAGCGGTTAAACACATCAACTACAGGTGTCCAGCTCCAGTTGACACCGGTGGACTTCATCTCAGCACCAAGATTGGCACCAAGCTCATAGGTCAGCTTGTCATCGTTTGCCGCACCGATACACATGGCAGAGGGAATTATGGTACCGCCCGCAAAAGAGGAACCGCATCCGGTTTCACAGTCTCTTGCGATCAGAACGGGAATACGCACATGTTTCTTGAAAACTTCGATAAATTCCAGATTTTCTTCAGCGCTTTGCTTTACACCAAAGGTAAAGGAAGCCATATTGAAATCTTTCATAGAGATGTTGCCATAAGAGTACAGGCTGCCGAACTGGTATTTCTCCATGAGTTCGGCTATTTCTTCGTTGGATCTTGCTTCTTCGCCCTCGATTCTCTCAAGTAAAGAGCCCTGCTTGATCATCAGAATCTGAGCGACCTTCTCTCTCAGAGAAAGCTCACTGACCTGCGGTCTTTTCATATCTTCCTCACTTTCTGCCGCATTGGCGGCAATCCCTTGGGGGACTTATTATATTGATGATACTATCACAGAATCGCCAGAAAAACAATAGCTTTTGTAAATAAATCTATTCATTTTCAATATAAAACTTATCGGTGTCCATGGTCGGTTACACTTTCTCTTCGTTTATTGGCAAAGGTCAGGTTTTGGTGATTTATCCCTATACTTGTTTGCATATTTATTCATTTTCATCTCGTTATATGCAATTAAAAGATTAATTTGTGCATAATTTTACACTTGCATTCTTTCTGCATTTGTTGTATAGTAACAGAAGAGTTGTAAATCACCAAACGGAGGCATATACATATGAAAGAAAAAGTTGTTCTTGCATATTCCGGCGGTCTTGATACCACCGCCATCATTCCCTGGTTAAAGGAAAATTTTGATTACGAGGTAATCTGTGTCTGCATCGACTGCGGTCAGGCAGAAGAACTGGACGGCCTTGACGCGCGCGCCAAATTCTGCGGTGCAGAGAAGCTGTACATCTTGGATGTGATCGATGAATTCTGTGAAGAGTACATCGTTCCCTGCGTACAGGCCAATGCAATTTATGAAAACAAGTACCTGCTGGGCACTTCCATGGCAAGGCCTCTTATCGCCAAGAAGCTGGTAGAGATCGCCCGCAAAGAAGGTGCTGTAGCCATCTGCCACGGTGCAACCGGAAAAGGTAACGATCAGATCCGTTTTGAGCTGGGCATCAAAGCACTTGCTCCCGATATCAAGATCATTGCAGCATGGAGAAACGAAAAGTGGAACATGGATTCCCGCGAATCCGAGATCGAGTACTGCAAGGCTCACGGCATTGACCTTCCCTTCTCCGCAGACTCTTCCTACAGCCGTGACCGCAATATCTGGCATATCAGCCACGAAGGTCTGGAACTGGAAGATCCCGCAAACGAGCCCAATTTTGACCATCTGTTGGTACTGAGCACCACTCCTGAGAAGGCTCCCGATCAGGGCGAGTATGTGACCATGACTTTTGAAAAGGGTATTCCCACCTCCGTAAACGGTGAGAAGATGAAGGTTGCTGACATTATCCATAAGCTCAACGAGCTTGGCGGCAAGCATGGTATCGGCATTATTGATATCGTTGAGAACCGTGTTGTAGGCATGAAATCCCGCGGTGTGTACGAGACCCCCGGCGGAACCATCCTGATGGAGGCTCACCAGCAGCTGGAAGAGCTGATCCTGGACCGCGACACTTACGCTATGAAAAAAGAAATGGGCAGCCGTTTTGCAAGCCTTGTATATGAAGGAAAATGGTTCACCCCTCTCCGCGAGGCTGAACAGGCATTCATTGTGAAGACTCAGGAATATGTAACCGGCGAAGTAAAGTTCAAGCTCTACAAGGGCAACATCATCAAGGCCGGCACCACCTCTCCCTACTCTCTCTACAATGAGAAGATCGCTTCCTTTACTACCGGCGATTTGTACGACCACCACGATGCGGAAGGCTTTATCAATCTGTTCGGTCTCTCCTGCAAGGTTCGCGCTATGAAGATGCAGGAAAACGGCGAGCTGGGGAAATAAGTAATGGATACTACCACCGTTATCGTTCTTTCCTATCTGGGAATCATGAATCTGACGGGCTTCATCCTGATGGGTGTAGATAAAAGAAAGGCCGTCCGGAATGCCTGGCGCATTCCGGAGACCCGTCTTTTTTTATTTGCTCTTCTGGGAGGCAGCCTGGGCTCTCTCCTTGGCATGTATTTCTTCCGCCACAAGACAAAACACTGGTACTTTGTGTGGGGCATGCCCTTCATACTGGCAATCCAGACCGTCGTTTTAATCTATCTTTCAAGATTTATATAAAATAAGATTTCGCTCCGCCGCAGTTCAAATCCTCGCGGGGCGAAATCCTTTTTTAATTCACATTTATACCGCAACGATCACACCGCCGTCGTTGGCGTACATACTGCTGATACCGGCAGTGTTAAGAATGATCGTCTCTTTGAAATCAATCTTTGACAGGATCAGCTCTTTCACTCTCTCTGCGCGCTTGGGTGCATTGCAGTGGGTGATCATCAGTCTCTTCTGAGCAGAATCCTTGACCTCGGAAATAACCATCTCCGCCATCTTGGTCAGCGCTTTCTTGATACCGATAGACTGGCCTCTCTGTATGATGGTACCTCTGTCAGCCCCCATAACGGGCTTAATGCTCAAAGTGGAAGCCACCAATGCCTTCACACCCGTCAGACGTCCGTTCTTTCTCAAGGTCTCCAGGTTATCCAACACAAAATAAGTATTCATGGCATCGCGGAAGGCTTCTATTTTCTCCACAATCTTCTCAAATGAAAGTCCCTTCTCTTCCATGTCCATCAGTTCCAGGGCAATCTGTGCCTCGCCGCAGCTGGCAGATCGGGAATCCACCACATGGATCTGCTTCTCACCGTATTTCTCCCCAAACAGATTCTTTCCCAAAACTGCACTGTTATAGCTTCCGCTCAGATGTGAGGACAAAGTCACACAATATATATGGTCTACATCTGCATTGTATGCTTCCATAAATCTCTCAGGGGACGGACAGGACGACTTGGGACAATGAGGATATTCCGCAACCTTATGCAGGAACTCCGCCTGATCAAAATTCTCATCGTCTAAAATCTGATATTCTCCAACCTCAAGTCCAAGCGGAACTCTCTCAAACTTACCGCTCTGTAAAAGCTCCTCCGGCAGTTCACAGCAACTGTCCACAACAATTTTGTAGCTCATGACATCGTCTCCCATTTCCATTTATTCACACGACCATATTACATAGTATTCATTACTACTAATATTAACATATCCAATTATTCCCGTAAAGATTATTTTTAGAATTTATATTTTTTTCATATACAATGTCTTCGCTTTCAGGTATACTTAAATGAGCGATCACAATAAGGAGTATTGCCATGCTTGCCCTGCATATAACATCGATGAAATTATTTATGAATCAGCTTCTCGTATCGGATATCTTCGATATTTTTCTTATGGAAGAAGCTGTGATCACCACAGCCTACACAATTACAATAGACGGACACTTTAACCGCAGCTTTTATCCTCCGGAAGAGACCGTTCCCGAGATGTCTCCGGATTATGAGTACAGTCCCTGGCGCACAATAAAAGGGCTGTGTTTCCAGCTGATCAAAGGAAAACACACGCCCCTGTCTTTTAAATTTGTATTTCATTTAAAACCGGACATCGCCGAAAAGCTTCTGTCGCGGGAAGGCTTATCCATGGACGAATGCAGACTCAAAGCCCTGGTACTGACCGTCCGCTACGACGGCAGCAAGACACTTCTCACCACCGCCTGTGCCTACGATTCCTTCGTGATGACCAAGGAGCCCGATCGGATCTGGGACACTGCCATGTCACGCTATCTTACGGACAAAGGCATCCCCTGCGAGGTCTTATAAAATAATCACTTATCCTATGGGATTGTGCACACTGTTCCGATATTCCTCCGGAAGCGCATCACTTATTGCAGCATAGTAATCATTTCTCAGCACGTAAGCGCTGAACTGATATCTGTCCTTGACATCCTGCTGCTTTGATGTCAGATACTGTTCCCGTTCTTCTTCCGGAATCTGCTCCTCTTTCCAGACAGTCTCTTTTGCTTTTTTATCATAGATCACATGATCTGTCACAAAGCTTCTGTCATTGAAAATGACCATTCCCTCTTCCTCAGAGAAGATATCCCTGCCGGCATACAGGCGGGAATCATATTCCATACCGAAAAGATTCAACAGTGTGGGCAAAAGATCGATAGGTCCGCAGACCTTCTCAATCACCTGCGGTGTCTCCTCCAGCTTCACATTCCACAGAATCAGACTGTTGCGGTACATATCCATGTTGTCGGATAAAGACTTTCCTGCAAGCTCCTCGTAGTTTTCCCGGGCCATACCGTAGGGATAGTGGTCTGCGCCGAGACAGATCACCGTGTTCTCCAGCTTACCTGCCGCCTCCAACTGCTCCAGCAGATACTGAAGGGCCAGATCCAGTTCCATCTGACAGGCAAGATAAGCCTTTGCCGTCTCGGACATTTCCAGATGTTCCACTGCCTCTTTATTTTTTCGCGCCATGGAATTTCCCGTAAACGTATAATTCATATGACCCGAAACAGTCAGATAATATACATTAAAACGCTCTTGATCCACATATTCCGGCAAAGTGGACCGTACCATCTCAAGATCCGATGCCGGCCATTTTTCCGCTGTCTCCATCTGAAAAATGTACTGCCCCCACTCTTCCTGACTCAAATTCCCCAATTTGGAAGCCTTGTAG
The DNA here is from genome assembly GCA_045659805.1 of Acetatifactor sp. Taxonomy (GTDB): domain Bacteria; phylum Bacillota; class Clostridia; order Lachnospirales; family Lachnospiraceae; genus Acetatifactor. Next base: position 15,635 of record JAZRCR010000010.1, read on the forward strand.
AGATATCCCAGATTGTTATGGCTGGTATGACGACTGTAGTAATCCAGGCTGTTATTGTGATACGCATAGCTGCCTGCTCCTTCTTTGGCAAAATATCCCGGCAGGGCGAAGGACATGTTGTTGGAACCGCTCTTGCGCATGCTGAACTGTCCGTCAGGAATCATTCCCGTGAGATTTACATATTCTCCGTCACTGGTACTTGTCTGCCACAGCGGGGTATAATAATTGGTAAAGTCAAAACCGGAGTGAACCAGTCGGTACAAGGTAGGCGTGATATCTTCCCGCACCGCATAGGGTGAAAATCCTTCCGCAGTAAGGAAGATCAGATTGTGATCCTTAAATAATCCGGTGTACTCATTTCTTTTGGTGGGTTCCAGCCCTTCCAGATACGCAGCCAGCCATTCTGTCTCCTTACCGTCAGCACCCTCTTTTAAGACTGCAATATCGATGGGAAGTTGATTGGGAGAGGTGTCAGGCAACTTAGCTTCCGGATCCTCAGGCTCTTGTTCCTGTGTCTCATCCGGTTCCATGCTCTCCGTCGGAGTTGTGTCATCGGGCAGCACGTCACCGCTGCTGATCTCCTCTTCTCCTCCGGCTTCCGTTGACTCCTCTGCAGTATCCGGTTCCTCCGGCACAACATTCTCATCGGCCGGTCCTTTCACGTCTTCCTGCAAAGCTTCCCGGAGCTGTTCCATTGCAGATTCCAGATTCATCGAAATATCTTTCTGAACCATGATCAGAACACCCATCTCCTCCATAACCGTCACAGGATCATAAAATTCATCGTAATATTCGTAATACTCTGTCTCTGTCCTTTTGCCGACCCACAGGAATACAACTGCCACCGCCAGACCAACTGCAGCACCGATCAAAGCTTTCAGCCAGAACAAAGGACCGGTCTTCCATAAAAGCTCTTTTTTCTTATGAAACAGCCATCCCACTGCCACCAAAGGCACTGCAAGCAGGAGCAAAAGCGGCAACATGTTGAGAATACCTGTCAGGGTCTCCCTCCAATAATTGGTCAGCGCATCCTGCCCTCCGTAGATAACAGCCTGCCACAAAAGCGGCAGCTTAAAAATGCCCATATATACCAGTTGAACGGCAAACAGCAGATAGCCTCCCCCTATAAACAGCCACAAAAGTATTGTCTTCCACTTACCCTTAACCAAGTGGACGAAAAGCACCTGCAGGGATGTCAATATCACTGTCAATGCCAACGCAAAAACAGGGTTGCAGGCAGTAAAACCAAAGCAACCCAGATGAAATAGCAATTCAAAATACAGCAGAGTACCTGCCAATACTCCCCACAAAACCATTCTACTCACCCTTATCTTTTGTAAATTAGTATCACTTTTTCATCTTCGGATTAAAAATCAGACTGGCAAGATAACCGAAGATCAAAGCTGCCGAGGTTCCCACAGCCCCGGCCTTAAAGCCACCGGCAAAGAGCCCCAATACTCCCTGCTCATCAACAGCTTCTTTTACCCCCTTCATCAACACATTGCCAAAACCCAGAAGAGGTACACTTGCTCCCGCTCCCGCGAACTCCTGGAACGGCTCATACCAGCCAAAAAGACTGATTGCAGCCCCCATCACTACCAGAAGCACCATAATGCGCCCGGGCATCATCTTTGTTTTCTCCATCAGGATCTGCACCAGCGCGCAAATCAGTCCCCCGACCCAGAATGCGTTGAAATAATCCATACTATGGCTCCTTTCCCATACAGCTTTTACCATAGTATTTTCATTTCCACCTTAAATATACATCACTCCGCTGTCTGCTTTACCCTGTTTTTTCTTTCAAACAGTCTTCCCGGCAGCTGCACCAGAATCACTGCCGCAAACACAATGACACAGCCTAAGATCTGCCGCCCTGTCAGCGTTTGATCGTCCTTGAGAAGACCGATGCGGTATGCCGCCCATCCGGACACTGCCGCCACCACCGACTCCAAACTTAAGATCAGCGCCGCCACCGTGGGATTGACTCCTTTTTGCCCGACAATCTGAAGCGTATACGCCACGCCGCAGCTCAAAACACCGGCATACAGAAGTGCTCCCAACCCGCCGGTCAGCTGTTGCCACTCCGGCTGTCCCCAGATCAGGGCACCTGCGGTGCAGACAACGCCGCACACCAGAAACTGGATAAAGGATACGATTGCCCCGTCGGTCTTATCGGCATAGTGATCGATCACCATAATATGTAACGCAAAAGCAACAGCACAGGCAAATACCATCACATCACCATTGCCCAGTGAAAAACTCTCTGTCATACACAGCAGATACATGCCCACCGCCGCCATCATTGCGGAGATCCATACGACACCTGCCACCTTCCTGCGCAGGAACACACCTGCCAGAGGTACAAAGATAATATAGAGCGTGGTGATAAATCCGGCCTTGCCTACCGTCGTATACTTGATCCCGAACTGCTGCAGCATACTGGCGACCGTCAACACGATGCCGCACCACAAACCTGCCCGGATGTTGATCCTCCAGGGGATGTTTTTTATCTTGGACGGCGCAAGCCTGCCACTCACCAAAAGATACACCAAAAGGGTCAGCGCGCCGATCAGCGAACGGACGCCGTTAAAAGTAAAGGGATGCATGTACTCCATCCCTTTGCTCTGGGACACAAAGGCCATTCCCCAGATACATGCCGTCAAAAACAGCAGAAAAGAATTCCCCACTGCAGACTTTTTCATTTGTACTTACCTCACTGCTCTCCCAGATATGCGATCACTTCCACCTCACACAAAACATTCTTGGGTAAGGTCTTTACCGCAACACAGCTTCTGGCCGGCTTCTCGGTAAAATACTCTGCATAAATCTCATTAAAGGTTCCGAAATCCGCCATGTCTGCCAGAAAACAAGTAGTCTTTACCACTCCGGTGTAATCGCAGCCGGCTGCTTCCAACAGCGCACCGATGTTCTTCATCACCTGTCTGGTCTGGGTTACGATATCGGTACCCTCGATCTCTCCCGTTTCAGGATTAATCGCGATCTGACCTGACGCAAATAACAGCTTGTCCACAATAATTCCCTGAGAATAAGGACCAATTGCTGCAGGTGCCTTATCAGTTGCAATTTTCTTCATCATAATGGTTGTCCTCCTCTATGTATTCTACACTTCCGGCTCGTTGAACTGAACCGTCACATAAAATCCCCTTGCATTCTCTGCAATGTCTGTCACCAATCCCTCTCTTGACTGAAGCCTGTTCCGGAAAGGGATATTGGCCGACATCGCCAGAGAAGGGTCGATAGTATAATAATAGTTACTGGGAAGCAGGCCTTCTGTAACCGTGACCTTCTGTCCGATCTCCAAAAGTCCCTGCCTCTCCATCTTAAACTCCATGTTGCGCATATGCTCACTTCCTGTCAAGAAAATATCCATTCACTATTATACTCTCCGCACTATTGATTTACAAGTGCAATTTCACGATACCCCTTCCAGCACCAGAGCGTGGGCAATTCCCGGCACACTCTGCCCTTCGTTGAAGCTGGTCTTTGACAGAAGGGCTCCGGTGGGCAGGAACAGTACCTTTTTCCAGCTTTTTTCCTCCAGCTGTTTTAAAATATAAGCGGACAGTGTCACTGCCGCGCAGCCGCAGCCGCTGCCGCCCGCATGGGTGTCCTGTTTCTTTGCATCATAAATCTCAATCCCGCAATCCATGTGCAGGTCGGAAATGTCATATCCCTTTTCCCGCAAAAGATCAAGAAGCACTGTCTGGCCCACGCTTCCCAGGTCACCTGTAATAATCCTGTCATATTCTCCCGGATTACACTGAAAATCTTTCAAGTGCCGTACTATGGTATCTGCTGCCGCCGGTGCCATGCAGGCTCCCATATTCATGGAATCCTTCAAACCGTAATCCACGATCTTTCCGGTAGTGATGCCTGTGATCCTGGCCCTGGGAGTCTTTCCCGGATTGGCGCTCACTACAAATGCACCGCTTCCGGTCACTGTCCAGCTGGCGGAAAGCGGTCTCTGATTCCCGTACTCCAAGGGAAAGCGGAATTCCTTCTCAGCACTGGCAAAATGGCTGGAAGTCACACACACCACCTTGTCCGCATAGCCTGCCGCAACAGCCATCGCTCCGAGAGACAGACTTTCCCCGCAGGTGGAACATGCCCCATACAAGCCAAACAAAGGAATCTCAAAAGAAGATATTCCGAAAGACGTGGCGATAGACTGCCCTAACAGGTCTCCCGCAAACAGATATCGGATCTCCTCCGGTTTCAGCCCCGCTTTATCCAGGGCAAGCTGCACTGCTTCCTTCTGCAAAGTGCTTTCTGCCTCTTCCCAGGTCCCGGCGCCAAACATGTCATCTTTCCCAACTTTATCAAAGAGCGCCCCGAAAGGCCCCTCTCCCTCTTTGGTGCCCACAATGCCGGCACTGCTGATGATATATACCGGCTCCGTCAAATGAACACTGGCTTCTCCCATCTGCTGATTCATCACACATTCTCCTTTTCCATCCTGTTTCTGAAATCATTTATTGCCAGTATCCCACCGAAAACAGAAAATATGTAAAAAGGATTCCTTGTCGTACAAAAAACCGATCCGGACAGCAGTGCGCCGTCCGAATCGGTTCGTCCCTTATATCTTTGATTTTTCCCCTTTATGCCTCGTATCTTGCGGCCTGCTCGCGGATCAGCTCCATATCCTCAAAGTAATTGATCCTCATCGCGCTCTTAACCTCGGAAAGGGTCTTGGCAGCCTCTTCCCTTGCAACCTCGCTGCCCTTCTTAAGCACCTCGTATACTGACGGGATATCCTTCTCCAGCTCTTTACGGCGGTTGCGGATGGGTTCCAGGGTCTCCTGCATTACATTGTTCAGGAACTTCTTCACCTTAACATCTCCAAGTCCGCCTCTCTGATAGTGAGCCTTCAGCTCATCCAGGTTGGCGTAATCGGGCAGGTATCGCCCAAAATGCTCCTCCCTGCAGAAAGCATCCAGATAAGTAAATACGGTATTGCCCTCAATATGTCCGGGATCACTCACCATAAGATGCAGGGGATCGGTGTACATGCTCATGATCTTGGTGCGCACCTCATCGGCAGTGTCTGCCAGATAAATACAGTTGCCCAGGGACTTACTCATCTTTGCCTTGCCGTCGATACCGGGCAGTCTCTGACATGCCTCATTCTCGGGCAGCAGCGCCGTGGGCTCTACCAGAACAGGCGCATAAACGGTGTTGAATTTATGTACGATCTCTCTTGTCTGCTCAATCATGGGCAGCTGGTCACCGCCAACAGGCACAGTGGTAGCCTTGAAAGCTGTGATATCTGCTGCCTGGCTGATAGGATAAGTGAAGAATCCTACAGGAATGCTGGCTTCAAAATTCCTCATCTGAATCTCACTCTTTACGGTAGGGTTACGCTGTAATCTGGATACTGTCACAAGATCCATGTAATAAAAAGTAAGTTCACACAGTTCAGAGATCTGAGACTGGATAAACAGAGTGGATTTGGCCGGATCCAATCCGCAGGACATGTAGTCCAGCGCCACCTCGATGATATTCTGACGCACCTTCTCCGGATTCTCGATATTATCCGTCAGCGCCTGTGCATCTGCGATCATGATAAAGGTCTTATTATATTCACCGGAATTCTGCAGTTCCACGCGTCTACGCAGACTTCCCACATAGTGTCCTACATGGAGTCTCCCTGTGGGTCTGTCTCCGGTCAAAATGATCTTGTCCATTTTTTCTTCCTCCAAAAAAATTTTCCTTTTCTTATCATACCATTTTTTCCGCAGATAGCAAATACTTTTTTATGCAATAAGAAATTTCTCCGAATTTCTTATTGCATAAAAAGCGCTCCGCGGGGATCGCACTGCGGCAGAGCGGAAACTGCCTGCTTCGCAGCCCGCCGCAGGCGGAGAATTTCGCGGAGCGAAATTCTTTGCTATTCCCATTGCACATTCTTTCTTTTTCATATAAAATAAATACAATTATTATGGCAATAATCTTGTATAAAACAAGGAAGAGAGGTATCTATGAGAAATATTATATGCTTAAACGACAATTGGTTCTTTACCAAAGACAGCATCGGCACCCCCGCTCTCTTATCCGCTGAAGTTTTGGGAAAATGGGAAAAGATATCTTTGCCCCATACCTGGAATGCGGTGGACGGACAGGACGGAAAAGGCGAGTATTATAAGGGCGCATGTTGGTATGCCAAAGAATTTGAGGCACCTGCCATGGCAGAGGGTACCCGTGTATTTGTGGAAGTTCTCGCTGCAGCCCTGTCGGGCAGAGTCTATGTGAACGGCAAAGAAGCAGGCTACCACGAAGGCGGCTATTCCTCTTTTGCCATTGATATCACCGATGAACTGACTGACGGCGGCAATCTGCTGGTCATCTGCGCGGACAACACAGACCGCACCCATATTTACCCCCAGATGGCAGACTTCACCTTCTATGGCGGACTTTACCGTGGTGTGAACCTGATCACTGTGCCCGCCACGCATTTTGATCTGGAATTTCACGGAGCACCCGGACTTGCAATCACTGCCACTCCTGAGGGAGACGGCGCAATGATCAGACTTAACAGTTGGATCAAAAACGGCGATGAAAACTATACTGTAAAATACGATATCACCGACGAATACGGTGACACCGTGGCTGAGATCTGGCGCCCTTCTTTAACTCCCGAAGCAGAATTTTATCTCCCCGAGGCACATTTATGGCAGGGCGTGGAGGATCCATATCTTTACACCTGCACAGCTACCTTGGTGTGCCGTAATGAGACCGTGGATGAAGTGAGCAGCCGTTTCGGCATCCGCTCCTTCCATGTGGATCCCGATAAGGGTTTTTTCCTGAACGGCAAGCCCATGATGCTCAGAGGTGTTTCCCGCCATCAGGACAGACTGTATCAGGGCAATGCCCTGACCCGCTCCGAACATTACGAGGATGCCCATCTCATTTACGAACTGGGCGCCAACACTGTCCGTCTGGCACATTATCAGCACAGCAGGGACTTCTACGATGCCTGCGACGAATACGGCTTTATCGTATGGGCCGAGATTCCCTATATCAGTAATCAGAGTGACGATCCTCTGGCACACGAGAACTGCAGATCCCAGATGAAGGACCTGATCTATCAGAACTACAACCACCCTTCCATCTGTTTCTGGGGTCTTTCCAACGAGATCACCATCTCCGGCGAGAAGCCCGGTGTGGTGGAGAATCACAAAGACCTGAATGCGCTGGTGAAGAGCATCGATCCCACCCGTCTCACCACCATTGCCCACGTAAGCATGCTTCCCATAGACAGTCCCCTTCACGGTATCACCGACGTAGAGAGCTACAACCACTATTTCGGCTGGTACGGCGGTTCCTATGACCAGAATGAAACGTGGCTGGACAATTTCCATCAAACCTACCCTGACATTTGCATAGGACTGTCTGAGTACGGTGCTGAGGGTATCATCACCTACCAGCCGGACGAGCCCAAATGCCGGGACTATTCTGAGGCTTATCAGGCAGAATATCATGAGCATATGGCAAAGATCCTGATGGAACGTCCCTACCTTTGGAGCACACATGTGTGGAATATGTTCGACTTCGGCTGTGCCGCCAGGGACGAAGGTGGTGTTGCAGGACGAAACAACAAGGGGCTTGTTACCCTGGACCGCAAAATCAAAAAAGATGCCTTCTTCCTCTATAAGGCATACTGGAGCGATGATCCGTTTGTCTATATCTGCGGCAGACGCTATGCACAGCGAACCGACGGTTCCATCACCATAAAAGTATATTCCAACCAGCCTGCTGTCTCTCTTTATGTTGACGGCAAGCTGATCAACACTTTGGAAGGTGACAAAATCTTTGTCTTTGAGAACGTGCCCCTGAAGGACGGCTTCACCTCCGTCACCGCCAAAGCGCCTGTCACCGATGATGAAGAAGAATATATCCCCGCAGACACGGTTGCCTTCGAAAAAGCAGCAGAGAAACCTGCCATTTACACGCTGGCAGAGGATTCGGATGACGCCTCTGCAGGTGCTGCCAACTGGTTCGATCAGGCTGCTGCCGAAGCCGCCAACGCACCGGAAGAAATGCAGTTCCCGGAGGGATATTTCTCCATCCGCGACAAGATTAAGGTGCTTATCAAGAATCAGGAGGCCTACGAAGTGCTGGCCAATGCACTTTACTCCATGACCGGAATGAAGTTGAAAAAGGGAATGCTCCTCATGGTGGGTGATAAGACACTGGAAAGCATGGCCGCTATGGCTGCCAATCTGGGCGGCGACAAGGCCAAGAACATTCCCGCCAATGCCATGCAGCTGCTCAACGCACAGCTAAATAAAATCAAGAAGTAAAAAGAGTGCGCATCCCCGCGGAGCGCTTTATATGTAATAAGAAATCCGGAGGAATTTCTTATTACATATAAAATCGGGGCAGGTTCATCACCTGCCCTTAACAATGTCCCGTAAATTCAATTACAGCAATTCCAGTTCGCTCAGTATCGCTGCATCTGCCAGGTCTTTCTCTTCGAAGACCTTATCTTTTCTCTCCAGCTTCTTGAACTCCTCATAATATCTGAGGCCAAATTCACGCAAAGCTTCGGAACAGAAGTGGAGATTGTCGGGATTGCCCTTAAGACCTTTGGAGGACACAAAGCCCATCATCTCGTTGTGTGCAACCATGCTCTTAAGTGCCTCGTTCACATGAGGATAATTCTTCCTCACATGTTCCCATCCCTGGTAATCCTTCAAAAATTCTCCCAGTTCTCCCACAAGGAACGGCACATCGTGCAGATCCAGCATATCGCGGAACGCATGCAGAATCTTTGTACATTTTTCCTCGTAGACCGTATATTGCTCCACTTCACAGTCAAACTCACCCTGATGCCACAGAACACCCGCAATGGTAGAGGTACGGCTGGCAAGCCTTGCCTGATAAATGGCATTGGTAAACAGCAATCCTCCCACACTCCACTGATGGAGGTTTGTGCCGCCGTCGGCACAGGGAATCAGCCCCACGTCCACATTGTGTTCTTTGGAATAGGCATCGGCAAAACTCTCTGCCAGACTGATGCCTGCAGTTTTGCGGTCACCGTTTACAGGGACATACATCCCCTGCCAACGTCCGGCACGGAGCACCTTGATTCTGCTGTTCACGATAGGCTCCACCTCATGTACAAAGCCTCTTCCTGCCATGTTGGACTGACCGATCATCAAGAAAGAATGTATCATTTTTATACCGCCTTTCGATTATTTTACTGTTTTTATCTTCATGGTAAGGGAGATTCTCTTCTTGGCCACATCCACGTCCAGCACCTGAACTTCCACGATATCACCTACACTCACCGCCTCCAGAGGGTGCTTGATATATCGCTCGGTGATCTGGGAAATATGCACCAGTCCGTCCTGATGTACGCCGATATCCACAAACACACCGAAATCGATGACATTGCGGACGGTTCCCTTTAAGATCATGCCGGGCTTTAAATCCTTCATCTCCAGCACATCACTGCGAAGGATCGGTTTCGGCATATCCTCTCGGGGATCTCTTGCAGGCTTCTCCAACTCCTTCAGAATATCTGTGAGGGTAATCTCACCGATTCCCAATTCCTGAGCCATCTGCTTCTTGTCGCGGATCTTTTTCTCAAGACTGCCTGTCTGTACAGACTTTCCGGCTTCCGCTGCGCTTTGAAGGGGTGCTTTTTGCGCCTCCGCCGCATCGTTCCCGGCTTCCACTGCCATACCGCCCATAGCGGCGGCAAGTGCCTTGCCCATAGCTGTATTGGTATTGCGGACCTGTATCGTCTTAGGCTGGGGCTTTTTCTTAGGCGCGGGAACTGCTTCTTTTACAGTCGGCTGCTTCTTCGCATTGCGCCATCCTTCTTTGATATCTTCCATTGTCAGCCCCAGCTTCTCCAGAAGCTTCATGGCAGCGTCGTAGGATTCCGGGTGCACACTGGTGGCATCCAAAGGATTCTCACCGTCTGAGATCCTCATAAAGCCCGCACACTGCTCGTATGCCTTTGGGCCCAGCTTAGCTACTTTAAGAAGCTGCCTACGGTTGGTAAATCTGCCGTTTTGCTCACGGTAATCCACAATATTCTTGGCAATGGTCTTGTTGATGCCGGAGATGTATTCCAACAGGGAAGCAGAGGCAGTGTTCAGGTCAACACCCACTTTATTTACACTGTCTTCCACTACGCCGTTTAACGCCTCACTGAGCTTCTTCTGGTTCATGTCGTGCTGATACTGTCCCACCCCGATAGACTTGGGATCGATCTTAACCAGCTCCGACAGGGGATCCTGCAGTCTTCTGGCAATGGATGCCGCACTTCTCTGTCCCACATCAAACTGGGGGAATTCCTCCGTGGCCAGCTTACTTGCAGAGTAAACAGATGCACCGGCCTCGTTGACGATTACGTACTGTACCGGTCTGTCCAGCTCCTTTATCAGGTCCACGATCACCTGCTCCGATTCTCTGGAAGCAGTACCGTTGCCTACGGAAATCAGATCGATACGGTATTTTTTGATCAGCCTCTTCAGCTCAGCTTTGGCCTCCTCCACTCTGTTCTGGGGAGCGGTGGGATAAATTACTTTGGTATCCAGCACCTTGCCGGTAGGGTCTACCACAGCCAACTTACAGCCTGTACGGAACGCAGGGTCCCAGCCAAGCACTACCTTGCCGGCAATGGGCGGCTGCAGCAAAAGTTGCTCCAGATTCTTGCCAAACACGGAGATAGCGCCATCCTCGGCCTTCTCAGTCAGTTCATTGCGGATCTCCCGTTCAATGGCAGGCGCGATGAGACGGTCATAGCTGTCACTAATCACCTGGCGCAAAACCGGCTCAGTGATGGGATTCTCCTTTGTGATCACCTGCTTGGCAAGATATTGCAGGACGTGATCCCTGGGTGCATTTACCTTTACCGTGAGGACCTTTTCAGCCTCCCCGCGGTTTAAGGCCAGCACGCGGTGACCCACTACATTTTTTACAGGCTCCTCATAATGATAATACATCTCATATACTGTCTGGGCCTTCTCGTCCTTGGCCTCACCGGTGATGATACCCTCCTGCGTTGTCATCTCGCGGATAAACAGGCGGTAATCCGCCTCATCGGAGACGCTCTCCGCAATGATATCCTTGGCACCCTGCAGCGCTTCCGCGGCGCTTGCAACACCTTTTTCCTCAGAGATATACTTGGCAGCTTCCTCCTCCAGGGGAGTCTGCGTCTCCTGGGCAAGGATCAACTGTGCCAGACCTTCCAGACCTTTCTCCTTTGCCACGGAAGCACGGGTCTTGCGCTTCGGACGGTAGGGTCTGTAAAGATCCTCCACCAACACCTGTGTTTCTGCTGCCAGGATCTTTGCTTTCAGTTCTTCCGTAAGCATGCCCTGCTCTTCAATACTGGCAATGACCTGATTCTTCTTCTCTTCCAGATTGCGCAGATATACCAGTCTCTCGTGGAGATTTCTCAGCTGTTCGTCGTTCAGGGAACCGGTCACCTCTTTGCGGTAACGGGAAATAAAGGGAATCGTATTTCCCTCATCAATCAGCTTGACGGCAGCTTCCACCTGCCATTTCTCAACCTGTAACTCTTCTTTTAATTTCAGTACAATATCCATTAAACAACTTTTCCTTCCAGGATTACTTTCTCTACCTGTATCTTATCGTCCACGATAATGATATCAGCTCTCAGGCCCTCTCTGATCTCACCGCGGTCCGTGTAGCCAAGCGCCTTGGCAGGATTACGGGAACCGAAGTTGAAGGCATCTACGATAGAGGCACCTGTGTGCACCATGATGTTGCGGCAGGCAGCGTTCATGGTAAGTGTCGTTCCGGAGATTTCACCCACAGAATCAAAAATAATATCTGTGGCGCCTTCATATCCGGTTCCGGGCACTCCGCCGAAATCCACACCTGCATCAGTGATCAGGAGAATCCTGTCATCGCCCTTGATCCGTCTCACCAGACGCTGCATGTAAGGATCCACGTGGATACCGCGCTTGTCACTGATGATCTCTGCATAGATTTCACGGTTGTAGTTGACAGCTTCATCCACGCACACGCCGCGGCACTCGGGATATTTGTCAAGGGTACCTGTGGCATTGGTGTGGTGGGTTCCGATGCAGAGACCGTAAGGAATCAGCGCTTCCACCTGCTGAGGTGTCGCTTCACTGTGAGCCACTGTAAACCGCACATTGGGATTGGCGGCCTTTACATTCTTTATAAACTCTAAGATGCCGCCGCGCTCCGGAGCGATGGACCATGCACGCACGTGCTCCGCACAAGCCTCAATGATCTCCATATATTCCTCCGGACGGGCATCACCGGAAAAAGAAATATTGTCGCGGTTTGCGCCAAACTTGGGATTCAGATAAGGACCTTCCATATAAAGACCGCCGATATTGGCTCCTTCCGGCTTCTTCATGGCTTCCTTTACCTCACTGATTCTCTCTAACAGCGCTTTCTTGGTCAGACTGTAGGAAAGAGTGGGGTGTACCGTTGTACTTCCGTGACGCAGCATGTACTGTGCCGCCTCGATGGTTTCCACACCGTAGTTATGAGTACCGCCTGCATGGGCATGAATATCGATAAGACCGGGAGCAGCGTACTTACCCTGGGCATCGATGATCTCATAACCTTCCAAGTCGCCCACCTTGTTCATCTCACCGAATGCTTTGATCTTACCATCCTCAAGAAAGAGGTATCCGTCCGGAATGATGTGATCCGGCATCACTAAGTCAGCATGAATGATTGCTAACATACCACTTGGCCTTTCAGGATAACTTTCTTCACCTGAATCTTATCATCTACGATAATGATATCAGCTCTCAAGCCTTCTCTGATCTCGCCGCGGTCTGTAAAGCCCAACGCCCTGGCGGGATTTCTGGAGGCAAAATTGAATACGTCTACGATGGATGCGCCCGTATGTACCATCATATTGCGGCAGGCTGCATTCAGGGTAAGCTTCGTTCCAGAGATCTCTCCCTCATTGTCAAACCAAATATCGGTTGCACCCTCGTACTGAGGTCCGGGAATGGGGCCGGAGTTGATGGATGCATCTGTGATGAGGATAATCCTGTCATCGCCCTTGGTTCTTCTGATCAGACGGAGCATGTAGGGATCCACATGGATACCACGTCTGTCACAGATCAACTCCGCGTAAATCTCACGGTTGTAATTAACAGCCTCGTCCACGCACACGCCGCGGCACTCGGGATACTTGTTAAGAGTACCTGTGGCATTGGTATGATGGGTTCCGATACACAGTCCGTAAGGGATAAGCGCCTCCACCTGCTGGGGAGTTGCCTCACTGTGGGCTACGGTAAACTTAATATTGGGATTGGCTGCTTTCACATCCTTGATAAACTCCATGACATTTTCACGCTCCGGTGCAATAGACCAGGCGCGCACATGCTCTGCCACACTGTCGATCAGCTCCCTGTAATCCTCCGGGCGTGCAGGACCGGAATAAGGAAGATTCGTGCGGTTTGCTCCGAAATTGGGGTTCAGATAAGGGCCTTCCATGTAGATGCCGCCGATGTTGGCTCCTTCCGGTTTCTTCATGGCTTCCTTAATCTCTTCCATTCTCTCCAAATATACTTCTTTCGTAAATGCATATGCCAAAGTAGGAAGTACCGTTGTGCTTCCGTGCTGCAGCATATACTGTGCCGCCGCGATCGTATTTACTCCGTATCTGTTCATTCCGCCTGCATGGGCATGGATATCGATCAGACCAGGCGCAGCATATGCTCCCTGGGCATCGATGATCTCATATCCTTCCAGGTCACCGACCTTGTTCATCTCTCCAAATTCCTTAATCAGTCCGTCTTCCAATAAAAGATATCCGTCCGGAATCAGATGATCCGGCATAACCAATTCTGCATGAATAATTGCGATCATATCATTGTCTCCTTCTGTTTCCATTATTCGCCAGCATTTCTTTGGCATATATAATTATATCATTATTACAGGGAGTGTCAATCCGATTCACTTTCTTTTCGCCTCTTTTTGCTTTTCTTTCATTGTGTTTTCTTGCGTTAAGAAAGAATCCCCGGAGTGTGAAAAAGGATGGAAACGATTGACCTTTGTGGGTGCCTGTGCTATTATTGATATCATAATACTCCGCAACGGCGACACTTCGGCCAAGCGGAAGATACTACACTTTGACTGAGAGGAATGTATTATGAAAGAAGCTGTGATCAAACGAGTTAACGGCACTGTAGACTGGGAACAGATCCCCTGTATCGATATCAACGAACCGCTCCGCGGCAAAGCCACCGAGGTAAAAGCCCATGCGCAGATTTGCTACGATGACAACGCTCTTTATCTGCGCCTGACCGCCTTTGAGAAGTATATCCGCGCAGAGGAAAACGGTCCTCTGGGAATGCCTTGTGAGGACAGCTGTCTGGAGTTCTTCTTTTCTCCCAATGAAGGGGACTGGAGATATCTGAACCTGGAATTCAATCCCAACTGCTGCCTTTACATCGGTATGGGCTCCGGACCGCACGACCTGGTCCGCTTCGTATTTGAGGATGAGAGCGTACCCGGTGTCAGCTTCTGCCCGAAGGTAGAGTACACCGAGGACGGCTGGAATATCACCTATCAGATGCCCTATTCCTTCATCCGCCGCTATTTCCCTGACTTTAAAGCTTTTTCCGGCAAGAATATGCGTGCAAACTTTTATAAATGTGCTGACCTTGGCGAAACACCCCATCATCTCCAGTGGAATCCCATCACCAGAACCGGCGTATCTGTATTCCACACCCCCCAGGAGTTCGGCACACTTCACTTTGAATAAAACGAGGTATCTTTATGGATGATAACCGACAAACAGACTGGGACAGAAGGTGTCCCCGCAAGGAGGATTCCACGCAGAATCCCTACTACAATCAGCCCACGCACAATCCGTACAAAAAGGAAGGCTTTGCCATCGCCTCTATGGTGTCCGGCATTCTTTCCATGCTGTCCGTGTGCACTGTGGTGGGCCCCGTTATCTGCATCGCTTTCTGCATTCTGTTTGCGGTCCTGGCCTCCCGCAAGGGTAAGCGCATGAGTAATTTTGTTGTATACGGTCTCCTCGCCTCCATGCTGGGTTTCATTTCAACCGTATCCACCCTGCTTAAGATCTTTTTCATGAAATGAGGATTTTGAATGAACCGATATAAACTGAGATGGCAACTGAAGAACATGGCAAAGGATAAGCTTCGGGGAAACTATTCCGAAGCGGTTCTTATCACCTTCCTTTACGGACTGTTTGTGATTGCAGCCGATGTACTGGACACATTTGTCATGTGTTCCTTTTCCGACAGCGACAATCCGCTGCTTGGCATGCTCCTGGGAGATGTCACCCCCACAGGCTACCTTTTGAGTATCGGTGTCTCTGTGCTCACAGGCATTGTGATAAATATGCTGAAAGCCGGAATGAACCTGTTTTATCTGAATCTGGCATGCGGACAGCCTTATTCCATGAAGGATCTGCTTCACGCATTCCGCAATCAGCCCGGAAAGTTCGGACTGATCTCGCTGGTGATCGTGCTGATACAGTTCTTCTGTTCCCTGCCGGGATACGCCTGCAATTATTTTCACCTGCTGAATCCCTCCGGACAATGGATGTCACTGTATTACATTTGTTCATTTGTGGGACAGCTGGTGGCGCTCCCCGCTATTCTGGGCTTGTCCCAGTGTCTCAGACTGTTGTTAGACTATCCGTCCCTGACAGCTTCCGAGGCCCTGAGAAAAGGCTGGCAGTTGATGAACGGACACAAATCGCGGCTCTTCGTCCTTATGCTCAGCTTCGTGCCTTTACAGATCGTCACCGCATTCACCCTCGGCATCGGCCACCTGTGGCTGACGCCCTACATGACTCTGACATATACTTTATTCTATCTGGATCTGATGGAGAACCAAAATCTATAAATAGAATCAATACGCCCCGCCTCCCTGTTTTGGTGGCAGAGTCAGCGGGGTTTTTGATACATTTTATTTCTTAATATTAATCCACTTCAGATAACCGTTAATAAACAGGTCCAAAGAGCCGTCCAGAACAGCATCCACGTTGCCGCTCTCCACGTCGGTCCTGTGGTCCTTGACCATGGTGTAAGGCTGCAGCACGTAAGAACGGATCTGATTACCCCATGCGATGTCCTTCACCTCACCGCGGATATCTGAAAGCTTCTCAACGTTGGCTTCCTGCTTTAACAGGAACAGCTTCGCCTTCAGCATCTGCATTGCCTTGTCCTTATTCTGGAACTGGCTTCTCTCGTTCTGACACTGTACTACAGTACCGGTAGGGATATGGGTGATTCGGATCGCCGAGGAGGTCTTATTGATGTGCTGACCACCGGCGCCGCTGCTTCGATAAGTATCTATGCGCAGATCCTTCTCATCGATCTCTACATCCAGGTCCTCTTCGATCTCCGGCATAACATCCAGGGAAACAAAGGATGTCTGGCGTTTTCCCTGCGCATTGAAAGGGGAAATTCGCACCAGACGGTGTACACCCTTCTCAGACTTCAGGTAGCCGTAGGCATTGAGGCCGTTGACCTGGAACGTTACGGATTTGATACCCGCCTCATCGCCGTCCAGATAGTCCAGCACTTCCACCGAAAAGCCTTTGCGCTCTGCCCAACGGGTATACATACGGTAAAGCATACCGCACCAGTCGCAACTCTCCGTACCGCCCGCTCCTGCATTCAGCTTCAGGATGGCATTGTTCTTGTCGTACTCTCCTGACAGAAGTGTACCGATGCGCAGCTCCTCCAATTCACTGATAAATTCGTCCAGCTCCAACCGGATCTCTGCTGCCAGTTCTTCGTCATTTTCTTCATATCCCATTTCTATCAAAGCCAGGATATCTTCGTACTGAGTTTCCAGCTTTTGATAAACTCCTACTGTATCCTTGAGGTTCTTCAAAAGCTTCATCTGCTTATTGGAGCGGTCCGGATCATCCCAAAATCCCGGAGCCTCCATTTCCATTTCTAATTCTTCGATCCTCTTTGACTTGTTAGCCAGGTCAAAGTGAATCCCTCACTTCCGCTAATGGAGTTTCGTAAGTCAAAATCTCTGATTTCATCTGATCTAATTCAACCAATTAACGTCACCTTCTTCCATTTTATTTTTGGGTCTGATATTATTTGCGTCCGCAGCACTGTTTATACTTCTTGCCGCTGCCGCAGGGGCAGGGATCATTGGGATAAACTTTGGCATTGTCACGCTTCTTGGGAGCCTTGGCAAGGGAGTCATCCTTGTTGGTGCCTGTCACCTTTGCCACCTGCTCACGCTCTACCTTCTGCTCAATCTTGATGCGGAACAGCATACGCACGGTCTCTTCCTTGATGTTCTGGGTCATGGCATCGAACATCTCGTAACCGTTCATCTTGTACTCTACCAGAGGATCTCTGTTACCGTAAGCCTGCAGGCCGATGCCCTGACGCAGCTGGTCCATATCATCGATATGATCCATCCACTTGCGGTCAATCACCTTGAGCAGAATCACTCGCTCTATCTCACGGATCGCTTCAAACTCAGGGAACTCCGCTTCCTTGCTCTCGTACAGCTTGACTGCCTCTTCCTTCAGCTGCTGCTTCAGGCTGTTTTTCTTGGGCTTCTGCACTCTCTCCGGAGTTACCGGCTCCAAGGGAACCGTAGGTAAAAGCAAGCCGTTCAGCTCCTTGAAATCCCACTCTTCCACCTCGGAATCGTCGTTGATACTGATATCCACAGCGTTCTCAGTAATATCAGTGATCATCTTATAGATCACATCACGCATGCTCTCTCCGTTCAGCACGCGGCGTCTCTCGTCATAAATGATTTCACGCTGCTCACTCATAACCCGGTCGTATTCCAACAGGTTCTTACGGATACCGAAGTTATTGTTCTCTATCTTCTTCTGGGCGGACTCAATGGCATTGGTCAGAGCTTTATGCTCAATCTCCTGTCCTTCCGGAATGCCCAGCGTATTAAACACACTGATCAGTCTCTCGGAACCGAAAAGTCTCATCAGATCATCCTGCAAAGAAATGTAAAATCTGGACTCACCGGGATCACCCTGACGACCGGAACGGCCTCTCAGCTGGTTATCGATACGTCTGGACTCGTGGCGCTCGGTACCGATAATCTTCAGACCGCCCGCAGCCTTGGACTCCTCGTCCAGCTTAATATCCGTACCACGACCTGCCATATTGGTAGCAATGGTAACCGCACCGTGCACACCGGCATCCGCAACGATCTCCGCCTCCATCTCGTGGAACTTTGCATTCAGCACCTTGTGAGGGATTCCCCTCTTGGTCAGTCTGCGGCTGATCTCCTCACTGGATTCGATGGTGATCGTACCAACCAGCACCGGCTGCTTTCTGGCATGTGCCTCCTCAACAGCATCCACGATGGCTCTCAGCTTCTCTTCTTTGGTCTTATAAACCGCATCCTGCAGATCCTTACGGATCACAGGCATATTGGTGGGAATCTCCACAACGTCCATTCCGTAAATCTCACGGAACTCGTTCTCCTCGGTCAGCGCCGTACCGGTCATACCACACTTCTTGCCAAACAGGTTAAAGAAGTTCTGGAAGGTAATGGATGCCAGAGTCTTGCTCTCTCTCTTAACCTTCACCCGCTCCTTCGCCTCGATAGCCTGATGCAGACCGTCCGAATAGCGGCGTCCGGGCATGATACGTCCGGTAAATTCATCTACGATCAAAACCTGCTCATCTTTGACCACATAATCCTGATCGCGGAACATCAGATTGTGGGCACGCAGGGCAAGGATCACATTGTGCTGGATCTCCAGATTCTCGGGATCCGCATAGTTCTCTATGTGGAAGAACTTCTCTACTTTTTCCACACCGGCTGCCGTCAGATTGACGATCTTGTCTTTCTCATTGACAACAAAATCACCGGTCTCTTCCTTCACAACTCCCATGATGGCATCCATCTTGGAAAGTTCCTGCATATCTTCACCGCGGAGCAGCTGTCTTGCCAGCATATCGCACATTTCGTACAGGGCGGTGGATTTGCCGCTCTGACCGGAAATGATCAACGGCGTTCTGGCTTCGTCGATCAGCACGGAGTCCACCTCATCGATGATGGCGTAATGCAGATCTCTCAGCACCAGCTGTTCCTTGTAGATGGCCATATTGTCACGGAGATAATCAAAGCCCAGCTCGTTGTTGGTCACGTAAGTGATATCGCAGGCATAAGCTGCTCTTCTCTCGTCGGAGGACATGCTGTTCAGTACGACACCCACCTTCAGACCCAGGAACTCATGGACCTGTCCCATCCAGTCCGCATCACGCTTTGCCAGATAATCATTGACGGTGACAACATGCACACCTTTTCCGGAAAGGGCATTCAGATAAGCGGGGAGCGTGGATACCAGGGTCTTACCTTCACCGGTACGCATCTCCGCGATACGTCCCTGATGCAGGATGATGCCGCCGATCAGCTGCACCCTGTAATGCTCCATGTTCAGAGCTCTCCTGGCCGCTTCTCTCACAACGGCAAAAGCTTCCGGCAATATATCGTCCAACGTCTCTCCGTCAGCCAGACGCTTCTTGAATTCCTGCGTCTTCGCCCTGAGCGCTTCATCTGTCAGAGCGAGCATCTGCGGGCGCAGAGCTTCAATCTGATCCACCAGCGGAGTGATCCGTTTCAGTTCTCTTGTACTGTGTGTTCCGAAAATCTTCTCAAATGCTTTCATATTTCCTCACATTCTGCCGTCTTTGGGACAGCTTACACAAAACCTAACGTTAATTGTAACAGATTTCCGTGAGATATTCAACCTTTCCGCCGTTTTTCACTCCTAAACATTTTGTAAACAATATGTAAATACATGTTTCAGCCATTTGCACTCAGGTTTTAGCCATTTATTGCGGTTTATCAAGGCAAATATGGCACACAAACACGGAACATGTTATACTGTAGCTGTATTCTTACAGCAATATTGTTTCATTCAGGACACAAGTGAGGTGTATCATGCCCTATACAGTAGAAAAAAAAGCTTACCAACTCTATGCCTGTACTGACAACAGACTGCTTCCTTCCCCACATATCCATACCCATCTGGAATTGGTTTATCTGTCAAGCGGTTCCAGCAGGGCTACCGTGGACGGTACCGATTACCTTATTGAAGCAGGCGATTTTTTTCTGGTATTTCCTCATCAGATCCATTTTTATCACGATACATCCCCTATCCATATGTATCTGCTGATTTTTTCAGTGGATTTTTGCAAGGAACTGACAGATATTTTCCAAAACATGATTCCCTCCTGCCCTCTGATCAAGAGCAGGGACATACACACAGATACCGAACAAAGACTAAAAAGAATTGTCCGCAATGCCGGATCCGCTTCAGATTTTGACCGCATCTGTGCCAAAGGCTACCTTCTCTCCCTGCTGGGCGAGCTTTTGCCACTGATGACGCTGGTGCCCAATTCCTCCCAGCAGGACAGCATCAAAAATGTACTGACCTACTGTTCCCTGCATTACACCGATCCCCTGACGCTGGATACATTGGCTAAGGAATTGCATATGAGCAAATATTACATCTCCCGTATCTTTAAGGATCGGGTCAATATGAGCTTCCGGGATTTCTTAAACAGGCTTCGCACGGAGCACGCCTGCAGCCTGCTGGAAAAGGACAAGAGCATTACCGAGGTGGCCTACGCCTCCGGTTTTTCCTCCATACGCACCTTCAACCGTGTTTTCGTTCAGAATACCGGCATATCGCCGAGAGAATATATCAAACATAAGGAGACCAACAATGGACATTGAAAAAGTCATTCAGCAAATGACCTTTGAAGAAAAGGCCAACTTACTGGTGGGCGCCGGCTACATGCAGCTTCACGGCGTAGAGCGTCTGGGCATCAAGGCACTCCGCTGTGCCGACGGCCCTCACGGAACCAGACTGACCCCGGAAGACAACTGCACCCACTTCCCCAACCTGTGTAACGTGGGATGCTCCTGGAGCACCGAAACCGCCCGTCTCATGGGAAGCGCCATCGCCGACGAGTGCATCAAGAACGATGTTGCCATCCTTCTGGGCCCCGGCATCAATATCAAGCGCCACATTCTGGGCGGCAGAAACTTTGAGTATTTTTCCGAGGATCCCGTACTCACCGGCGAGCTTGCCGCAGCTTACGTACAGGGACTGGAGGAAAAGGGCGTTTCCTCCTGCGTAAAACACTATGCCGTGAACAATCACGAAAAATACCGCTATCACCAGAGCGTTGAGGTGGACGAAAGAACCATGCGGGAGCTTTACTTAAAGGCTTTCCAGATCGTGGTGGAAAAAGCCCATCCCGACAGCATCATGTGCGCATACAACAAGGTAAACGCCGTATACTGTTCCGAGAACAAACACCTTCTCACCGATATCCTGAGAGACGAGTGGGGATTTGACGGCATCGTACTCTCCGACTGGGGCGCCGTTCACAATATTTCCAGAGCCATCAGGGCCGGGCTTGGCTTACAGATGCCCACCAACGCCAATGTGGTGGAACAGTTACAGGAAGGTCTGGAACAGGGCATTGTCACCATGGATGACATCGACCACGCCGTAAGGGAAATGCTCCGCTTTGTGGACAGAACCCCTTATCCCCGGATCGCATACGACAGAGACAAACAGCATGACATCGCCAGACAGATCGCAGCCGACGGCATGGTACTTTTGAAGAACGACCGGGATGTCCTTCCCATCACCTCCGCAAAGTACAAGAAGGTAGCTGTTGTGGGCGAACACGCCATGGCTCCCATCATCGGCGGTCAGGGAAGTGCAGAGATTGCTTACAATCCTGATTACACGGACGTTCCCTATGAAGAGCTGAAGAAACGCCTTCCTGATGTGGAATTCAAATATCTGGAAATGTATCAGACAACCGTTTATTCCAGAACCTGTCTCTGGATAAAAGAGGGAGAATTCATGGATGCCATCGAGGACTGCGACCTGGTAGTACTGTTCGCCGGCTCCATGATGTCCGAGGAAACAGAGCATTTAGACAGACGCACCGCTCATATGAACTACAACTTCGATATGTTCGTGGGCTTTGCACAGGAAGCCGGCAAAAAAGTAGTGGTAGTCCTGAATAACGGTGGCGTCTTACTGCTCGGCGACGCAGTCAAGAGCGCTGATTCCATCGTGGAAATGTGGCTTGGCGGAGAATCCGCCGGCGGCGCTGTTGCAGATGTTCTGTGCGGTATCGTAAACCCCTCCGGCAAACTGGACACCACCATCCCTACCGTGATGCGCACCGATCTGGAGTACCCCGGCAACGGTATCGTGGTGGAGTACAAAGAGAGATTTGACGTGGGCTACCGCTACTACGACAAGCATCCCGAAGAGATTCTGTATCCTTTCGGCCACGGCCTTTCCTACACCAGCTTCGAATACAAGGATCTCGATATTTCAGAGGACGGCATGACAGTGTCCTTTACCCTGAAAAATACCGGAAGCTGCGCAGGCGCCGAAGTGGTACAGTTGTACGTGGGCGACCCCGTAGCCACCGTCATCCGCCCCATCAAAGAGTTGAAGAAATTTGACAAGATATATTTGAAGGCAGGCGAAGAAAAGCGCGTTACCTTTGAGCTCACCCCCAAGGACCTGGCATACTTTAACGTTTCCCTGAACGAATGGGTGACAGAGAGAGGACAGTACGATTACTATATCGGAGCTTCCTCCAGAGACATCAGACTGCAGTGCAGCATGTACTACAAGGGTGAAATGCCTTACACCCTCAAAGCATTGCAGGAAGGCATGATCGGATAAGTATCAAATATCAAACTCCCCATATATATTCATTGCGGACCGGAGGAAAAGCTTGAACAGCGCCCGCAGGATATATATGGGAAGTTTTTATTTGGTTCATCACTGAAATCATGTTGATACGTTAATGCCAGGCGTTAGTTTTTCGGCCGATATTGCCAATTTTTGAATTTCAACCGTAATAATCGTGCCATTTTTACGGCTGAATGAAGCAAATGTCAAGAGCAAAAAATGCCGCAACAAAATCAAATTCATCACCTCCGGGCTTGAAAATCGGGCAGGAATTGGGTACAATCTTGATAGGATATGATTTATAAGCAACTGCCGCAACCGGCACTGTGATTTGATAAGGAGACCTGAAATGAAAGCATTTATGGACCAAGACTTTCTGTTAGAAACCGAGACTGCGAAAAAGCTGTACCACGACTTTGCAGAGACCACACCGATCCTGGATTACCATTGCCACATCAATCCCCGGGAGATCGCGGAGGACCGTCAGTTTGACAATATCACCCAGGTATGGCAGGGCGGTGACCACTACAAGTGGCGCTTTATGCGCTCCTGCGGCGTGGAGGAAAAATATATCACCGGCGACGCATCAGATTACGAGAAGTTTGTAAAATGGGCGGAGTGCATCGGGAAAGCCATCGGCAATCCCCTGTTCCACTGGAGCCATCTGGAGCTTCGCAGATACTTTGGGTATGAGGGCGTGCTGAGCAGGAAAACCGCCGACGAAGTGTGGAATCTGTGCAATGCCAAATTAAAAGAGCCCTCCATGAGCGCCCGCAATCTGATCAGGCAGAGCAATGTGACACTGGTGTGTACCACGGACGATCCCATCGATTCCCTGGAATGGCACAAGGCTATCGCCGAGGATGAAAGCTTTGACGTGCTGGTACTTCCTGCGTGGAGGCCGGACAAAGCCATGAATATCGAGAAACCCGACTTTACCGATTACCTGGCAAAGCTGGCAAAGGCCGCCGGCATGGAGCAGATCTGCACCTTTGAGGACCTGAAAGCAGCTCTCACCGACCGCATGGCATTTTTTGCTTCCATGGGCTGTAACGTATCGGACCACGGTCTGGAATACGTGATGTATGCTCCCGCCTCCGATGTGGAAGTGGCTGTGATCTTTGACAAGCGACTGCGCGGCGAGACCCTCTCCAAAGAGGAAGAAGCCAAATATAAGACTGCATTTATGGTATTTATGGGCCGTGAATGCCACAGATTGAACTGGACCATGCAGCTTCACTACGGTTGCAAGCGCGACAACAATAAGCTGATGTACCGGAGACTGGGACCCGATACAGGTTTTGACTGTATCAACAACTATACCCCCTCTGCCCAGCTGGCAGACTTCCTGAATGCGCTGAACGAGACCGACCAGCTGTCCAGGACCATCCTCTACAGCCTGAACCCCAACGACAACCAGGCCATCGGCACCATCCTCGGCTGCTTCCAGGATTCCACCGCAGTGGCCAAGATCCAGCAGGGAAGCGCATGGTGGTTCAACGATCACAAGATCGGCATGCAGGATCAGATGCTCTCTCTGGCAAGTCTGGGCAACCTGTCCGGCTTCGTGGGAATGCTCACAGACTCCAGAAGTTTCCTGTCCTATACCAGACACGAATACTTCCGCCGCATCCTCTGTAACCTCATGGGCAACTGGGTAGAAAACGGCGAATTCCCCGCAGACATGGATATTCTGGAGGAGATCGTCAAGGGCATCTCCTACTACAACGCAGTTCGCTATTTCAACTTCCCGCTGTAAACAATACCCCATCAAGCCAATGAAAAATCCCCTAAGGGTTGTTCACAAAAACAGTGCAACCCTTAGGGGATTTGCTTATTCATTTTAGTATTCCATCGCCTTCTCTACGCCGTTCATTACGCGCAGTGCACCCTGTGCCAGTGCAAGCAACTCATCCTCACCGGGATATACGGTGAAAGGAGCAATCCAGCCGGCTCTCTCTCTCAGAGCCTCGATCACGTCTGCGCCGTAAGCGATACCGCCGGTCAGGATGATCTGATCTACCTTACCGTTGAGCACACATGCCATGGAACCGATATCTTTTGCCACCTGAAGAAGGAATGCCTCCTTAGCCTCAACAGCATCTGCATTGCCGGCATTGGCCATCTTGGTCACCTCACGCATATCGTTGGTGCCAAGGTAAGCATTGAAGCCGCCCTTGCCCACGATCTTGCTGTATACTTCTTTCTCGGTATACTTGCCGGAGAAGCACATCTTGATCAGTGCGCCGCTGGGCACGCCGCCTGCACGCTCGGGAGAGAACGCGCCGTCGCCGTCCAGTGCGTTGAATACATCGATAACTCTACCGTCCACGTGAGCACCTACGGACACGCCACCGCCCATGTGTACAACGATGAGACGCAGGGATTCATAGGGCTTGCCGCTCTCTGCCGCATATCTCTTGGCCACTGCCTTCTGGTTCAATGCATGGAAAATGCTGGCGCGGGGAAGCTCGGGAACGCCGGAGTATCTTGCAATGGGCATAAGCTCATCTACCACTACGGGGTCTACAATGTAAGAAGGAACGCCGATCTCATCTCCGATCTCACGGGCAAGGATACCGCCCAGATTGGAAGCATGCTGTCCGGATACGCCCACCTTCAGGTCAGCAATCAGCTCGTCGGTCACTGCATAGGTACCGCCGGGAATGGGCTTTAACATACCGCCGCGTCCTACGATCACGTCAAGGCTCTTTAATTCAAAATTCTTGGAATCCAGCAGATCTGTGATGATCTTCTTGCGGAAATCCTTCTGGTCTACGATGGTGGCATACTGACCGATCTCCTCGGTTGAATGTCTCAAGGTCTCCTCAAATAACAGTGTCTCATCCTCAAACACACCGATCTTGGTGGAGGTTGAGCCGGGATTGATAATTAAGCTTTTGATAGACATATTGCCCTCCTTCTGCTGCTTTCGGCAGCTGATATCTTATTACTGATTCTTCTTCAGTTCTTCTGCAACCACTGCTGCCAGCGCAATGGAATTCACCTTGGTCTCAAAAGTATCGGAACGGCTGGTAAGGATCACGGGAACCTTGGTACCGGTGAGGATACATCCGTTCTTCACGCCGGGAACCATATGTACGATTGCCTTGTATACCTGATTGCCCGCATGAATGTCAGGGAAAAGAAGCACATCCGCATCACCCTGGATCTTACGGTCGGTAGCACCTTTATGCTTGGCAGCTTCCGGATCGATAGCCAGATCCAGAGACAGAGGTCCGTCCACGATACAGCCGGTGATCTGACCTTCCTCACACATCTTGGCCAGCTCAGCGGCTTCCACAGTCACAGGCATCTTGGGGTTCACCACTTCCACAGCTGCAAGGGGTGCAACCTTGGGAAGCTCCACGCCGCAAGCCTTACATACGGGAACGGTATTGTTGATAATATTTACCTTGTCCTCCAGAGTGGGATAGGTCATAAATGCAACGTCAGTCAAAAACAGCAGCTTCTCCATGCAGGGGATATCAAAAACAGCCACGTGGGAAAGCGCACCGCCGGTTCTAAGGCCCACTTCCTTGTCCAGAACACTCTTTAAGAAGTTCTTGGTGTCGATGATACCCTTCATGTACATGTCAGCCACACCGTCATGAGCCAGCTTTACAGCCTTCAGGGAAGCCTGTACCATATCGGGCTCGTCGATGATCTCGAATCCCTCCAGGTCCATGTCAAGCTCTGCTGCCATGGCACGGATCTTAGCCTCATCGCCTACCAGGATCGCATCGGCAATACCTCTTGCCTTGGCTTCCTTAACCGCCTCCAGCACTGCCTCATCCTGAGCCGCAGCAACCGCAACGGTCTTCTTGCCGCACTCTTTTACTTTTGAGATGATCTCGTCAAAACTCTTGTTCATTTTCTTATGTCCTTTCTGCCCGCAGGCACCTTCTATTTCTCTCCGATTACGTAGGTCGCAAGATTCTCCGCCGCAGTATACTCTGCGCGGCGCGCTTTTCTGATGCAATGGGAAATCCGCAGAATCCCCCTCTTGCGATACTGTCTCTATCGTTAAAATAGTAACACACAGCACCTGAAAATGCAAGGCACTATTGCCACTATTTACGGCTCCAATATACCGATGATATCCGTCAGACAGTCCGCCTTGCCGTACAGCATGGCCTCCAGCTCCTCATCCGGCTGCGTAGCATCCGGCACCATCACTACCTTGCAGCCTGCGCGGTATGCGGAGGTCACGCCGTTGGGCGAATCCTCCACCGCCATACAGTCCTCCGGCCTCTGCCCCAGCTGCTCACAGGCATACAGATAGACATCCGGCGACGGCTTGCCCTCCTTCACCATGTGCGCACTGATCACCCGATCAAAAAACTCCCTGAGCCCCACCATTTTCAGGTACTGTTCCGTCCTCACCGGATCCGTTGCCGTGGCGATGGCACAGGTATAGCCACGCTCCTTCAACCAGGTCAGAAGTTCTGCCGCCCCGCGCTTTCTCTCAATGCCGTGCTCTGCAATATATGCGTTCATGATCTCATTGCGGTAAGCGCGCACGGCCGAATCATCAAAATCTTCGCCGTACCACTCCTTCAGCTTGGCCGACCCGAAAGGCCTGCCAAGGCTCCGCAGCTGAAGCCACTGCTCCTCCGTCATCTCATATCCAAAATGTTCCATGGCCTTGGGCCAAAAGATCCGGTAGATCTTCTCCGTATCGATCAGCGTCCCGTCCATATCAAAAATCACAGTGCGAATCATATCGTGTTTCTTCTCCGTCTTTTCGTAACAGGTAACTCCCTTGCAAGGCTGATAAGTCAGCCCGACAACACTGCCGCCGCTAAAACCCCAAATGCTTCAAAAGGGCCTCGCATCCCTCCAGGACGTCATTGTAAGTCTCCTCAAAATCGCCGGTATACCAAGGATCCGCAATATCCCGCGGTCTCCCTGTAAAATCCAGCAACCTGCAGATTTTCCCTTGCGGATCCCCTCCGGTGATCCGCAGCATGTTCCGGATATTCCACTGATCCATGCCGATCAGATAGTCGTATTCCTCATAATCCTTCTTCGTCATCTGACGGGCATACTTGCCCTCCGTGGAGATGCCTATGCTGTGCAGCTTGTTGCGCGTGCCGGGGTGCACCGGGTTGCCGATCTCCTCTGTACTGGTGGCCGCGGAGGCGATGGAGAAATGAGAGGAGAGGTGGCGCTGGGTGGTCAGGTGTTTTAATAGGAATTCTGCCATGGGGGAACGACAGATGTTGCCGTGGCAGATCATGAGGATTTTTATCATACATTTTTCTCCGTTTTCTTATCTCGATTTATCATATTTTTTCTTGGTTTTTCGCGGTTTTCAGGACCTTGGTTCAAATTTTGCAAAAATGCCGTTTTTCGGCTTATTTATGCGGTTTACCAGACTTTAAGAAGTCTCG
>JAZRCR010000011.1:0-1827 GCA_045659805.1 Acetatifactor sp.
CCCGGTTCATTTCAGTTCCTCCAGAATTCTGGTGCAGCCTTCCACCACGTCCAGCCAGGTCTGGGTGAAATCGCCGGTATACCAGGGATCAGCCACATCCCGATTGAGCAGCGGCTGGCATTTGGCGGCATCGTCGCCGAAAAGCCGCTGTAAGTAACGGGCGTTGCTTCTGTCCATGTAATAAATATAGTCGTATTCTTCCAGTTCCCGGCGGGTGATCTGGTGGGCCGCATGACCGTCGCAGCGGATGCTGTGCTTTGCCAGTTCCCGGCGGGCAGGGGGATACACAGGATTGCCCAGCTCTTCCCGGCTCACCGCCGCGGAGGCAATGTGAAACTGACTGGTCAGCCCAGCCTTGGCCACCAGATCCTTCATGATGAATTCGCCCATAGGACTGCGGCAAATATTGCCGTGGCATAAAAAAAGGATTTTTATCATCTCTTATAACCTCTTATTTCCTGTTATCATATACTTTTTCTAACTTTTTTCAATTGGTAAATTTTATAATGGTGTATAAGCTCACGCAGCTTTTCGGCCAAATGGTGTAAATTTGGTGTAAGAAAAGTGTTTGTGTGTCAACCCGTCTTGCGCTCCCCTTCCGGCAATTGTAACTGTAATATCTTCTGCATCGTAGCTTCTGCATGGTCGTAGGTGGTATGGGTATAGACATTCATGGTAACGCCTGCATCGGAGTGACCCATCAGATACTGCAGACTGTTGATGTCCATACCGGCAAGGGCCATTTTTGTGCAGAAAGTATGCCGGAACACATGGGGCGTGATTTTCGGAAGTTCTACATCCGGATTCAGTTTTCGGAATTTCTTCAGCGCCCACTGGAAATGATGCTCAAGGTGCATTGCCACCTTGGGATTCCCATTCTTATCCAGAAGCAGAAATCCGGAATATCCATCGATCAGCCATTCTTTTGTGGGACGTTGTCTTTTGGCAATGATGTTTTTCAATGCCTGATAAACATTATCCGTCATGGGAATGAACCTGCAGCCGCTTTCTGTTTTTGTCTTCTCCACATAATAGGTGCAGTCCGGCTTGCGGACAAGCTGATGGTCCACCCATATTCTGCGGTTTTCAAAATCCAGCTGCTGTTTCGTCAGACCACACATTTCGCTGACACGCATTCCGGTTTCCAGAAGCACCACGAATTCATCATAGTAACAGCGGTAATGCTTGTCCGTTTTGATGAAGTTCATAAAGATATCTTCCTGCTCCTGGGTTAAAGCAATCCGCTTCTGGGAATCGTTCTTCACCACATCAGCAAGCTTAAAGTCGAAGGGATTCTTCCGAAGAATATCTTCTTCATAAGCCATCTGGAAAGCAGGTTTCACAACGCCGCGGACACTGGTGATGGTGCTGTATCCCCGTCCATCCTGCTGCAGCTTCATAAACCAGAGTTTTGCATCCGACATTTTGATGTCCCGGATTTTTCGGTGGCCGAAATCCTCTTTCTTCACAAGGTTGCAGACGAAATTATATCCAACCTTGGTGGCATTCCGGACTCCTTGTTTCAGGCTGATATAGCGTTCCAGCAATTCCAGAACTGTTACATTGCCTGCGTTGTAATCCACACCGGCATCCTGTGCTTTGTTAATTTCCTCTTCCTTGGCACGAAGCTCTTCCAGAGTTGGTGCGTAAACGGTACGCCGTTTACCCGTTATATCCTGATAACGATATTGATAAGTAAGATCTTTGCGTTGGCTCTCTCCTGTCCGAAGGACTCGCCCTTTTTTGTCTTTTCTTTTTGCGGACATTGTCAAACTCCTTTCCACAGTGGAGAGGCCTGAATTTGACAAAGTTATTTTATCATATTCA
>JAZRCR010000012.1:0-4520 GCA_045659805.1 Acetatifactor sp.
TATTTTTCAGATTTCAAAAGTGTAAGGAACGTTCTAAGTGTTCCTAACACTTTTTCAAGTGTCAAAATAAGCGGACCACTTTGTTTGGGGACCGGTATCTCCCGCCGGCTTACATCAGCTTACGCTTCTTGGTCGGCTTACTCAAATGCCAGAAGTTCGGAAGAGTATTGTTTGCTAACTTTTTTTACTACTTATTTCGGTTAACGCAGATTCCCTGATTCCACATTTGGAGAGCAGCACGAAGTGTAAATCGGTGCAGACCCTGAGAATTGGGGCCCCCAGGCAGAGTTTCCAGCCGTTTTGGCATTTGAAAAAGTGGTAGCAACACTTAGAACGCTCCAATGAAGTATTAACGCCCGAACATCACCTGTTTGAGCAGCTTTGGCTGCGAGTTCGTGATGGTTCGGGCGTTGCTTTTTACTTTAATGGAGCGTTCTTAGTGTTTCTTACACTTTTGAAACCTGCAAAACGGCCGGAAACGCTGCCTTGGGAACCCAATTCTCAGGGCCTGCACCGGACTACACTTGGGACGGCTTTTCAAGTTACAAACTAGGGAATCTGCGTGATGCCGGAAATGTCCGAATCGATCATAAGTGAATAGTTGGTGTAGTACACCACAAAGCCAGGTTTGGCACCTGCCGGCTTTTTCACATGTTTCTTCTGGATATAGTCGATTTCTACTTTGTCCTGACCTCTGCCCTTGGAGTAGTAGGCCGCAAGGCGGCCGGCCTCCTCGAAGGTGGCATCAGGCAGCTCCGCGGCCCCCTCAGTCTTGACGATCACGTGGGAGCCGGGCATGTCCTTGGCATGGAACCACCAGTCATTTCCCGTGGCAAATTTAAAAGTCAGTTCATCGTTCTGATAATTGTTTTTGCCCACATAGATATGAAAGCCGTCGCTGCTCACATAGTGGAAGGGTTTGCTGGTGACTTTGGCTTTTTTGGTGCCGCCTTTTCGCTTGATATAGCCGCTTTCGGTCAGTTCTTCCTTGATCTCCACAAGGTCTTCCTCCAGAAGGGCAATATCCAGGGCTGCACCGACGGATTCCAGATGTTCGATCTCTTCTTTCACTTCTTTGGTGAGTTCTGCCAAAGCTTCGTAGGTACGCTTCAGCTTATTGTATTTATCAAAATATTTCTTGGCATTTTCCTTTGGGGTGAGAGTGGGGTCCAGAGGAATGGTGATCATTTCATTGGTATAATAGTTCAATGCTTCCATGGACTTGCTGCCGGGCTCCACACTGTAGCCGTAGGTGTTTAACAGCTCGCCGTAGATGCGATAGGTGTCCCGCTTGGCGGTATCTTTGATCTGACGGCATTGCAGATCGTATTTTTTGACATTGCGTTCCAGGGCAGTCTGCACAATACGACGAAGATCAGAGGATTTCTGGCGGATGCGGGTCAGCGCATTTTTTTCGGCGTAGTAGTTCTCCAAGAGCGCAGAGATGGACGGATAGGATACGGTGCGGTCATTTCCTGAAGTATAGATCGTCAGAGGCAGGGCCGCAAACTCCACAGGTTGTGAGCCGGTGTAAGCGATGTTAGGAGCGAATTCTCCCTGTATCACGGCCTGCATCATCTCTTCGAGAGACTTGTGGAGAGCCTGATATTGCGCATCTTCCAGAGCGACGGTGGGAAGATCGCCGTCGATTCCGGCACGGTAACAGATTTCCTGGGCAATGATGGGAGAGATTCCGGTATAACAGGAGTAGATGGCCTTAAAGACAGCCATGGGCTTGGCAGCCAGTGTCTTTCGAAGGCTGTCGAAGTTGGTGTGGAGAGGATCGGATTTTTCCTGAGTATTAGGGACAAAATACTGCTTTCCGGGCAATACCTCTCTGACACTGCTCACCAGGCCTGATACGTGCTTGATACTGTCCAGAATCATGCCTTCCTCGTTGCAGAAAATAATATTACTGTGTTTGCCCATAATCTCTATCACAAGACGTTTTCTTTTCAGATCGCCCATTTCGTCCAGGTGCTCAATGTCAATATGCACGATTCGTTCCAGTCCCGGCTGGGATATTTCCACAATCCGTCCGTTCTGCAGGTGCTTTCTGAGCAGCATGCAGAAGCCCGGTGCCGTAAGCGGACTTTGCTTGTTCGTCTCTGTCAGGTAGATCAGCGGGAGAGAAGCGTCTGCCGAGAGAAAAAGGCGTCTTTGCCCGGAGGGCGTCTTAACGGTCAGCAGGAGCTCATCGGCTTCCGGCTGCGCTATTTTGGATAAACGGCCACCCGTCAGGGTGTCATTTAATTCTTTTACGATGCTTGCTACGGTGATTCCGTCAAATGCCATGTGGCCAACCTCATTTCTGTCAAATTGATATATTCATTGTTCCCTCTGCCAGGTCCCTGGCTACAAAGGGGATAAAGTAAAGCGGTACTGTGAGTAGTTTTTGTTCCGGACTATAGCCATAGTTGTTTTTGGAAACCTTAATGGCATACTCAAATTTATTGTGATTTGAAAATTTTTCAAGGGAGTTCAGCGTACCACGTCCTTTTTTTACATCAATGGGATATAGCTTGTTGTCTGATTCGATAATAAACTCAAGCTCGGCTGATGCTTTTCCGCGCCAATAGAATAATTTGTGTTCTTTTGCAATCAGTTCATTGGCAACAAAGTTTTCAAAGAAAATACCTGACAGCGTATTTTCTCTTTCATTTGATACGAAGGAAGCCGCATTGATTCCGCTTTGATAGGAAAACATACCGATATCCCCGAGAAACAGGCGGAAGTTGCTTTCGTTATCCGGCATAAGGGGCATTGTGATATGCTCTTTCAGCTGAAAGGACTGATTGATAATATGTGCCATTGTAAGCCATTGAACGGAGGTGGTAAAATCTCTTGTCTTGCTTTTTTTCTCAATAAGACCCGGTGAAAAATTTTTGGATTCTTTGTTGAGCTCCTTATATATATTTTGAAACAGTTTGCGGGAACGCAAAACGGCTTCCCGGCTTGCCTGATATAGGTCCATATCGGCCACATAGTTATCGTACAAAACTTTGAGAATTTCTCTTGCTTCAAAAAGGCTTTCACTGTCAATGTAGGCTTCGACAGCTTCAGGCATTCCTCCGACAAGCAGATACTTGTATACTTGATCCATTGTCAGATCGTGAATATGTGCAGTAAGTGGTGATTTGCTTTCATATGCCTGTTTGATGGCGGAATAAAGCATTTGGTTGCTGTTCATCAGGAACTCATCAAAGGTCATGGGATAAACCGTTATTTGGTTGATTTTTCCTACAGGGAAAAGGAACTTGTCGTTTTCCTTTGAGCCTCTTTTGTGGGTTTCTCTTTGCAACTTGATGCGGACCATTGAGCCTGTTGCGATAACGGGAATTTCCCTGAAATCCTGGCAAAAGTATTTAAGGGAGGATATGATATTGGGACATTCCTGCACCTCGTCAAAGATCAAAAGGGTGTTTTCGTTAATCTGCTTGCCTTTCAGAAGTGAAATGTATTCGATGATTTTACCGGCATTAGCTGTTCCGGAGCAGAACTCCCGGATTTCATCTTCGATCTTGCAATCAATATAAATGTAATTGTTCTTATAATAAGTTTGGGCGAACATTTTCTGAACGAGATAGGTTTTGCCGACTTGTCTTGCTCCCCATACGATCAGGGGTTTCCTGTGCCTGTTATGATTCCATTCTATCAGTTTTTGCAAAGCATTTCGTTCCATGAACAGCCCTCCTGTATTTGATAAGTGCATCATAACATAATTTGCACCAATTTTCAAGTTTACATACCACTTATTTGCACTTTTTTAGGCTTTTTTGTAATTATTATTTGCACTTGTAGAAAAACAGCACCACCACTTGACGGTAATCCAATCTTATTTTATAATATTAAGAAGTGTAAACACAGTCCTTATGGAAGATTGGAGCACATATGATAAAGAGTATGACCGGTTTCGGCAGGTGTGAGGTTGCCGAAAATAACCGTAAATTTACGGTGGAGATGAAATCAGTGAACCACCGTTATCTGGATGTCAATATTAAGATGCCCAAGAAGCTGAATTTCTTTGAGTCTGCGATCCGCACGGAGTTAAAGAGATATATCTCAAGAGGCAAGGTTGATATTTTTATCTCCTACGAGGATTTCAGTGAGAGTAACACCACTGTGCGCTATAACAGGGAAGTGGCTTCGGAATATCTGAGATATCTGGATCAGATGGCGGAAGAGTTTCAGCTGGATAATGACGTAAGGGTGTCTACATTGTCCAGATATCCTGAAGTTTTCACCATGGAAGAGCTGACCGTCGACGAGGAGGAACTGTGGAAGGAGCTTAAGCAGGCTGTGATCGGCGCTGCAGAGAGTTTTGTGCAGACCAGGATCGTGGAAGGTGAGCACCTGAGAGAAGATTTGCTTGCCAAGCTGGAGGGAATGCTTACACTTGCGGACTTTATCGGAGAAAGATCTCCCCGGATACTGGAAGAGTATCATGAGAAACTCACAGAAAAGGTGCGGGAGCTTTTGGGAGATACCAAGATCGATGAGGGCAGGCTTCTGACAGAAGT
>JAZRCR010000013.1:0-8215 GCA_045659805.1 Acetatifactor sp.
GATCAGATGGCGGAAGAGTTTCAGCTGGATAATGACGTAAGGGTGTCTACATTGTCCAGATATCCTGAAGTTTTCACCATGGAAGAGCTGACCGTCGACGAGGAGGAACTGTGGAAGGAACTTAAGCAGGCTGTGACCGGCGCTGCAGAGAGCTTTGTGCAGACCAGGATCGTGGAAGGTGAGCATTTGAGAGAAGATCTGCTTTCCAAGTTGGACGGAATGCTTACACTTGCGGACTTTATCGGAGAGAGATCTCCCCGGATACTGGAAGAGTATCATGAGAAACTCACCGAAAAGGTGCGGGAACTTTTGGGAGATACCAAGATCGACGAGGGCAGACTTCTGACGGAAGTGGCTATCATGGCTGACAGGATCTGTGTGGACGAAGAACTGGTTCGTCTGAGGAGCCACATTGAGACTACGAAGAACACCCTTATGGAAGGCGGCAGCATTGGCCGAAAGCTTGACTTTATCGCACAGGAGCTGAACCGTGAGGCGAATACCATCCTGTCCAAAGCCAACGACCTGCAGGTGACCAACTGTGCCATCGAACTGAAGACCGAGATCGAGAAGGTTCGTGAGCAGATACAAAACGTTGAATAAGAAAGGAATCAGCATGAACAAACTGATTCATATCGGCTTCGGCAATATGGTGAACACATCGAAGATCATCGCCATTGTCAGCCCTGACTCCGCTCCCGTGAAGAGAATGGTGCAGAGTGCCAAGGATAAGGGGATGGCGATCGATGCCACTCAGGGACGTAAGACCAAAGCTGTCCTTGTGATGGAGAACAGCCAGATCGTACTGTCAGCGCTTTTGCCTGAGACCATCACCGGCAGGGCATTGGCGGAGCCTGAGGGGAACAGCTGACACAATTAAAATAAAGTGAGGATGACAAGGATGAAGCATAAAGGAGTGCTTATCGTGGTGTCGGGTTTTTCCGGGGCCGGTAAGGGTACGCTGATGAAGCGCCTGCTGCAGACTTATGACAATTATGCGCTCTCAGTGTCTATGACCACCAGGAGTCCCAGAGAAGGGGAAGAAGAGGGAATTTCCTATTTCTTTACCACCAAAGAGGAGTTTGAACGCACGGTTTCAGGGGATGGCCTGATAGAACACGCCTGCTACTGCGGTAATTATTACGGTACGCCCAGGGCCTATGTGGAAGAACAGCTTGAGGCCGGCAAGGACGTGGTACTTGAGATTGAAATACAGGGTGCGCTGAAGGTGAAGGAGAAGTTTCCGGAGAGCCTGCTTCTGTTCGTGACACCGCCCGATGCAAAGGAGCTGGAGCGCAGACTGATGGGAAGGGGTACTGAATCACCGGAAGTGATCAGACAGCGCCTTGCCAGAGCATATGAGGAATCACAGGGCATGGAAGCCTATGATCATATTGTGATAAATGACGACCTGGAAGAATGCGTCAGAGAGATCCACCGTCTGGTAGATGCGGCGCGCAGTGCGCCGGTGCGCATGGATTCCTTTATCCGGGAAATCAGAGAAGAATTGAAAGAATTTTCGAAAGGAGATCAAATATAATGTTACATCCGTCTTATTCCGATTTAATGAAAGTAGTAAACAGTGAGGTGGAGCAGGGCGAGGCTCCTGTAGTAAACAGCCGTTATTCCATCGTTATGGCCACAGCCAAGAGAGCAAGACAGCTGACAAGCGGCTGCGAAGCACTGGTACCGGAGAAGTCCGGCAAGGCATTGTCCGTAGCAGTAGAAGAATTGAACCAGGGCAAGATCAAGATCCTGGGCGATGAAGAGCAATAAAAAGGCATACGGTGTTTCCGAACCGTTGTGAGAAGCAGAAACCGGCAAGTCTTGTTTCTGCTTTTTGTGCGAACAAGGAGAGGATCAGACATAGATGAAGATATTGTTTATTTCCCTTGGCTGTGACAAGAATCTGGTGGATTCCGAGATGATGCTGGGAATGCTGGGTGAGAGGGGATTTACCTTCACCGATGATGAGTCGGAAGCAGATATTGTGGTGGTCAACACCTGCTGTTTTATCAACGACGCCAAGGAAGAAAGTATTAATACGCTGTTAGAGATGAGCGAACTGCGGGAAAGCGGAAAGATCAAAGTACTGATCGCAGCAGGCTGTCTTGCCCAGCGTTACCGGGAGGAGATCCAGCAGGAAATTCCCCAGGTGGACGCTATCGTGGGAACTACAGCCATTGACAGCATCGTAGCGGCGGTGGAAGAGGTTCTAGCAGGCAACAGTCATAACCACTATGAAGATATCAATGCACGCCCGGTCACCGGCAAAAAGAGAGTGCTCACCACAGGCGGTCATTTTGCTTACCTGAAGATCGCAGAAGGCTGTGATAAGCACTGTACCTATTGTATCATTCCGAAGGTGCGTGGAAATTACCGCAGTGTTCCCATGGAGTCGCTTGTTGAAGAGGCGGCGCAGCTGGCAGAGAACGGTGTGAAAGAACTGATACTGGTAGCCCAGGAGACCACCCTGTACGGTGTGGATCTTTACGGAAAGAAAATGCTGCCGGAGCTCCTTCGCAAATTGGCAGAGGTAAACGGTGTCTACTGGATCAGGATTCTTTACTGTTATCCGGAGGAGATTACCCGGGAACTGATCGATGTGATTGCATCAGAGCCCAAGGTGTGCCACTACCTTGATATCCCCATCCAGCATGCCTCCGATCCGGTATTAAAGCGTATGGGCCGCAGGACGGACAATGCGCAGCTTAGAGGTATGGTGGAGAAGCTCAGAGAGGCCATTCCGGATATTTGTCTGCGAACCACTTTGATCACGGGCTTCCCGGGTGAGACCGAAGAGGACCATGAAGAACTGCTGGCATTCGTGGATGAGCTTGAATTTGACAGATTGGGAGTATTCACTTATTCCCAGGAAGAAGATACACCGGCAGCTATCATGCCCGGACAGATCGACGAAGAAGTGAAGCTTGAACGCCAGGCGCAGCTGATGGAGCTTCAGCAGGAGATCGCCTTTGAAAAAGCCGATGATATGGTGGGCAGTGTTCTTACGGTAATGGTGGAAGGCAAGATTGCCGACGAGGATGCCTATGTCACCAGAACTTACCGTGATGCTCCCAATGTAGACGGCTATCTGTTCCTGAATACCACAGCGACACTGATGACCGGTGATTTTGTGAAGGTACAGGTGACCGGTTCCAACGAATACGATCTGATAGGAGAGATCTATCAGGAAGATTAGACCAAAAAGGAGAGAAAATATGAATCTGCCTAACAAACTGACTGTTATCCGAGTGATATTGATCGTACCTTTTGTTTTGTTGCTTCTGGGCGGCCATGCCGGCTGGTTTGGCAGTTTTGCCTATGCAGACTATATTGCTTTGGCAATCTTTATCATTGCAAGCCTCACCGATCTTGTGGACGGCAAGATTGCGAGAAAATACAATCTGGTCACGAATTTCGGCAAGTTCATGGATCCCTTGGCAGATAAACTGTTAGTCTGTGCCGCACTGATCGCACTGGTGGAGCTTGACAGAATCCCCTCCTGGGTGGTTATCGTCATTATCAGCCGTGAGTTCATCATCAGCGGCTTCAGAACGATTGCTGCTGACAACGGTGTAGTGATAGCGGCCAATTACTGGGGGAAGTTTAAGACCACCTTCCAGATGATCATGATCTGTATGATGATCGCCAATATACCGCAGTTGCAGATCCTGACGGATATTGTGATGTGGATCGCACTGGCGCTGACTGTCATCTCACTGGTGGACTATGTGTGGAAGAACAAAGCGGTGATGAAGGAGACCAAATAAGGTCGGGAGGTAATTATGACCGTTGAGATTATCTGTGTCGGAACAGAATTATTACTTGGAAATATCGTAAATACGAATGCTGCTTACCTGGCGGAAAAGTGCGCCGGCCTGGGGCTTTCCTGCTATTATCAGTCTGTAGTGGGAGACAATGCGGAGCGTCTTGGTGAAGCGATCCGTACCGCTGTAAACAGATCTGATGTGGTGATCCTTTCAGGCGGTCTCGGACCCACGGAGGACGATCTGACCAAGGAGACAGCGGCTGCTGTCATGGGCAGAAAGCTGGTGCTCCACGAGGAAAGCAAGGAGGCAATCGCATCCTACTTCAGACAGAGAGGATCCGAGCCTACAGAGAATAACTGGAAGCAGGCCATGATCCCTGAGGGAGCAGTGATACTTCCCAACCACAACGGAACGGCTCCCGGCGTGATCATTCCGGATAAGGATAACCATGTGATCCTTTTGCCAGGTCCGCCCGCCGAATTAAAGCCTATGTTTGAGGAAAGCGTTGCACCGTATCTTGAGGCCCTTGAGCCCGGTGTGATCTATTCCCAGACGGTAAAGCTCTGCGGTGTGGGTGAGAGTAAGGTGGAGACGATGCTGAGGGATCTGATCGATGCGCAGACCAATCCCACCATTGCAACTTATGCCAAGACAGGAGAGGTTCATATTCGTGTGACGGCCAAGGCAGACAGTGAAAAAGAGGCTAAGAAGCTGAATAAGCCCGTCATTAAAGAGCTGAAAACACGGTTTGGTTACGATATTTACACCACACAGGAGGATTTGACACTGGAGAAAGCAGTGGTGGATCTTTTGATCGTCAATGATCTTTCCTTTACCTGTGCGGAGTCCTGTACCGGTGGTATGCTGTCGGCAAGACTGATCAATATTCCCGGTGTCTCCGATGTGTATAAATGCGGCTTTGTGACCTATTCCAACAAGGCCAAGAGAAAACTTTTGGGTGTTAAGAAGCCTACACTCCAAAAGTACGGCGCAGTCAGTGAGCAGGTTGCTGAGGAGATGGCAATCGGTGCCGCCAACACTTATAAAGCTGATATGTCCGTGGCGATCACCGGAATAGCAGGACCTGACGGTGGCAGTAAGGAGAAGCCTGTAGGGCTGGTGTATATTGCCTGCAACATTAAGGGCAAGGTGACGGTGCAGAAATATCAGTTTATCGGAAACCGCGCAAAGATCAGAGAGTCTGCAGTGACGGCAGCTTTGAATCTGATGAGAAAGTGCATGCTGGAATACTTCAGCAAGATTACTTTCGGCAAGAAATAAGCAAGATAATACCTGTGCCGGAGAAACCGTGAAAAGATTTCTGCGGCACAGATAAAATTTTTCGGATTACTACTTTCTTTTTTTGAAGATATGTGATATACTGTTTCTTGCATTGAAATTTGAATACTTGGGGGTATAGCTCAGCTGGGAGAGCGCTTGCATGGCATGCAAGAGGCCGTGGGTTCAAGTCCCATTATCTCCACTTTTTACGAAATGCCGTATATACGGGAAAAACCCCGCAAAGCCTTGATTTAACTGGTTTTGTGGGGTTTTTTATATTTAATAAATGTCTTATAAATTTAATAAAATATCGTTAATTTTGATAAAAAGATGACACGAAAGATGACACGAAAGATGACACGAAAAACGCCGCAAAATCAAGGGTTTGGAGACTGTGTCAGATTCTCAAAATGCCTGTTAATTCTGTCATTGAAGCCGATTGCCTGGTCGCTGAGTGTATTTCTGTAGATATTTTTCATGACATAGTCAGAAGACCAGCCGCCTCGTTGCATGATATATTGGTCTGGCATGCCAAGTGCGTGCATGATAGAGGCTGCATAATGTCTCAGATCATGAAAACGGAAATGTGGTAAGCCTGAAAAATGTACAGCCCTTTTAAAGCGGTTAGTAATCTGATCGGGAGTGGCTTTTATTATTTCTCCCTCAATGCCCTGCAGCCGGTCAATCACGAATTGAGGAAACCTTATCTGTCGATAGCCCGAATAAGTCTTAGGTTGTTTCAATATCCAGTTTTTCTTACTGTCCGCAACATAAGCCTTATTAACGGTTATAATATTCCCATTGATATCGTCAGAAGTAAGTGCGCATATTTCTCCTCTACGCATGGGACCAAAAGCCGCAAGAAGGATAGCAATCTCTAATTCTTTTCCTTTTACATGATCCAGTAGCTTCTTGACATCCTGGTCAGTTGGCACATATAATTCAGGCTTTATCCGTGCTGGTAGCTTGGTCATGATCTGAAAGTCCGGACGGAACATACTGATTGCGGATACAAGCAGGCCATGTGCATTTGCTGTAGTCTTTGGAGAATGTGATTCAGAATAGCAGCTGGTCCATTTCTGTATGGTAATGTTATCAATCTTGCGAATGCTGATGGAGCAGATGTTTGTGTAAGCGGTTTTCATCAATGATTCATAACCAGTGATGGTGGAAGGAGATAACACCTTACGCTTAATATCGATGTACTGCTTGATCGCATCTCCAAGAGATATATCGGTAGGCCTTGAGGCGGCAGTTTCTTTATGGAGTTCAAACTCCATTGCCAGCCTTTCAGCTTCTTTTTTGGTATCTGCAGTAAATGATTCATAGATCTTTTTTGTCTTCCAGCTATTATTCTCAGAATCCCACACCTGCTCAGAGCGGCTTAATACCCTGCACCTGTATGATCCTGATGGTAACTTAGTTGCTTTTGCCATAATATCATCCTCCGTTTTCTTTATTTTTGGGCATAAAAATGCCCGGGAACATAAGTTTGCGTTGCAAATAGCCCGGGAAGATGATACAATTCACTTGTCTAAGGTGCTGTATCGGGAGTATTCCCGGTGTATCTGAATTCCGCTCTGGTGTTGATAGCACCGGGGCGGTTTTTATTTATCCTTTGCTTTTCATAGCTTCTTCAAACTTTTTGATTTTTTCGTTGCCTTTTTTTTCGTTGTCCTTAAAATTTTTATTTAAAATTTTAAGGAGTTTCACGACAGAAAGCGTAAAAAGCATTATTCCTTTTATCAAGAACAATAATTCGACAATATATGGTATCTTTACAGTAAATATATCGGTTTCCTCTGGCGATAATCCTTCAATCCAATTGTTTAGTCCGATAATAAAATATAATGATATTACAACCGAAATAATGAAGTCAAAAATACTTTCTGCCACAATTGAGCAGTAATTTCTTAAAAAGGGAGTTTCTTTTAAGGCTTTTAGTATTGTTGTATCAGATAAACTTATTATCATGCCTAATACAGTGAACGAAAAGCCAGCAAAAACGGTATTAATTGTCAAAAGATTAAATTGCGTATTTATCAAATTATCGGATTCTGGAACACCAATAATTTCAAATTTGTTACACAAACAAATTATTATTGCAAATGTGATAAATATTACAACGCATTTGAGTGTATGTTTTTTTGATCCTTTCATTTAATAACATCCCCTATTTGATAATGGAATTATTATATCACGATTTTTATTATAATTACTAACTAATTTTTCTTTTGCCTTTGCAATTAATTCCTTTTCTGTAAAAGATATAGATTTACCATTTTCAATATAGGATGTAGGAATATCTATGTTATACTTAAAGGAATCTTCATAAAGATTATAATCACGCGATTTTTCCGAGTGACTTCTTGCTCGTATGACTGCTGCTATTAAGTTTGGTTTGTTATTTTTTACGGAGGTTACAATTGGTTCGACATCATCGCCAGAAACAATAGTTGTTCCATGCGCGGGAGAAACTGTAATTTTGGCAACTAAATTGTTACCTATCATATTCTGTATTTGATTATCTGTTAGTCCCAAGTGCTTAAGTATAACTGGATCTGGTGTAGGCACATCAACGGAAATAGAAGAAATAACAGGCTTAGTATGCCCGAAAATTTGTTCAATTCCTCTGCGATTAGCAATGGCTTTTATCTCTAAATAATAATCGGAATACTTTTTGATCAAATTAGCGATAGCGGATTCGTTGGGGGAATACTGAGAAATAGCAATTTCTGCAATTAGCGTACTGTAATTAATATAGACAAATGAGTAGTTTTCAATTCCTTTTTTGTCCTCTTTGTACTTCCCCAATACAGGTTCAGTTTTCATGGTGCTGTAATTTCTACCAACGACAGAATTGGTTAAGCGCTGTTTTGAAAATCTTGCAAATAAGTATTCTTTCGTGTGATCTATGATATCTACAACTGTATGCAAAGTGTCGTCTTCTGAAGTGATATCAATGGTGTAGTAATCTGAATAAACGGAATGTTTTTCGATTATTTCATCAATTATTTGTGGAAACAAAGAAATATCCAGTTCTTGTTCAGTTTGTTTATTCTTGATAGTTAATGTAAAAAAATATGACGTCCTCATTTGTACCTCCAATCAAAACGTCAGTTCGATTCCTTGACGTTTTTTTTAAAGGCTTATGTATATAT
>JAZRCR010000014.1:0-20101 GCA_045659805.1 Acetatifactor sp.
ACATTACCGCACCCATCCAGGGAGCATCACCGAAGAATGCACCCGCAAACAGTGCGATCACGGGAAGCTTCGCACCGCAGGGCATGAACGGGGTCAGCATTGCGGTAGCTCTCCGCTCTCTCTCATTTCGGATAGTGCGGCAAGCCATAACACCGGGAATCGCGCAGCCGGTACCGACAACCATGGGGATAACGGATTTGCCGGAAAGCCCTACTCTCTTAAAAATCGGATCCAGCACTACCGTGGCGCGGGCCATATAACCGCAGTCTTCCAGCAGTGCGATCAGGAAATACATGATCATCACCAGCGGCAGGAAGCCCACAACCGCGCCGACACCGCCAATGATACCGCTTCCCAGCAGTGCGATCAGAAAATCACTGGCTCCCGCATCGGTGAGCAATCCCTCAACCCATACCTGAAACAGCTCAATCTTTGCTGTCATCCAGTCTGCCACAAGGGTTCCCAAAGTAGTCTGAGAAATGTAAAAAACCAGGAACATCACCAGGGCAAATATAGGAATCCCGATCCATTTATTGGTAAGAATATCATCAATCTTATCCTGGACATTGCGCTGCCTTGTCAGGTTCTTACGTGTTTCCACTTCCTTTATGATTCCGTTTACGAAGGCAAAGCGCTTTCTGTCAGCCTCTTTAACCGCTTCCCTGTTCTGCAGATCGATCTCTTCCTGCCGATATACGGCTCTCTGCCCGAATCCGCAGAGAGAAACCGCCTTATCGATCACTTCCTTCAGCCCATTTTCCCGTGAGGAGGTGGAAACCGTCTCAAGCACAGGGCACCCCAACTTCTCACTCAAAAGCTGTATATTGATCTCGGTAGACTTCTTCTCATTGATATCACTCTTGTTCAATGCCACCACCACAGGAATCCCCAATTCCAGAAGCTGTGTGGTAAAAAAAAGACTTCTGCTTAAATTGGTGGCATCCACGATATTGATGATCACATCCGGATTCTCATTTTTAACATAAGTGCTGGCAACGCTTTCTTCAGAGGTAAACGGAGACATGGAATAGGCACCCGGCAGGTCCACCGCAATCAGCGCCTCCGCTCCGTCATAATAGATCTTTCTGATAGGGCCTTCTTTCTTCTCCACCGTTACACCGGCCCAGTTACCCACATGTTCACTGCTTCCTGTCAGCGCATTGTACATGGTTGTCTTTCCGCTGTTGGGATTTCCTGTCAATGCAATTCTCATTCTGCACCCTCCTGATTCCGGTATTTCCGGGATCATTTCGTTTGTTAGTCTAGACTAACTCATTCTCATAAAAAATAGTGATGCGAAACCACTATTTATTTCATATAGAAATTGCCTGTGCCAGATCCCTGTCAATATTGTATCTGGCATCCTTGATTGATACCACGCAGCCACTTCTCTTGCGGTTGATCACTGTAATCGGCTCACCGCTGTAGCAACCCAGAGAAAACAGGAACGCATCCAGTTCTTCATCTTCCGTTACAATATCCTTGATGATATACTCTTCACCGGCATTCGCTTCAAATAAACTCATCTCTGTCCCACCTTTTCTATGTGATCAAGAATAACAGTTTCAAAGTCTTTACTACCTAAAGTTAGATGCTTCTAACCTCAATTTTATTGTAATACATCACCCATATTTTGTCAACACATATTATAAATTTTTTCTGCAATTCACACAAATCTCCGGACGGGTTCGCTGCTGTATTGTTTATCAGGTCCGGAGTGCTCTTTTACCTTGCCGAAACATAGTCTTTATGATATACTGAGAATCAAGGTATTATTTGTTTCAGACGAAGGGTATGGTGGCATTATGCATGTGAATGAATCAGCGGAGAATTATCTGGAGACGATCCTGCTCTTAAGCAAGACGAAGCCTGTGGTGAGATCTGTGGATATTGCAGAAGAACTGGGGTTTAAGAAGTCCAGTGTCAGTGTTGCCATGAAGAATCTCCGGGAAAAGGAGCATATCACCGTTACAAAAGAAGGTTTCATCTATCTGACAGACACCGGCAGAGCTATTGCAGAGATGATCTTTGAGCGCCACAAGCTGTTGACCGGCTGGCTGGTTAAGCTGGGAGTAGC
The DNA here is from genome assembly GCA_045659805.1 of Acetatifactor sp. GTDB lineage: Bacteria > Bacillota > Clostridia > Lachnospirales > Lachnospiraceae > Acetatifactor. The sequence continues at coordinate 2,078 of JAZRCR010000014.1, forward strand.
TCCCGATATCGCCTCAGAGGATGCCTGCAAGATCGAGCATGTGATCAGCCAGGAGAGCTTCGAAGCCATCAAGAACCATTTTAAATAAGACATGATAAACGCTGCTTTCCCATAGGAAGCAGCGTTTTGTATTCTCAGGTTATACAGTTATTAAATAAGATTCCGGATACCTTCGCAGATCCTTCTTGCCACCACCGGATTGTTCATGGTATAGAGGTGGATCCCGTCAACATCGTTGGCAAGCAGATCTATAATCTGGCTCAATGCATAGGCCATACCCGCATCAAAGAGAGCTTCCTTATTATCCGCATAGCGGTTCATGATCTTGCGGAAGCGCTCCGGCAGAGAGGCGCCGCACAGCGTCACCATGCGCTCAATCTGTGCCTTGTTGATGACCGGCATGATACCGGGGGTCACGGGCACTTCGATGCCGGCGATCCTGCAATCCTCCAGGAAAGAATAAAACATATCATTCTCAAAGAAAAGCTGTGACAGCAGGAACTCATCTCCAGCATCCACTTTGGCCTTCAGATGTCTCATCTCAGCCACTCTTCCCTCAGATTCCGGATGACACTCAGGGTAGCAGGCACCTCCCACACAGAAATCCCCCTTGCCCTTCAGATAGGCAGTGAGCTCATTGGCATGCTTGAAATCTTCCTTTGCGGGGTTGTCCGGATTGCGGTCTCCTCTCAGGGCAAGCACATTCTTCAGATCGTTCTCCAAAAGAATCTGGGAAAATTCATCGATTTCCGCCTTACTGTAAGTCAGGCAGGTCAGGTGTACCACCGGCTCAATATGGTACTCGTTCTTAATCTTCTTGGCAAGCTCTATAGTCCGGTTATTATTGGAACTGCCGCCGGCACCGAAAGTCACACTGATAAAATCAGGCTTCAGCTCACTCAAAATGGACAATGTCTCATCAATATTCTGCAGCGCCGTACCGTGCTTGGGCGGAAAGATCTCAAATGACAGCACCGGCCGCTTTTTCTCATGGATTTCACTGATCTTCATACTATGTACTTCCTTTTTACAGTTTTGCAAGTGATTCTCTTACCTTCATTTTAGGAGATATATGCTGAAAAGGCAAGTTCATTTTAAAAAAATAGTTTTTAAAATGAATTGACAAAACCGATCACCCATGTTAGTATACATTGTGAACTGTTTATTTTGTGAATCAAATAAGGCAGTTTTTGAAAGGAGCAAAATAATGAGTGATCTGAACGAGCAGCTTCTGAACGTCTGGCTGCAATTATCTACTGTCGTCAATAACGAGCGTGTCGTTTCCGACGTACCCTATAATGAGTCCCTGATCTGCAATCTTCTGTATCAGGCCGAACAACAGAATTCAGAGACGCGGCTGACTGCCACTGATCTTTGCAATGCCACCAAAATGTTGAAATCTCAGATGAATCGCACCCTGAACAGCATGGAAGCCAAAGGGTTTATTACCCGCGACCGTTCCGCAACTGATAAGCGTCAGGTCTATGTGAGCCTGAATCCTGAGCATACGGCACTTTACAAGGATCAGCATGATCGGATCCTCAAATCCATCGATATTATCATTCAAAAAATGGGCAGAGAAAAGACTGTCCAGACAATTAATCTGTTAAGCCAGATCACAAATATTGCAAAAGAGGTATTTTAAATGATCAGAATCGTTGTAGACTCCGCTTCGGACTACCGTGCGGATGAATTGAATAATAAAAATATGGACTTGGTTCCCATCACCGTCAGCATCGGTGAAGAGTCTTTCCGGGACGGCATCGAACTGGAACGGGACTTTTTTTATGAAACACTGGAAAAGACAGGTGAATTCCCCAAGACTTCACAGCCCTCCCCCCAGGCATTTCTGGATGTTTTTCTGAATGCAAAGGAAAACGGCGACGACGTGATCTGTATCCTGGTCTCCTCAGAGCTCAGCGGTACCTTTCAGAGTGCCGTGCTCGCCAGGAACATGGCTGAATATGACCATATCTATCTGGTCGATTCTCTTGCGGCAACACACGTCATGCGCATCATGGCAGAATATGCCTGCTGCAAGCGGGAGGAAGGACTGGATGCCGCTTTCATCGTTCCACTGCTCAATGACTTAAGAGCGCGTATCAGAGTGGCTGCAGTGCTGGATACTCTGGAATATCTCCACCGTGGAGGCAGACTCTCCAAAACCGCCGCAAATCTGGGAGAACTGGCAAGCTTAAAGCCCACCATCACTTTGACTGACGAGGGCAAAATAGGCATCCTTGCCAAAAGCCTCGGCAAAAACAAAGCAGCCTGCAGCCTGTTAAAATTCGTCCGTTCGCAGGAACCCGATCCTGATTTCCCGATATATACGCTCTACACCTACGGTACCGACAACTGCTGCCGCTTTGAAGAAAAGCTCTCCGCAGACGGGATCACCGTGACCGGACGACTGCAGATTGGGCCTTCCATCGGTTCACATATCGGACCGGAAGCTTTCGGCGTTCTCTACGTTGCCAAATCTGACAACAACTGACGCCTGTCAGCATCTATTCCTGACGGCACAGTTCTCCGGCCAGTATTTCGATCTGAGAAACTGCCGTGGAATCCATTGCGGAACGAACCGTCACCTTATTTTCTGCAACAATTACATTTTTCCACTTTTCTGCATAAGACATCATGATTTTATTGGCCGCAGGCGCCCAGGAACCGTTTTCTATCAGGGCGACCCTGCGGTTTTGATAATTCCGCTCCGTCAAAGCCTCAAGAAATGTCTTCATCTGAGGAAACACATCGCCATTGTAAGTAATGGAGGCAAGAACGAGCATGTCATAGAAGAAAGCATCTGCAACCGCACGGGACCAATCACTTTTCGACAGGTCATGGCAGATCACTTCTGCCCCTGCTTCCCTCAACATCTGTCCCAGCAAAAGCACTGCTTCCTCCGTATGTCCGTAAACGGAGGAAAAACAAATACACACACCCTTTCTCCCCGCGCGGTAACCGGACCAGATATCGTACAGCTCCAAAGCTTCCTTCAGATTTTCTTTCAACACAGGGCCATGGAGCGGACAGATCATGTTCAGTTCCTCTCCTGCCAGCTTTCGCAAAACGCTTTGCACCTGTGCTCCGTATTTCCCCACGATCCCGATATAATATCTGCCGGCCTCTTCTTCCCAGGAAATATCCGCATCCAGGGCGCCGAACCTGCCGAATGCGTCTGCCGAAAACAGAATCTTCCCGTAAGTTTCGTAAGTCATCATGACTTCAGGCCAGTGAACCATGGGCGCAAACATGAATTTCAGGGTATGTTTTCCGAGACACAGCAGCTCCCCCTCCTTCACCTCCAACTTATGCGGGAGCTCCAGATCCCGGAAAAATTGACTGATTAACCCAAAGGTCCTGGTATTGCCCACAACTGTCGCCGTCGGGTACTTCTTCACAAAGGCCGCAAGGGACGCCGAGTGATCCGGCTCCATATGCTGTACAACGAGATAATCAGGTACTCTGCCATCCAGAGCCTGTTCCAGATTTGCCATCCATTCACCGGTCTTCTTTACATCAACCGTATCCATGACGGCTGTTTTCTCATCCTTGATCACATACGAATTATAGGATATGCCCTCAGGCACCGGATACTGCCTCTCAAACAAGTCCGTGTCATGGTCGTCCACACCTACATAAATGATATCTTCCATCAATTTCTTCATGCTGCACCTCCGGTTTTCCTGAAAAATAGTATTTCACCGGCATGGGCAACTATACATCCCATCAACGGATGGAAAGCACTTTATAGTCCTGATCCTCCACGGTCTTTCTCAGGATCTCATCGGAAAGCTCCGCATTCAGCTTCACAACTGCCATTCCCTCCGTATAACTTACCACAGCTTCCGTCACCTCGGGAAGCGCCTCAAGATACTTCTTTACTCTTGCTTCACAGTGACCGCACATCATTCCTTCGATTTTCATTGTTTTTTCCATCTTTTTGTCCTCCTCTTTCTTTTTATGCTTATAAATCTTAAATAAATTCAGCCTGAGTGCGTTGCTTACCACACAAAAACTGGATAAGCTCATTGCCGCAGCTCCAAACATAGGATTCAACTGCCATCCAAACAGCGGGATCCAGATACCTGCCGCCAGCGGAATCCCGATCACATTATAGAAAAACGCCCAGAACAGGTTCTGGTGAATATTCCGAAGTGTGGCCCGACTCAACCGGATGGCAGCCGGCACATCCAACAAACTGCTCTTCATCAGAACGATGTCCGCAGCATCCACGGCAATATCAGTTCCTGCACCTATGGCAATCCCAACATCAGCCCTTGTAAGGGCAGGTGCATCATTGATCCCATCTCCCACCATTACCACTTTACCGGTTTCCTGCAGGGAACGGATCACACGCTCCTTGCCCTCCGGCAACACGCCTGCAATCACCTGATCAACACCGGCCTGTACACCGATGGCAGCAGCAGTCCTCTCATTGTCCCCTGTAAGCATGACCACCCGGATTCCCATATCCTTCAGTTCCTTAATGGCCTGCGGACTGTCCTCTTTCATCACGTCCGCAACCGCGATCACACCTATCATCCGGTTACCCCTGGCAAAAAACAGCGGCGTTTTGCCCCGGTCTGCCAGATGCTGTGATGCCTCCTTAAATTCTGCAGGGATCTGTACATTGCTTTCCACAAATCTTTCATTACCGCCAATCAATATCTCTTCTTCACAGAGTGCCGTCACACCATTTCCCGCAAGCACAGTAAACTCCTGCACATCCAAAGCCGCAAGATTCCTCTCTCTTGCGTACGCAAGCACGGCTTTTGCAAGTGGATGCTCGCTCTTTTGCTCTACCGAACAGGCATAGATAATAAAGCGGTCTTCCTCCATCCCTTCCACCGGCAGTACATCCGTCACTTTAGGTTCCCCGCAAGTGACCGTACCTGTCTTATCCAAAGCAACTGTCTTCACTTTTCCTGTCTCTTCCAGACAAACAGCTGTCTTAAACAAAATTCCGTTCTTTGCCCCCACACCGTTTCCAACCATAATGGCTACCGGCGTGGCAAGTCCCAATGCACAGGGACAACTGATCACCAATACGGAAATTCCCCTGGCCAACGCAAATCCGATGCTCTCTCCCGCAATCAGCCAGACAACAACAGTGATAAATGCCACCCCTATCACAGCGGGAACAAACACACCGGAAACCTTGTCTGCCACCTTGGCGATCGGCGCCTTTGATTCTGCTGCCTCGCTGACCATGCGTATGATCTGAGACAGCGTGGTATCCTCCCCCACCCCGGTAGCTTCACACTTGATAAAACCTGCCTGATTGACGGTGGCAGCGGATACTCTGTCTCCTGCTGCCTTATCCACGGGTATGCTCTCACCGGTGAGTGCCGCCTCATTCACGGCACTGTTTCCATCCACCACAATGCCGTCAGCAGGAATACTTTCCCCGGGATATACCACAAACAGGTCCCCTTTTCGTACCTGATCAGCTGCGACCCTTATTTCTTCACCGTTTCTGATCACCACAGCAGTCTGCGGAGCCAGCTTCATAAGACCTTTTAAGGCATCGGTGGTCTTTCCCTTAGATCTTGCCTCCAGCATCTTGCCTACTGTGATCAATGCCAGAATCATAGCGGCAGACTCAAAGTAAAACTCATGCATATAGGCCATGGCACCTTCCAAATCGCCTCTGACCTGCGCATCCGTCATGGAAAACAGCGCATAAGTACTGTATGCAAAAGCCGCTCCGGAGCCAAGCGCCACCAAAGTATCCATATTTGGTGCCTTATGCAGAAGACTTTTAAATCCACTGATAAAAAACTTTTGATTGATAACCATGACCGCTACGGTCAACAACAACTGGACAAGGCCCATGGCAACGTGATTCTTCTCCAGCACAGCCGGCACCGGGAACCCCCACATCATATGCCCCATGGAAAAATACATGAGCACTGCCAAAAAGCCGAGAGAGGCAATCAGCCTTTTCCGAAGCATCGGTGTCTCCCGGTCCTGAAGTTCATCTTTCGCCTCTTTGCGCTCACTCCACTCTGCACTTCCCTTCAAAGAAGCGCCATAACCGGCCTGCTCCACCGCAAGGATCACCGCTTCCTCCGAAACCTCTCCTTCCACACCCATGGAATTGGTCAAGAGACTGACACTGCATGATGTTACACCCGGCACCTTTGCAACTGCTTTCTCCACTCTTGCGCTGCAGGCGGCGCAACTCATGCCGGTCACTGTATATTGTTTCATAGCTTCCCCTTTCTAGCGCATCAGCTTCTGCAAAACGCTGACCAGTTCGTCCACCGTCTCTTCCCGACCTTCCTGAATATCTTTTGTCACACAGGTTTTGATATGATTGGAAAGAAGTACCTTATTAAAGCTGTTTAAAGCCGCACTCACCGCCGCCACCTGCACCAAAATATCCGTACAGTAAGCCTCCTTCTCCACCATACCGCGGATGCCACGGATCTGCCCTTCTATCCGGTTCAGACGGTGGATCATATCCTTATACTCCTGTTCTCCACGCTCTTTTGTCTTATGACAGCAAACCATCTCTTCACTCATGTAAAATACTCCTTTGTACTGACAAGTCAATCACATCCCTGTTATCATTATATACCCCCACGGGGTATATTTCAAGAAGAAATGCATAAAACGCCGAGCGCGGTTGCGAAAGCGACATTTACCTTCTACGCGCGAGTGCCCGTCCTCACGGAGTGTTTTGATACAATAAGAATTTCGCTTCGCGAAATTCTCCGCCTGCGACGGGTCTGCGAAGCAGACAACTTCATCTCCGCCGCAGTGCGATCCCGCGGAGCGCTTTTTGATGTAATAAGAAATCCAGAAGAATTTCTTATTACATCAAAAAGCTCCGACGTGCCGGAGCTTTTATAACACTCTTATAATGATATATTCTAGCAATAATTCTGCATCACAAACTGCAGAGACTCTCTTCCACGAAAACTGTTAATCGAAAGCTGATAGGTAACAGACACCGGAAAACGCGCGCCGCGAGAATACAAATTCTCTGCACTTCCCACGCCAAATTTCTCATCCAGGAAATCATGGAATTTGGCAAGATCGCCAAAGAAAACCACTTCTGCCCGTGTCCCTTCCGGAGTCTCTACGATATAGCGGCCAAAGTTCTGTCTGGCTCCCATCTTCCGTCCGCTCACAAAACACAACTGTTTCTGTGCAAACAGCGGTTTGGGATTCCCAACACCAAAGGGCTCCAGAAGCTCCAGCTCTTTTGCAATCTGTTCCGTGGCATAACTGATCGGCATGGGAACATCGATATGCACCCTGGGTATCAGATCCTCCTCTGTCAAAACACAGTTTCTATTCAACTCTCCGGCAAAGGCCTCCACATCCTCCTCTGCCGTAGCATGCCGGGAAGCAAGGGTAAGTCCCGATGCCAGCTTATGCCCTCCGAATTTTGTAAAGCAATGTCTGATCGCAGACAGATTTTCATACATATGATAGGTCTCAATACTCCTGCCGGAGCCCTTGATCCCTTCCTCACTTTGGGTCAGCACAAACACCGGTCTGCAATACAGTTCCCTTATCCGGCCTGCAATAATCCCCGCCAGGCTCTCATGTACCTGGGGAAGATATACCACCAGCACCCTGTGGTTCTTTTTCCCGGAGTCTTCAATATAGGAGACCGCCTGCTCCACACCCTTTAACGTCATGTCCTTCCGGCTGTCATTTAAAGCCTTCAGCTCTGCGGCCGCTTTCATGGCATCCGACTTATCGGTACTCTGCAAAAGCTCCAGCGCTCTGTGCGCTGTATCCAGACGTCCCGTGGCATTGAGGCACGGTCCGATCACAAATCCCAAATGATAAGCAGACAGCTTGTCAGGCTCCAATCCGTTCACTTCCATCAGCGCACGAAACCCGGGATTCTGCGTTTGCCTCAGACGACGGAGCCCTTCCTTTACAATAATACGGTTTTCAGACTTAAGCTCCATCACATCACAGACAGTGGCAATAGCCGCAAACTGTAAAAGCTCATCAAGGCAATCCAGAAGCCGTCTGTCACGGGTTCTCATGACCAGCGCCTGAATCAGCTTGAACGCCACCACACCGCCGCAAATATTGGGAAACGGATAGGTGCAAGCTTCCTGCTTGGGATCAATGATCACATCTGCCTCCGGCAAAAGCTCTTTTCTCACTCCGTTCTCTTCCACAAATGGCACTTCGTGATGATCCGTGACGATCACACTGATACCGTGGGCCTTTGCCAGCGCAATCTGAGGAGCCGCAGCGATTCCGTTATCGCAGGTGACGATCAGCTCTATCCCGTCTTCAACAGCCTTGCGGATCAGATGTTCATTTAATCCATAACCATCATGAATCCTGTGTGGAATGGCAGTGTCCACGTTTGCCCCCAGAGCCTTTAATCCCCGGGTTAAAATATAGGAAGAACAAATTCCGTCCACGTCATAATCGCCGATCACCCGGATCGCCTTCTTCTCACTGATTTTCTGCAAAATCAGTGAGGCAGCTGTATCCATGCCGTAAAGAAGCATGGGATCATAGCAATCCTCCGGCGTTCCGTACAGAAATTTTCTGACCTCCGCGGTTTCAGTGATATCCCGGTTTCTGATAATGCGGGCCAGAACCGGCGAAATCCCAAACTCCCTCGCCCATCCTTCAAAATCTGCTTTTTTTGCGCTGACCAGCCATTTTTCCATCACACATTTACTCCTCAGTCTTTGGCGGGAACTTATGTCTGAGCACATACCACAGACCGCCGGCAATGCACACAGAGGAATAAGCTCCGCACACAATACCCACCATCAGCGGCAGTGCAAAATCACGGATGCCGGTAACACCCATCACATACATCGCTGCAACCATGATGAACGTGGTCAGAGATGTGAAGATGCTTCTGGACAGTGTCTGGGTAATACTTCTGTTTATCACATCTTTCAGCTCATCATTCCTGGTCATAAGCTTACTGTTTTCCCTGATACGGTCAAAAATAACGATGGTTGCATTTACGGAATAACCAACGATAGTCAGCATGCAGGCAATAAAAGTATTTCCCACTGACACTCTCGCCACCGCATAAAACGTCAGCACAACCAGTACGTCGTGGATCAGCGCCACGACACTGCTGATACCGAACCGGATATCCTTAAACCGGATGCGGATGTAGATCAGCATACATATAATAGCCACACCAACCGCAACAATGGTGTCCTTCGTCATTTCGTCACTGATAGTGGAACTGATGGTCTCGGAGACAATCTGCTCCTCGCCCACCTGAAATTCCCCGTCAAACATTGCATCCAACGCTTCGCGCTGTGTGATATCAAGCGCAGCGGTCTTAAAGATCACTTCATTGGAATCCTGAACTGTCTGAATCTGGACAGAACTGCCGATAATGTCTTCGATCAAAGGGACTACCCGGTCATTCACTTCTTCCAGGTTCATTTTCTCCTGAAAAGTAATAGTGGTTGCAGTACCGCCCTTAAATTCCAGGCTGAAATTCAGTGCATCTCCCGTGCAAGCCTTATTCACACCCATCACAACAAATCCGGCGGCAATGATAGCAATGGGTACACTGAAAAACAGACCTTTTTTGGAAATAAACCGGATGGTCTTAGGCTCTTTCGTCACCCCATACCACTTCTTATCTCTGATTCCCAGCACATAAAACGCTTTCAGCACAGTCTTAGTAACAAACAGAGCTGTAAACATGGACAATACAATACCCAGTGCCAAAGTCTGCGCAAATCCCTTTACACTTCCCGGTGCCAGAACAAGCAATACACCTGCTGCGATCAGCGTGGTGATATTACCGTCCATGATAGCGGATAAAGCCTTCTCGAATCCCACTTTGATAGCCGTCTTCACACTCATACCGGCCGCCAGTTCCTCCCGGATCCTGGCAAAAATGATCACGTTGGCATCCACAGCCATTCCCACCGAAAGAATAATGCCGGCTATTCCGGACAATGTCAGTGTCATATCAAAACCATACAGCAAAAGCACCATCAGTGCCACATAAAGTGCAAGTCCGATAACCGATGCCACACCGGCAATGAAATAAACCGCAATCATGAAAATTGACACAATGGCGAAACCAACGGCTCCTGCCTTTAAGCTGGTATCAATGGCCTCCACGCCAAGCTGTGCGCCCACCACTTTGGAGTGCAGTTCCTCAAGCTGAAGCTTCAGGCCGCCGATACGTATGGTGGCGGCAAGATTTTCCGCACGTTCATAATTCTCCATAGGGCTGATACTGGCCTCTCCGCTTGTCAAAACCGATGACACCAGAGGCACACTGATAAATTCCCCGTCATAATAGATACCAAGGGTCTGACTGTTCACGCCGCCGTTATATGCCCGTTCGGTGGCCGCCGCAAATTTCTCTCTGCCCTCATCGGTCATAGTCAGGTGGACCATAAATTCCGAGTTGCCGTATTGATTTTGCTGTGTCCCGGCAACAGCCTCCTTGATATCTGTTCCCACAAGCGCAACAGATCCGGACGCTTCTATCTCCTCAAAGGGTCGGGCAAGAACATATCGGTAGCTTCCGTCTGCTTCCGCTTTCACCTGATAATTGGGGTTACCTTCCTCATCCGTCTGATGAATAAAGTAAAGCGCTCCCGGCTTACCAAGCTCCCTCAGAATCCCATTGGCATCCGAGACTCCCGGTATTTCAATATTGATCCGGTCTGTACCTTCCTGATACACAATGGCCTCTGTGCTGTAATTGTACACACGCTTCTGAAGCTTTGCTATTGTATCGCTCATATCTGTGGCATCGGGTTCCTCATCGCCCACCACCTGATAAGTGATGCTGACACCACCTGCAAGATCAAGTCCCAGACTGATATCGGAAGCACTGGCCTTTCCTTTGCCGTCAATACCAAAAATATCAATATAACTGACACCTGCCAGCGCCAGAAGGACTGCCAGCAATACGATGACCGCTTTTCCCTTTTTCATGGCTCATCTCTCCAATTTATCTCTTATGCTTCCTCTTCCTCAGCAAGTGCGGCCTTCAGCATGATCGCACACTCGATCCTCTTTCTCTGCAGTTCGCAGCCGATATCATAGGCATCGTTGATATTGCCGTGGAAATTGTAGGAATTAGCCGCACAGCCGCCGCTGCAGTAGAATTTGGCAAAGCACTTTTTGCACTTGTCCTTGGCATACACATTGCAGCACTTGAACTCGTCCCTCAGGTCTTCACGGATCACACCTTCGTCCACATTGCCCAGCAGGAACTTATCATTGCCCACAAACTGGTGGCAGGGATACAAGTCACCCCAGGGTGTTACAGCAAGATATTCTGTTCCGGAACCACAGCCGGACAGTCTCTTAGCCACACAGGGACCGCCTTCAAGATCAATCATAAAGTGGAAGAAGTTAAACGCTCTGCCTTCTTTTCTCCTCTTGATCATTTCAACTGCCAGTTTGTCATACTCTTCCTTTAACTTAGGAATGTCTTCCTCTCTGATCGCATAATCATCCTTGGGCTGCGCTACCACGGGCTCCACAGAAATCTGTCTGAAACCAAGATCTGCCAGATGGAGCACATCCTCGGAAAAGTCCAGATTATTGTGAGTAAAGGTACCTCTCACATAGTAATCGGTCTGCTCTCTGCTCTCTGCAACCTTCTGGAATTTAGGCACGATAAGGTCATAACTTCCCTGACCGCCTCTGAAAGGGCGCATCCTGTCATGTACTTCCTTGCGTCCGTCAATACTCAAAACAATATTGGACATTTCTTTATTGGCAAACTCCAGGATATCGTCATTTAACAGCACACCGTTGGTCGTCAGTGTGAAACGGAATTTTTTATGATGAGGCTCTTCCAGACTCCTTCCGTAAGCCACCAGATCCTTTACCACCTGCCAGTTCATCAGCGGCTCACCGCCAAAGAAATCCACCTCCAAATTGATTCTGTTGCCGGAATTGGCAACAAGAAAATCCAGGGCCTTCTTACCCACCTCAAAACTCATCAGGGCTCTCCTGCCATGATATTCACCTTCCTCGGCAAAACAGTACTGACATGCCAGGTTACAGTCATGGGCAATATGAAGGCAAAGCGCCTTTACCACCGTCTGTCTCTTCTTAAAGTCAAACACATAGTTCTCGTAAATATCCGGTGCAAACAGCTGTCCGGCCTTTTCCAGCATGAGAACCTCTTCCACCGCTTCCTCGATCTCCTCCTTCGGATAGGGGAGATCTGCCAGACTCAGCACGGCAGTCTTAATGGTATCCGGATCCTTGATCCCCTCTTTTACCAGAGGCTCTACCAGCGGGATCATATCATACACGATCTTATCTACCACATGTACCGATCCGCTGTTCACGTCCATTACGATATGAAATCCGTTATTAATGTATTGATGTATCACTGTTATCTTCCTTTCTCTACTTCAGTGCAAAGATTAAGCAGCGACCGGAATCGCTGCTTACGTTAGTCTCGGATCTAAACTCCCTTATTTCAGCTTCTCACAGCTCTGGTTACCAACGGTACAGGAAGTCTTACAAGCAGACTGGCAGGAAGTCTGGCACTCGCCGCAGCCGCCCTTCTTCATAGACTCTTTCAGATCTCTTGTTGTTAATGTTTTGATGTGCTTCATGTGATAGCCTCCTTATACTTTTAAAAGTCATCAGACTAATAAACTGCCTGTAGTATACCATAAAATGAGAAATTGTAAAAGACTTTTTTCAAAATATTCTATCAAATATTCATCTTTCCTGTAGAATCATGCTATGTAACCTCTCTAGCTGAGCATACCCCCAAGGGTTCCTCCTGCTGCACACAAGATAAAAGTAGTAAAAACAGAATCTGCCAGAACAGCCGCCGTACCGCTGATGATCAAAGAAAGGATCAACAGAATCAGGAAATAGCAGATCCCGGCCAACATCCCCCAGAGAAATCTCCTCACTTTAATGACTTTTCCCGCAAGAAATCCCGCCAAAAAGGAGGAAGCCACGTAGATTACAATGATCGCCACCGATACAGCCTTCTCTGTCAATCCAAGCTTCAGCAAGAGAAATGCCATCAACAATAACAACAGACCGGTGAATACAAAAGAAGCTGCAAGACATTTCACCAATGTGATCAACGGATTAGGCGGATTCTCAGAAGAAGTTCTCCTTGTACTTATTTTCAAATCTTTCCTTTCAGGACAGATGTCCATATATTAACTTTTTATAAAAATATATTCCGCCCCTTTTGAAAACTTGACAACTGTATAATAAATATTGTATATTTTCAATAACTGTACATATGAGCCGGCTTGGCTGCCGGTTCACCATATAAGAAGGAGTGATTTTTTTGGTTGACCCAGGTGTCATACAACTTATTATTCTTGTTATTTTAATTCTTTTATCCGGATTTTTCTCATCCGCTGAGACAGCACTCACCACAGTGAACCGGGTGCGCATGCGGACTTTGGAGGAAGAAGGCAACCGACGCGCCGCCAAGGTAAATAAGATCCTTGACAATTACAGCAAGATGCTGAGCACCATACTGATCGGTAATAACATTGTCAATCTGTCAGCTTCCGCTCTTGCCACCACACTGGCGATCCGCATCAACCTTGCAGTGGGCATTGCAACCGGTCTCCTCACAATCGTAGTTCTTCTCTTCGGGGAAATTGTTCCCAAGACATGGGCTATGATGACCAGTGAAAAACTTTCTCTGCTGTACAGCGGAGTGATTTATGGGCTGATGCAGCTTTTAACCCCTGTGATCTATGTAATTGATCTGTTCGCAAAAGCTTTCCTCAAGCTTCTGCATGTGGATCCGAACAAGAAGACCTCCACTATGACAGAGTCTGATCTCAAGACCTACGTGGATGTAGGACACGAGGACGGAGTCATCGAATCTGAGGAAAGGGAAATGATCTACAATGTGTTTGATTTCTCAGATGCATTGGCCAAGGATATTATGATCCCCAGGATCAATATGACCACCGTGAACGTGGAAGCTTCTTACGACAAGGTTCTCAGCGTATTCCGGGATTCCATGTACACCCGTCTCCCCGTTTATCAGGAAGAGAAGGATAACATCATCGGTCTTATCAATATCAAAGACCTGATCCTGAATGCAGATCCCGACAACTTCTCAGTGAAGCAGATCCTGCGCGATGCTCATTATACATATGAGTTCAAAAAGAGCGCAGACCTGATGCTGGAGATGAGGGAAAAGACCACCAATGTAGCATTTGTCCTGAACGAATACGGCGCCACGGTAGGAATGATCACACTGGAGGATCTGTTAGAAGAAATTGTTGGAGAGATCCGTGACGAATATGACGGTGATGAGGAAGAACTGATACAGGAGACCGGTGAACGCACTTTCCTGGTGGAAGGCAGCATGAAGCTGGACGACATCAACGATTACCTGGACACTGCGCTTCAGTCAGAGGATTACGATTCCATCGGCGGTATCATTATCGAATGTCTGGACCGACTTCCCGAAGACAATGAAGAGGTCACGCTGGACGACGGCACTGTCCTGAAGGTACAGGGAATCGACCAGAACCGCATCATAAAAGTTCTGATGACCTTACCGGAGCCTCCCGCACCGGAATCCGAAGAAGATATTGAAATAGATGAAGACGGCGAGCCTTAAGGCCCGCCGCTTTTTTTGATACAATAAGAAATCCGGAAAAATTTCTTATTGTATCAAAACACTCCGTGAGGATGCGCACTCGCGCGTACAAGGTAATTGTCGCTTTCGCGACCGCGCTCGGCGCAAGAGTCCGCAAGCGGACTCTTTGTTCTCGTCTTATTCTGTTTCTTTCTGAGAGCCGGTAGGATTGATGATACTGTAACCGATATTGACGAGATGGTCTGCCACACGCTCCAGTCCCAATACTGTGGAGGAATAATAGGGACTTACTTCCATACGGCAATTTCCTTCTGCAAGACGTGCATAATGGCTTGCTGTAAGTTCTTTCTTCATGTCGTCAACATCATTCTCCAGAACAGTAAGTTCCGGCAGTCTGTCTCTGTTGTGGTTCTCAAATGCATCCTTTGCAATTTCAAGCATCTGCAGAACTCTTCCACCCATCTTACCAATATCATTTTTCGCTTTATCCGAAAATTCAATCTCCTTGCCGGACATTTCTTCACCGATCTCGTAGAAATTCTCTGCGTGGTCACCGATACGTTCCAGGTCATTGATAACATGGAAGTAGGAACCTATGATACGCTCATCACTCTGTTCCACATTTGATGACAACTTGATCAGGAACTTGGTCAAAGCACTGTTCGTAAAGTCGATGATCTCCTCGTTTCTCTCAATCTGCTCGCCATACTCAAGCGTGCCTTTGCCCAAAGCTTCAAAGGAAAGGTTCACGTTCTCTTCTACCAGGCTGAGCATATAATCCAATTCCTGCTTCACCTGAGAAAGTGCAACGGAAGGAACAGA
Source organism: Acetatifactor sp. (assembly GCA_045659805.1). Lineage (GTDB taxonomy): Bacteria > Bacillota > Clostridia > Lachnospirales > Lachnospiraceae > Acetatifactor. Next base: position 17,457 of record JAZRCR010000014.1, read on the forward strand.
CAACAGTCTGTCATCCACATATTTAAGTGAATGTTCCACCCCAACTTCCTTCTTATCCTTGATAACAATGCAGGAGTATTTCACCAGCTGCTTCACAAAGGGAAGAAGCACACACGTTGTGGACACGTTGAATATCACGTGGAAAACGGATACACGCATCTGCAGAGACATGGGATCTTCTCCCGGGAAGAAGGAAACAAGAAGATTTACCACAGGTTCTTTGAAGATCCATATAATTGCCGTAAACAGTGCCGTTCCGATCACATTAAATGTAAAGTGAATCAAGGCCACACGCTTTGAGTTTGCATTTGCACCGACTGAGGCAAGCAATGCGGTGACACAGGTACCGATATTTGCACCGAGAACAATGAACAATGCAAGCTCCAAAGGCAGAATGCCTGTACCTACCATAGTAATAACAACACCGGTTGCCGCAGAGGAGCTTTGAATAAGGGCCGTAAAAATAATACCCACAAAAATCAGCAATAACGGGAAATCGATGACACTGAATATATTTGTGAACATCGTTTCAATGAGCGAATTTCCAAACGCCTGCTTGCTGCTCATAATATTAAGACCAACGAAAATGAGACCCAAACCGGAGCACAGACTTCCCGCGATCTTTATCTTCTCCTTGTTGAAGAATCCCATCATTACACCGACAAAAGCCAGCAGATACATTGCCATATTGAAGTAATCGTTTTTCAGCGCAACCAAAACACCGGTAACTGTTGTTCCGATATTCGCACCCATGATAATGGGTGTGGCCTGCATAAGCGTCATAACGCCTGCATTTACCAAACCGATCACCATAACCGAAGTGGCAGATGAACTTTGAATGATAGCCGTTACTCCTGCACCGATACCGACACCTGAAAAACGGTTGTTACTGATCTTTCCAAGCAGCTTCTTCATTCCGCTGCCTGCACTCTTTTCCAATGCATCGCCCATAAAATTCATGCCGACGATAAAAATCCCAACACCTGCCAGAAGCCATATCAGACTCTGCAATAACTTTACAACATCTCCGGCTGATAACATAAATATTCTCCTTTAAAATTAATAAAATACACAATTAAACCCCTATAAATAATATCATGTTTTTTCTTTAAAATGCAAGTTCTTTTCCGCTTCTTAACACACGCTTTACACACTGATCATATATTATGATAAGGAATTTTCAGGAGAATACTCATGTCACTTATTGTCTTAGATGCCGGACACGGCGGCGCAAATCCCGGAGCTGTATATAACGGAAGACAGGAAAAAGACGATGCACTGGCACTGACTCTTGCAGTGGGTGCCATACTGGAAGCAGCCGGTGTGGATGTATATTATACACGAACTACAGATTTCTATGAATCGCCCTACGAAAAAGCACAGGAAGGCAACCGTGTAGGCGCAGACTATTTCATCTCCATCCATCGAAATTCCAGCCCCTATCCCAACCAATATACTGGCGTGGAGTCTTTGGTTTATAACCAATATGGAACCGCCGCAAAAATGGCACAAAACATAAATACACAGTTGGAGCTGGTGGGATTTGTCAATCAGGGAGTAAAGGAACGGCCTAACCTTGTTGTACTGAACAGTACCCAGATGCCCTCCGTTCTGGTGGAAGTCGGGTTTATCAATACTGACAGTGACAACTTGCTCTTTGACGAACGGTTCGATGACATTGCAAGCGCAATTGCCCAGGGAATTCTTATTACATTGAACAATCCGATCTATTGATTCTTCACCGCAGACAATCAAAAAAAGAGCAGTTAAACACCAATGTCATTTAGTTAGTGTTTAAGAAAAAGAATTCCCGTCCATTCTTGAAAAGGGGCGGGGTATTTTTTTACCATTATTCTATTGTGATAACTTGGAACTTGTCTAGCTCTTAACTCGTTTTGATAAATGAAGTTCATTATCATCTGTATATCCAAGTTTGTTATATACAGATTGTGCAACAAGATTTTCTTTTCCTGTTAGAAGTTCATATTTGTGAAGTGGATAATTCTCACTACAATAAGTTTCTGCAAAAGTAATCATTTCACTCGCAACTCCGCTTTTTCTATATGTTGGCTTAACATATACTTCTGTAATTTCAGGCATATATTCATCATAGCAGAACGATTTTTTAAGCTGGACACAAACAAATCCAACTAACATATCCTCTTCATCAGCAACGATAACAACTTCCTGCTTATTATTCATAAGGGAATTTCTAATATTATCTATACTTGTTTCGCCCTCACCATTAAATTCATCATTTAAGATGTTTAATTGCTCTGCATCATTTACAGTTGCTATTCTTACCATTACGACCTCCACAATTTCAAGTTTTCCAATCACTGCAAATTGGAATTTAATGAATACTCTATTTTATTTCTCTGACATACAAACGGTCAATTCCATTTCCGTAGTTTACTATGTCTTTTACATAGCAATAGCCATATTTTTCATACAACCCAATGAATTCTGTTGGGATATAGGTCTTATCGAAGCCAATGCTTTTGGCATATTGATTGGCAAAATCGATAAGTTTTCCGCTGATTCTGTTGCCACGGTAATCTTCACTTACAAACAAAGTAGATATCCATGGAAAAATCTCTGGCAATGGGTAATAATCAGATTTCATGATGGTCGTCATTCCAACA
>JAZRCR010000015.1:0-2643 GCA_045659805.1 Acetatifactor sp.
AGCCTTCACATCACCTACGGTCCACTGCATAGCGCCTGCCTGCAGTGTGATATTGGCCTTGCTCAGATCGCAGACGACCTGCCGCTTGCGGACATTCATTTCATTGCAGTAATAGGCCAGCATGGCATCACTGGGCATAACACTCAGATCCCGCTGGTATTCCAACACCCGGAAGGGACCCAGCTCGTTGATGATCTTAATATCATCATTGTCAGTAAAGTTCTTAATTTTAAACATAGGAATATACCGCCTTTCCAAAGTAGTCTTTCCTCGAACATCTTTCTGATGTTTGTATGTATTATATCATGGGAGCTTTTGGTATTGATTACAGATGTGTAAATACGGAATACGCTTTACGCAGTGGGAGCCCCTGCTGTCCCCATAGGCTTTGCGCCAATACTCTCCAGTGAGAAGTATCTTTAGGTAGGTACAGAAGGTCCTCTGCCCGTTCAATCCCGACTGTATCACATTCTAGCGACGGTCAAAAATCACAAAGCATATTCTTATCCCCTAACAGTTTTTCAAAGAGGCCGGTATCATCCAGCTGACAGAAAAGCGTATAGGCATCCACAAACAAATCAGAAGACTTTTTCACGTACTTTACGAGGGTTCTGCATTCGGTGATTGAAATGGGCCTGTTCTTTCTTAAGGCAATCGACCGTACACAATGAACCTCTGCAAATCGCATATTGCTCAGCAGCCAGAGTTCGGAACGGGACTCAACCCGGAGATTGCTTGTTGTGCGCGAATCCATATTGATTGCACACAGCACAACTGCTTTTTTCTTAAACAACATGGATCCGCTCCATGATCCTTTGTCCTTCGGTCCCCTGGAGGCCCAGAACATGGAAATGTTTCTTGCCTCACGTTTGTACTTTCTGGAGAGTTCTTCTGGCATAAGCGAAGACAGGACATCTTCGTCATCATCCTCCAGCAGAATGGAAACTTCCTCATCGTCATACAGGCTGAAAATCCATCTCAATGCTCTTTTAACATCCTTTACAGCAAACATAATCTCATTTTCCTTTCCAAAATTAATTCATATAGAGTTTGGCAACAACATTTTGAATACCCACGAAGGGTTCTTCCCAATACCTGGAATCCCAGGAATCAGCTGAGTTATCTCCCAATAAGAAATAGTGATTCTCAGGAACGATAATCACCTGCTTCTCAAAAACAGGTATGGGAGTATCTTTCATGTATCTCAGCTCAGATCTGTCAATCACATCTCCTGGGCATCCATAAATTCTTTTGACAAGCAGCAACCCATCTTTCTTGAATACAACGATGTCCCCTTTCTGCAGATCATCGAAAAGACGGGTTCCAATGATATAACTGCCGGTCTTTAACGTTGGCTCCATGGACGATGTGGGAACGTATCCCACGAAACAGAAGAATTTAAATACCGTAAATGTAAAGAAGGTCAGGACTGCTGGTATCATCCAGGTCCTGACCTTCCCTATTTTATTTTTCACACACTTCCCTCCTCCATACAGGATTTGATTTCCGGCTGCTCCTTCAGAAAACGACGGGCGGTGGTCATCCACATCCTGACTGTGGCTGCCTCTGCGTGCATGCATTTTCCAATCTCAGCACTCGTATATCCCTGTACCGACATCTCAAGACAAGAAATTCCCTTTGCAACGGATCCAACTGCACGTTCTTTCACCTTTTCCAGAAGTACCTTTTGTTCCAGCAGGCAGATACAAGGATCCTCCTTCGAAATAGGATGGTCAGACAAATCACTGTCTTCTTTTAGTTGGCAGTGGTATCGTTCAAATCTGGATGATCTGATGAGCTCATCGCAGATCTCGTTCCAAATCAGTCTGTAGGCATATGTAGAAAAACAGCCTCCTTTATCGGTAGCCGCAGCCTTGCATAAGCCTATACACCCGATCTGAAACAGGTCTTCCATCGAATAATTGATACCTTGGTCTACATTGTGTACTTTATCCCGGATCACCTTTCCTACCAGACCCATATTGTCTGCCACTACCTGCTGCTGTTCTTTGCTTAGCTGCATTGGGCAAGCCTCCCTTCGTCCGCTCTGCGAAAGGAGCGTTTTTGATGGGATGCCAACAGCTTCTTGGATTCCTCGATTACCTTCTGGCAATAGTACTCTCCCATTTGGCCAATGTGCGTATCTGCAATCGGAAGTCCCAGCATATGAGAAAGCCATTCATAAGCCTCTTCTCTGGTCATAATCCCCTTCAAATAGATTTTATTGAAATGCTTATGTGCCTCGCATCTGAGTGAGCGTACCTTCTTATTGGCCAACGTGCCCATGGGAATGGTTGTGCCGGGATGAACACGTACATAGGCATCACATGCCGGATAATTCTTGCAGACATACAGCATAGCTTCTTTGGAATTGTCAAAATAAATCCCATCAGCACTTCTTAAACGGGAGACCGCACCGCAATACGGACATCTTGGCGCACAGTTATGTGGGACCTTTTTCTTTTTTCTCATGGTAATTCCCTCCTGACAAATAAAAAAAGCCGGAAGGTTCCTTACACCACAGCATGCTGGTCATGACACAGCATATCTGCGGGAAGCAACCTTCCGGCTAATATTCAGTTGAACTTGCACCATTGTGGACCGCTCATCGCTGTCGTCCGCACCGATTTCCGCACACCCTCT
>JAZRCR010000016.1:0-5552 GCA_045659805.1 Acetatifactor sp.
GAAAACGTGGAATATGCCAGAGCCAAGGCAAAAGAGTATGAGAAGCTCAGCGGTCTGGATACCCCGATTTTCTCGGATCTTTTGGAAAAAGAGGCCGTTGTGGACCGGTCTTATCTGCAGGCTGCCGTCAATATGATGGAAATGTGTGCGTCATACCTGTATCTCAACAGGATCATCTGCAAGAAACCGCAGCTGTTGTCAGCACGAATCAAGGACTATATTGACAATCATTTTACAGAAGACATTACTGTGCAGTCCCTCTGTGATGAAATGTACATATCCAAAGCAAAGCTGTACAATATTTCCAAGGATATCTTTGGTATGGGCAGCTCTGAATATATTCTGAACAAGCGTATTGAACTGGCAAAGACACTTCTGAGTGCAAGTGAGAAGAGCATTTACATGATCTCGGAGGAAACGGGATTTCACGACGCCAATTACTTTGCAAGGATCTTCAAGAAGATGACGGGAATGTCCCCGGGACAGTATCGGAAAGCAAATATATCTATATAAAGTATTTTTAGCAGGAGGTTTTTAACATGGAATTTTCACCGAACAGTACCTTTTTATTTATAGTGGCTGCGCTGGTCATTTTGTTTGTGATTGCACAGTCGGGATTCTTTTTGGTTCGCTCATACCGAAGGGCCAAAGTGATCGGCATGGATATGAAGCAGGTCAGAAAGACTATTGTATCCAGTGCGGTTTTTACCATTGCTCCCGCAATCTCTATCTTGCTTGGCGTGATCACGCTGTCCAAGTTCCTGGGACTGCCGCTGCCCTGGATCAGGATGAGCGTCATCGGTGCCATCACCTATGAGCTGCCGGCGGCAACCTCTACCGCAACGGCACTGAATGTTTCTCTGTCTGAGACCATCACGGATCCGAAGGTATATTCCGCTATTGCCTGGGTTATGACGCTGGGTATCATGCCAAGTATTATTTTAGTTCCCCTGCTTTTGAAACGCATCCAAAAAGGAATTTTAAATATTAAGAACAAGGACTCCAAGTGGGGAGATCTGTTTATTTCCGCCATGTTCCTGGGTATGATTGCCGCCTTTTCCGGAATGGTATTTGCAGGAGTAAGAGACGGACTGTCCGGCTGGATCCCTGTGTTTGTTCTTGCATTCTCGGCTGTGGTCATGGGGCTTTGCGGCCTTTTGATCAAGGTCTTTAAAATGAAATGGCTGGAGAATTATGCACTGCCCATCAGCATGTTGGGGGCTATGATCTTTGCCATGGTCATCACACCTATGATCACAGGCTGATCAGATTGGCAGTAAGCTGATGTTTGACGATGCAGAAAGTAAGAACAGAAAGTGAGATATAAATATGAATAGTAAAGCATACGAGGAACAGACACATTTATTCGGAAAAATATGGACCTGGACAGCTGTGGTTGTGATCATGAGTGTTCCTGTGGCCATTTGTGTATATTATAACTGTTGGCCGGGATTTACACCGGTACTTAAGGGACTTTTGGGTGTGGCGCCTATTTTCTGGACAGTGGGAACCATAGAGGTGATTACCTTTACGCCGATGCTCGGTACGGCGGGATCTTATTTGGGCTTTGTCACCGGTAATCTGACCAGCCTGAAAGTGCCGGCGGCTCTGAATGCCATGGAAAATGCCAAGGTGAAACCGGGAACGGAGGAGGGAGAAGTGATCTCAACCATCGCCATTGCCTCCAGTGCCATCACCACTACCGTGATCATTGCCGCAGGTGTGTTCCTGCTGGCACAGCTGACACCGATCCTGAACTCGCCGGTGCTGAAGCCAGCCTTTGACAATATTCTGCCCGCGCTGTTCGGCGGACTGGGTGTGGTATACATCAGCAAGAACTGGAAAGTGGCAATCACACCTGTTTGCTTCATGGTGGTCCTTTTCCTGCTGGTGCCTTCCCTTGCAGGTTCCGTGGGCGTTCTGGTTCCTGTGGGCGCTTTGATTTCCATCGGTGTGGCGCGTATTTTGTATAAGAAAGGTATCGTATAGACATGATCATTTTGTGGGTTGTTTTAGGATTGCTGGTAATATTTTTAGCGGTGGTGCTGGTGCGTGCGGCGCTGTTTAAGCCTCGCAGGGAGCAGGAAATCACTGCCGAGACCATTTTCCTGAACGAGGAAAAAATAGTGGCGGACATGGCGGATATGATCCGCTGTAAGACCGTTTCCTACCGTGAGGAGGAACTGATTGACAGGCGTGAGTTTGAGAAATTTGAGGCGCTGTTAAAGGAGCGTTTTCCGTTGATCCATCAGGCATGCTCTCTTGAAAAGATCGGAAAGACCGGGCTTCTGTATCATCTGAAAGGCCAAGGTGACGGTGAGCCCTCCGTATTTATGGCGCATTATGACGTGGTTCCCGTAGTGGAGGAAGGCTGGGATAAGCCTGCTTTTGAAGGAATCATTGAGGACGGCGTGCTTTGGGGAAGAGGCACTTTGGACACCAAGGGTACCCTGTGCGGTGTGATGGAGGCTGCAGAACAGCTGTTATCAGAAGGATTCTGTCCGAAACAGGATATGTATTTTGCGTTTTCCGGTGAAGAGGAGGTCAGCGGTGATTCCTGTCCCCGGATGGTCACCTGGTTTGAAAAGAAGGGCATCAGACCTGCTATGGTAGTGGACGAAGGCGGTGCAGTGGTGGAGAACGTGTTCCCGGGCGTCACAGGAGAGTGTGCGCTCATAGGCATCGCAGAAAAGGGAATGACAGATCTTGAACTGGTGATGGAAGGAAACGGCGGACACGCTTCCACACCTCCCGTGCGTACCATGCTTGGCCAGTTGTCAGAGGCCGTAGTGAAGATTGAGAAGCATCCGTTTCCGGGACAGCTGACAGCTCCCGTGGCCGGTATGTTTGATGTACTTGGCAGGCATTCAGGCTTCGGATATCGTGTCCTGTTTGCCAATATGTGGTGTTTTAAACCCCTGTTTGATCTTGTGTGCAAGATGTCCGGCGGGGAACTCAATGCCATGATGCGTACCACCTGCGCAATCACACGCATGGAGGGAAGCAAGGCGTTCAATGTGCTCCCGGCCAGAGCCAGTGTGGGTATGAATCTGCGCCTGATAGGAAAGGACACCGTGGAGAGCGTGCAGGAATATATCCGCAAGGTGATCGGCAATGACAAGATCAGCATCCGTGTGGTGGATGGGATGAATCCGTCTCTCATTTCCGACATCGGCTGTGAAGAGTGGCATAAATTGAGAACAGCCATCCGTCAGACCTGGCCAAAGGCGCTGGTGTCTCCTTATCTGATGATGGCGTGCAGTGATTCCAGACATTACTGCAGGATCACTGACAGAGTATACCGCTTCTCCGCGATGAAGCTGTCCAAGGAGGAGAGGGGAATGATCCACGGCAACAATGAGAGGATTCCCATTTCCACCCTTCTTACCACGGTGGAATTCTATATCAGACTGATGAAGGAGTGCTAGTATGCAAAAGCAGGAAGCTGGGAAGAACAGACAGGCAGTTTGCCCGGTGTCTGAAAAATGCGGCGGCTGTAAATGGATCGGGAAACCGTATCAGGAGCAGTTGGCACTGAAAGAGAAGTGGGTAAAGGAACTGATGGCGCCTTTTTGCAGATTGGAGCCCATCATCGGCATGGAGCAGCCGGAGCATTACCGCAACAAGGTTCACGCGGTGTTTGGAGAGGACAGGAAACACAATCCCATATCGGGGATCTATCAGGAAGGGACTCACAGTATCGTTCCGGTGGATTCCTGCCTGATTGAAAATGAAAAGGCTGATGCCATCATCGTGTCTGTCAGAGGATTGTTAAAGTCCTTTAAGATTCGCCCCTATAATGAAGATACGGGATACGGACTGCTGCGCCATGTGCTGATCAGGACCGGTTATGCCACTGGGCAGATCATGGTGGTGCTGGTGCTGGCATCTCCGATCATGCCCTCCAAAAATAATTTTGTAAAAGCACTTTTAAAACTGCACCCGGAGATCACGACTATCGTGGTAAATGTCAATAACCGCAATACCAGCATGGTGCTTGGGGATAAGGAGCAGGTGATCTACGGCAAAGGATATATTGAGGACGTGCTTCTGGGCAAGACTTTCCGCATTTCTCCCAAGTCCTTTTATCAGGTGAATCCTGTGCAGACACAGAAGCTATACGGCAAGGCTTTGGAATTTGCGGCGCTTACAGGCAGGGAGACTGTGGTTGATGCCTATTGCGGCACCGGTACCATCGGTCTGATCGCCAGTGATAAGGCACGCAGAGTGATCGGCGTGGAACTGAATCCGGATGCGGTGAAGGATGCCAGGATCAATGCTAAGTGTAACGGTGTGAAAAATATCGGTTTTTACCAGAATGATGCGGGAAAGTTTCTGGTGGATATGGCGGCTTCGGGAGATAAGGTGGATGTTGTGCTGATGGATCCGCCCAGAGCTGGAAGTGACGAGGCGTTTCTTGGCAGTGTGGTAAAGATTGGACCCAAGAAGATTGTTTATATCTCCTGTAATCCGGAGACGCTTGTGAGAGATATCAAGTATCTTAAGAAAAATAAGTACCGGGTGAAGAGAGCGGTTCCGGTGGACATGTTCCCCTACACAGATCTAAGGCATGTGGAGATGGTGTGCCTTCTGGAAAAAGAATAATGTTGTAATTAAAAACAGTTGTCAAAGCTGAAAAGTCAGCCTGACAACTGTTTGTTCTTGTCTTGGGGAATTCCTTCGGAAAAGAAATTCTATTTGAGAGCTTAGTTGGTATAGTTATCGAAGTAACCCTGTACCAGGATAACAGGAGTACCCTTATCGCCGGAGCCGGAAGACAGGTCACACAGGGAACCGATCAGGTCGGTAAGACGTCTGGGGGTAGTACCCTGGCTTGCCATGTTGCCCACAAGATTATCGTCCTTGTACTTGATCTTTTCTTCGATTGCCTTTTTCAGGGCTTCACCGGATAACTCTGCAAAATCATTATCTGCAAGGTATTTAAGCTTCAGCTCGTTGGGAGTGCCTTCCAGACCGGGCGTATATGCGGGAGATACCACAGGATCGGCCAGCTCCCAGATCTTGCCTACGGGGTCGCGGAATGCACCGTCGCCGTAGATCATAACTTCAATGTGTTTGCCGGTCTTTGCAAGAAGCTGTGCCTGGATCTCATCAACCAAAGGCTGGCTGTCTCTGGGGAACAGCTTGATGGTGGTCTCGGTGGATTTGTTGGAGCCCAGAAGACCGTATTTGGGATTGTATCCGCCTCCGTTTATGGGAGAGGTGAGGATATCATCCAGACCGCAGACTCTCTCGGCACCGTTGCCTAAAAGAATGCGCTTGGTGCGGTGACGGGTATGAATGTCGCAGGTCAGTACATTCTTTGTATAATTTAAAATGGCCTTGGGATTGTTGGCAAAGATAATCTCAACCTCCGCGCCCATTTCTTTAATAATGCTTCCGTAATAATCTACGTAATCAACACCTGTAAAAGGATGTCTGTTCTCACCGAACAGCTGACGGTATTTTTCCAGAGTCAGGATATCAGAGTAAGGGTTGACACCTGCCTCGTCCAGCTTGTCCAGGCTGACCAGCTCATTACCCACTTCGTC
>JAZRCR010000017.1:0-3317 GCA_045659805.1 Acetatifactor sp.
TTCGGCCGTAAGTGCCTGATGAACGTGGCTTCCGCTGCTAAGTTCTCCTCCGACCGTACCATCCGTCAGTACGCTGAGGAAATCTGGCACATCGAGCCCACTCAGTACTAATTTATATAAAAGACCCGCTCTCATGAGTAATGTCATTAAGTTAAGAAGCGTGTCATTCCGAGTCAGTCCTCACACTGGCGTGGGAATCCCGTAAGCAGAAGGAGATTGCCACAACCAGTCTGCGGACGGGTTTCGCAATGACACCTAACTTAATGACATTGCTCTCATGAGCGGGTCTTTGTCGGGTTGCCCCGACAGGCAATTCGTGCCCAGCCGGGTAGTCATCGTTACTTCCCAATAAATTATTGTATGATTGCCCCCGGCAATCATAGATATTTTAGATTCGCTGCGCGGAGCACCACCCGCTCGGTATCGTTACATAACAATCACTGGGCCCACTCTTTCGAGTGGGGCTTTTCTTTTTCTGAAAAAATTGTTATGATAGATGTAACCTTTTCTCTGCAAAATCCCTCTATAGGGGTGAAGAGAAAAAATGGAGGTGAACAGCGGTGACAGATATACAGATCATCGACTTATACTGGGCCAGAAATGAGCAGGCCATTCAGGAAACCGACGTTCGGTACGGCAGAAGGCTTCATTATCTGGCGCATAAAATCGTCCAGGACTTCGAAGATGCCCAGGAGTGCGTCAACGATACATACCTGAAAACCTGGGATACCATCCCGCCCAAGCGTCCGGAGCATTTCTTTGCCTATATCGGCAAAATCTGCCGGAATTTTGCCCTGGGAGTGCTGGACTGGAAGAGCGCAGCGAAACGGAAGGGCGAAGTGGTGGCCCTGACCCAGGAGATGGAGGCCTGCATCCCGGATCCCCAGCATGAGCGCAGGCTGGAGGGGGAGGAACTGGGCGAGATTCTCAACCGGTTTTTGGAAACCCTTTCCTATGAAAACCGGGTGATCTTCATGCGCCGCTATTGGTATCTGGATACCATCTACGAGATCGCGGATCGCTTTGGCATCTCTGAGAGTAAGGTCAAAACCCAGCTTCACCGGACTCGAGCAAAGCTCCATGCATTCTTGGAAAAGGAGGGGATTACGGTATGACCGGTCAGGAATTATTTCACGCCCTCAGCTTTGTGGATGAGCGCTATGTTGCTGAGGCAGAGACCAACTATTTGGGCATTCGCATTCCCTGGGTGAAGATTATTTCCGTGGCAGCCTGCTTGTGCATCCTGCTTAGCAGTTATTTTGTTGTGGAGAAAATGGGACTATTTGAATCTTCTGCCCCCGAGGCTGCACCGGAAGCTGCCCCCGAGGCTGCTCCTGAAGCAGCACCGGAAGCGGCTCCTCCCATGCCGGAAGCCGCCCCTGAGGCAGCACCGGAGTCTGCGATGGAAGAAGATCCCCCTGCGGGCGAACTGTTCCATGTTTCCTATGCAAAATTGCGGGTTGTAAATGTGCTGGAAGGCGTCGGATTTGAAGCTGTTGTAGAGGCCGATGAACCCATGGAGATGGATACGCAGGTAACGGTGGTCGTTGATCCTTCCAAGGTCCCCGGCGCAGACGAAGATGCTTATGGAGGAGCATTCCTCGCTGTTGCAGAGGGTGATCTGCTGGAGATTTCCAACGGTGCCTATGACCCGGAGCAGAACATCCTCTATGTGTCACATGTGCTGATTGCGGAAGAATAATAGCGGGCGGCGCATAACCGACCGGACTACTCTGCAACACTAAAAATGTAGGGGAGGGTCTTGACCCTCCCGGCGGCATGATTTCTATTTTCGCATATGTCCATGGCGAATACGTACAATCATAGCCCTCTGTCAGGTTTTACATTCCCACATATGGTGCGGACAAATATGCAGGCGCTATCTGTGCGGGAGGGTCAAGACCCTCCCCTACAAGGCGTAAAGTTTTAGCTGTTACAAGGGCGGATTCTGTATCCACCCGCAAGAACAAGCGGAAAGGAGAATAGTATGAAAAAGTGGATCGCACTGTTGCTGATATTGACATTACTGTTAAGCGGCTGCAGCGGGCAGGAAAGTTCCTATACGGCAGAACAGGAACAAAATACTGAGAAAGCGGGTATGACAGAATCCAAGGAAGTAGCAGCACCGGAAGTTTGTATTGAACCGGTGCCTTGGGAAAATGCCAGGGTTGCAGACTTTGGTGCCCGTCTTCTGCGGGAAACCATGGAGGAAGATGAGAATACACTGATTTCTCCTGTCAGTGTTTTGGCTGCCCTTTCCATGACTGCTAACGGAGCAGAGGGAGATACCCTTGCCCAAATGGAAACGGTCTTGGGCCAGCGTAAAGATGCACTGAACGCGTGGTACAAGTATGGCATAGACAAGAGCGGTGATTATCTTCACCTTGCCAATGCTATTTATTTGAAGGATGATGGAGAGCTTACCGTAAAGGAAGAATTTTTGAAAGCCCTTGAAAAGTGGTATGAAACCGGAGTTTATATGACATCTTTTAATGAATCTACCTTGCGGGAGATTAACAGCTTCGTAGAGGACAATACCAATGGTATGGTGAAGAACATCCTGGATAAGATTCCCAAGGAAGCGGTGATGTATCTTGTCAATGCCCTGGCTTTTGAGGCCCAGTGGGCTATGCCATACAACGAGTATGAGGTAAGTGAGCAGGTGTTTACAACAGAAGATGGTCGGGAGCAGACGGTAGAGCTGATGTATGCGGAAGAATACAATGCCTACGTAGAGAATAATCTCTATACCGGATTCTTTAAGAATTATGAGGGCGGCCGCTATGCATTCGCGGCGCTGCTGCCCAATGAGGGCGTAAGTGTGGCGGAAGTGGCGGAAACCTTGTCCGGAGAGCTCCTCGCAGGAATGGCGGACAGCTGCTGGGAAGGTGAGGTGCTGACGGCTATGCCCAAGTTCCAGACGGAATTTGATGTGGAAATGAGTGAGGTTCTGAAAAATATGGGTATGACCGATGCCTTTGATGATGAGAAAGCCAATTTCTCCGGCATGGGTACCTACGCAGGAGAAGATCTTTTCATCAGCCGTGTGCTGCACAAGACCTGCATTAGCGTTGCTGAACAGGGAACCCGTGCCGGCGCAGCTACGGTGGTTGAGATGGCACCGGAGGCAGCCATGGAACCGGAAGAAATCAAAGAAGTGATCCTGAACCGGCCTTTCCTCTATATGATTTGGGACAGGGAAACCAATATGCCCATCTTTATGGGAACCTTTATGGATGCCCAGGCAGAGGGAACCACCGTTCCTGCGGAAACAGACGAAATCTTCTACTCTCCTGCAGAAGACCCCTGCATGATGG
>JAZRCR010000018.1:0-48639 GCA_045659805.1 Acetatifactor sp.
CCCAAGGGACCCGGACATACTGTAAGAAGTGAATATCAGGCAGGTAAAGGTGTTCCTTGTCTGGTTGCAGTTCATCAGGATGCAAGCGGAAAGGCTCTTGATAAAGCTCTCGCTTATGCTGCTGCAATCGGTGGTGCTAGAGCTGGTGTTCTTGAAACAACATTCAGAACAGAAACAGAAACAGACCTTTTCGGTGAACAGGCAGTTCTTTGTGGTGGTGTTTGTGCACTTATGCAGGCTGGTTTCGAAACATTAGTAGAAGCTGGATATGATCCAAGAAACGCTTACTTCGAATGTGTACATGAAATGAAACTTATCGTAGACTTAATTTACCAGTCAGGTTTTGCAGGAATGAGATACTCAATCTCTAACACAGCTGAGTATGGTGATTATATTACAGGACCTAAGATCATCACTGAGGATACTAAGAAAGCCATGAAGAAGATCCTGACCGATATTCAGGACGGTACCTTCGCAAAAGACTTCCTGCTCGATATGTCCAATGCAGGTAAGCAGGTTCACTTCAAGGCTATGAGAAAGCTTGCTTCCGAGCATCCCGCTGAGAAGGTTGGTGAAGAGGTTCGTAAGCTGTACAGTTGGAACAATGAAGAAGATAAGTTGATCAACAACTAAAATGAGATTGAAAAGAGGGTGTCCCAAAACTATGACTGACCAAAGTCATAGAGAGGGATATCCTCTCTTTATGTTTCGGAGAAAATGAGTACTAGCAACTGCAACTCCGTAAAATGGACCTCAATCGGCGAAATTGTTGCATACAGAAATAATTGACAACTCTAATTAGTCCCAAAAGTTGCCGGATCCACAGGTGGGTTCCGGCAACTTTTCTTTTATTATGAAAATAGAATAAAATGATAAAAGTATATAATGAAATAGCGAATATTTCCGTAATTTTGACTTGATTTATTCACTTTATAGTATTATAATGTAACAAGTGATAATGTAAAACATATAAAAGAGTGATAATGTGATCGTGTCTTCCTGAGAATTTCAGGTTCTTGGGTAATGTCAGGCTCTAATGGATTATTGTTCCGGCATTGTTTGGGGTGTATGGATCCGTTTCGGGCAAATGACAGGGTAAGAGTGAGTGTTAGTGCAGAAAAAATTAGTTGCAGAATGTACTACAGTGCAGAAAATGGATCAAGCGAACAAATGGTCTGAATAAGGAGGTAGACGAAGCATGAAAATGGGATGGGACGTGGCAAAGAATATACTGACATGGATATTGATAATAGTGACGGTATTTATGTTACTGTTTACTGTGGTGTCGGTTACGACATTTAACCGGAGTGACAGAAGTATCTTCGGATACAAAGCATACATAGTATTGTCCGACTCCATGAGCGCCACAGATTTCAAAGCAGGTGATCTGATCCTGATCAGGGATGTGGATGCTGATACTTTGAAGGAAGGCGATATTGTCAGCTACATTTCCCAGAATCCGGACAGCTTCGGGCAGACCATTACTCATAAGATCCGCAGTAAAACAACAGACGCAAAGGGGAATCCCGGATTTATCACATACGGCACGACCACAGGGGTAGATGATGAATACATGGTGTATTATAGTGATATCATCGGACAGTACCGTATGAAGATACCTGTTATCGGAAGATTATTTAACTTTTTGAAAACAGTCCCGGGATACATCATGCTGATTCTTGTTCCTTTTCTGATCCTGATTGCACTCAGATTAGCTGACTGTGTAAAGCTTTTCAAGCAGTATAAAGCTGAGACGGAAGCTGAGATGGCTGCAAAATTGGCGGAGGAACAGAAGAAGCTTGAAGAAGAGAGAGCTGAAATTCAGAGAATGCAGCAGGAACTGCAGGAACTGAGGGAACAGCTCAAAATGCAGGGAAAGGATATTGAAAGTGAACAAGAAAAATGGAACGTTAATTAAAACGCTGTTTTCGTCTTTTCATAAGATCATCATATGTATGGTGATCTTATTTTCTTTCACATGGGCATGGTTCAGTGAAAGGATCGTACTACCTACAGCAACGATTCAATCAGCTACTTACAGCGCACAGGTCAGCGTCAGCAGTAATGACGCCGGGTTTGTTCCGGTAACACATACTGTCAATACAGAAGGGGGTATTACAGTTGAAGTGGACAACGGTAAGCGGCATGACATCAGGATAATAGCTGAGGGTACTGCACCGAAGGGTTTTTGTGTGATTTCGGCAGGGGATGTTGTGTGTCATACTGCCCCTCTTGCCCAAAATGAAGAAATGGTGCTGACAGTAGAATTCTCCGGCACAGGTACTACTGCGTTGAACATTCAGCCTTACTGGGGAAGTTATCGTGAAGCGTTGAATGCCGGAGAAGAAGTGACCGCAGGTGATGCGATTGTCTTGACCGGAGATGTATCAGCAGCCGTAGTCAGCCCCGGCGATAACTCCGAGGGTCAATAGTTTATACTTGTGTAGGAGGAGAATGATGAAACAATCTAAAAGAACAAAGAAGACTTTGATCACAAGCGTTGTGTCACTTGTACTTTGTCTTTCTATGCTGATCGGTTCCACCTTAGCATGGTTTAGAGACAGTATCAGTGTCAATGCGAATATTGATGTGGGCTCGCTAAAAGCTTCTTTGGAAAAAAGTATTGACGGTGAGTACAAAAACATCGGGACCAAAGAAGGAAACAGTACTTATACCGAGTCTGACCAAACAGTGTTTACAGAGACGGGTTGGATACCCGGTCAGACCGGAATTTATTTTCTTGCTGTGCGAAATGAAGGCAAGATTCCGATGAACTATCAAATGGACATTACAATTTCCGGCGAGCTGTCAGAAGTGCTGGAATATGCGATCATTGAGGGGGTACAGGATGGTACGGATGAAGCGGCTGCGCTCCGCAATGATGCAGATCAGTATCGTTGGGATACCATCCAAAATCATGAAGGCATTCAGAATTTATCTGTACAAAACGGTACTTTTCAGAATGCGCCAGTGGGATTCCTTGATGCAGAAGATGTTGATTATTTTGCAATTGCAATACATATGAAAGAGGAGGCGGAAAACTCCTTTCAAGGTAAGACATTTTCAGCAACAGTTACTTTAAATGCATATCAGGATACTTATGTGGAACCTGCACCGGCTGTTCCTGATCCTTTTGAAGATTATACGGTGGCATTACTTTATGACTTTGAAAACAGTTTTGCATTTGGTAATTATGCAGCAATAACCGGAATTGGTGCATATGCACCCAATGGCACCATCTCTGTAGCTGCAGAGAGTGACAATCATTACGGCAGAATGACAAGAATCTGGACGGAATCCAGTAGGCCTGAAACGATCAGCGGCGTTCTTTCACCGAGGATTCAGTTTAATGGATTGTCGGCAGCTGTAGAAGGTGAGGATATCGTTGTTCTGTCATTTGATATCAAACAATTTGTGAACGATTCTTTTGCAAGCTTTGGTATTGCAGGTCTGAAGCTTAACAACGATCTGGTAACCGTTTGCTTTAAAGAGAACGGTACTCCGGTAACCCTTGTTGATCTTTCGGATGATGAATGGCACAATGTAATGGTTGTGTATAATCGCACTGAAGGTACGATCCGTTATTACGGAGACCATGTACTTTTGGAAGGTGTGGAAGGCAGCTTTACAGGTACCGGATTCAGTGCTGACGGATTTTTGAGATTCCAGATCGATCAAAATGGTTATCCTAAGCTTAGCAATGAATATTTAGTTGGTGATAACGACTTCGGTATCGACAATTTCATGTTAAGAGTGCCCTCTGAAACAACAGATCCCACACCGGATCCTGAACCTGATCCGGAGCCAGAACCCGATCCTGAACCTGTAATTGATCCTTTTGCAGATTATACAGTTAAAAAAGTTTATGACTTCGAAAATAATTTTGTATTGGGAGCTTACAATGCTACCACCGGCGTGGGCGCATATAAGGGAGGCAGTTCCAAGATCTTTATTGGTGAAGAATCTTCCAATCATTTTGTGGAGATGCAAAGGGTTTATACGGAAGGCACCAGACCTACATCATTTGGTGGTGCATTCAGGATTCAGTTCAATGAAATCTATGACGACATTCTCACAGAGGATGTTGTTGTATATTCCTTTGATATTAAGGAGTTTGTTGATGGCGGCTTCGCCAGTCTTGGATTCAAGGGTCTTAAATATTCTCAGAGCAAGGTGACGGTAAGTTTTGCGGAGGCTTCAACACCTGTTGTTCTGGCGGATCTGTCCGATGATGAATGGCATACGATTGCCGTAGAGATCGATTATCAGAATAATACGATGAAATATTACGGTGACGGAGTGCTTTCTTCCGTGACAACTACAGCCATGGCGATTCCGGCTGCAAGCAGCAGATACCTGAGAATGCAGGTGGACACCTACAATTATCCCAAGATTCCTGCGGCAGATCAGACGAATGACATTGACTTTGGTATCGATAACTTCAAAGTTATGGTGCCACCCGCAAATAATCAATGACAGTACAGACACTTTAACCTTTTTATTGGAGGAAAATAAATAATGAATGGAAAATATAAATGGCTATACTGCCTGCTTTCCATGGTACTGTGTCTCACCATGCTGATGGGAACAACTCTTGCATGGTCTCCAAGTACAACAAGCGGCGACGGCAGCATAGAAAGCGGTCAGTTAAAGATCGATTTCCTGAAATATAACGGCACTGGATATGAAAGTGTGAGAGAAAGTAATGGCAGTATTTTTGATGATGGTGAAAGTAAAGTATACTGGTCACCCGGTATGACGCAGATTCTTTATCTTGCAGTAAGAAATGTGGAAGAGCTTTCTGCCAAATATCAGATCGTGATTGATGTAAACGGTCTTGAGGAAAATGATCCAACATTTAACTATGCACTTTTTGACGGTGTGCAGGCAGGTTCCGCTACGGCGGATGCTTTGGATGCCACTGCTAACTTAAATGTGGTAGAACGCTGGAAAGCAATTAAAAAAATTGACGGAGCCAAAAAAGGAACTATTCTTCCCGGAACGATCACTTCATCACTCCAGGGTACCCTTGCAGAAATGGCAGATACCGATTATTTTGCATTGGCGGTTCATATGGATGAAGATGCCGGCAATGAATATGCAGAACGTTCTATCGAAGTGAATGTAACCGTTGAGGCGGTTCAGGTTGACGGATATTTCGGCGAAGGTCCCTTCCTTGGAACATCAGTATTTATGAATCAGGATTTCGAGAGTAATGAAGCCGGTATTCAGTTTGCAACAACAGGTTACAGGAGAGAGAGAGTAACAGAAGGCGAAGGAGATGCTCTGAATACCTATTTTCTGCTTGAAAATCCCGGTATTGCAGGTATCGGTGAAGCCCATATTACTATGAATCAGCTGACTTCTTTGTCTGATTATGTAGTATATGAGTTCGACTTCAAAGTTGAGGCATTGGGCACATGGTTTAATCTGTATGCATCATCCCCAACGACTATGGGAGTTGCAATTCTGAAGGCAGACAATACCTTTACATTTGCGGATCAGAGCGTTCAGCTGAATCTGAACCAGTGGTATACCTTTGCAATTGCAGTGGACTATTTTGAGGGAACCATTGATTACTATCTGGATGATGAACTGATGGCAACCGGCCCCTTGAATGAAGCTTATGATACGGATACGAAGATTCAGGCATACCGTATCCACCGTACCAGATACGGTGATTTCGGCAACGATAGCAATACAAACGATTTCTCCTTGCCTTTCAAACTTGGCATAGATAATATCAGAGTGTATGATTCCATGGAACCCCTTGAGGATCTTGGTGAGATCGTAAAGGTAATCACAATGACAGATGACAGTGTATTCCCTGATGAGACTGCTATCATTAACTCTCTGAGTGGATATACCGCTGTCCATAAGAGAAACGGTCTTGTGTTTGTAAATGGTGAGAAAGAGTTTCTTCCCACTGTTCCTGTGACAGAGGGCGAAGATACGATGATTGTCACTTCAGAACTTGCGTCCATACTGGGTGTGAATCTGCCGGAAGGTACTGCAGTAACTATGGATGTGGAAGAATTCTTTACGAGTGTTCTCGGTAAGACTGTTGTGACGGATGATACGGTTTATAACGGCGGAATGGTGATTGCAGGAGACACTGCATATGCACTTCCTGAAGATGCAGACGAGCTGAAGGCTCTGAATGATTATCTTTTCTTCCTGCGGCCTACTGATGATTATCTTGAAGAGTTGTACAACGCTTCTTCCATGAAGGCGGTTCATCCCCGTATTCAGGCTACAGCTGAAGATTTTGCAAGAATCCGTCAGATTTATAATGACAAATCTGATCCCGATATCTATAACTGGGCACAGCAGATCATCTATACAGCTGACAGCACATTGGAAAAGGATCCTGTATTTTACGAGCTGAGAGATGGTTCCAGACTTCTCGGTGTAAGCCGTGAGGTTCTTGGAAAGATGTATGCATACGGTATGGCATATCAGATCACACAGGACCAGAAGTATGCAGAAAGAGGATTCTTAGAGCTTCAGGCAGTATGTGAGTTCCCTGACTGGCATCCTTCCCATGCTCTGGATGTAGGTGAGATGGCAGCGGCTGTAGCAATCGGTTACGACTGGCTGTATGAAGCGCTGACTCCTGAACAGAGACAGATTGTGGAAGAGGGTATCTATAACAATGCATTTTACGATGCCATGATCATGTACCAGTCCGGTAACGGTTATATGTCAGCGCTTTCCTACGGCGACAGTAACTGGTGTAATGTTGTGAGCGGAGGTATGACAATGGCGGCTCTGTCTATGCTGGATGTTTATCCTGAGGTTGCATTCAGGATCCTTCAGCATGCAGTTCGAGCATCCGATAATTATCTGTTCCGTTATGCACCAAGCGGAGCGTGGTATGAAGGTCCCGGATATTGGGATTACGCAACAACTTATATGGTAAAAGAGCATTCTGCACTGGAGAGCGTACTTGGTACTGACTTCAGGCTTGGTATGGCTGAAGGTCTTGAAACAACAGCCGATTATGTGATCGACCTTCAGGGAGATAACGGCACATTTACCATAGGTGACGGTATGGTAACCAAAATATATTCCCCGGAAATGTTCTATCTTGCGGAGAAATACGATAACTACGCTATATCTACCGTTACCATGGAGAAGTGTAACCGCAAATTCTCCGGTGGAGAGCACCTTGCTCTCTGTCTGCTCTGGTATGATCCTCAGGCTGCCGGGGACATCAATGACATTGAACTGGATGCGATTTATTACAATCAGGATAATGCTGTTGTTTCCATGCATGATACCTTTGAAAGCGGCAATACCACTTTTGCGGCAATCCATGCCGGAACCAATAATCTGGGTCACGCACATCTTGATGCCGGTAGCTTTGTCTTTGAAAGTGACGGTGTAAGATGGGTTGAAGAACTTGGTCAGGATAATTACAACCAGGCTGGTTACTGGGATGAGACAGATAACGGACAGCGCTGGCAAATCTTCCGGATGAGAGCAGAAGCTCACAGCGTTCCGGTAATCAATCCTACCACGGCACAGGATCAGGAATACATATCATTTAACCCGATTACTAAATTCGAGTCAAAAGACAGGGGAACGATTGTATTGACGGATCTGACAGACGCGTACAGGGTGAATGCGACCAAGTTACTTCGCGGTTTGCAGTTTACCGACAACAGAAGAAGCCTTGTAATCAGGGACGAGATGACTATGAACAATGCCGATTCGGAGGTTTACTGGTTCCTGCTGACACACTGTGACTTAGAGATTGAGAAGACAGAGGCGTCTACAACAAATAGCGTAACTTTTACAAAGGACGGCGTATCCATGACGATGGACATCATTACAAATGTGCCCGGAGTTGTGAGTTATGATGTGGCAAGCCCTTTGAATGATGCAACAATCTATAATACCGTTGAGACTGTCAAGAGACTTCAGATTTACTTTGAGGATGTGACAGGTGATCTCAATATCACTGTTAAAATGACGCCTGACAGTATCAATTATCCCAGTGATGTTGCTGATTACAATGTAAATATGTCTACCTGGACAATTCCTGACGGACTGCGTCCGGTGCCTCCTTCACTTGACTCTCTGATTATTGGCGGTAACAATGTTGATCTGAATGGCTATAACATCACAAATTATTATCTGGAAGGACAGCTGACTGAGGTGCCCGATATTACTGCAATCTGTAATGACAGTAGTATTGATGTGGAAATTGTGAAAGGTGCAACTCTGAATGATGTTACTACAATCACATTGACTGATACGGCTGATGCAACCAATAAAACTATTTATACCATTAGTTTTGCATCGATTCCTCATCCTTTGACGTTTGAAGAAAGGACTTCAATTCCTGCAGTAGGCGCTGTGGCAAGCTGCACTCCTCAGGAGGCAAATATTCCCGTGAATGTTATTGATGCAAACAAAATGACTAAATGGGCAGGTAATGTAGCAGGCAACTATATTACACTGGATCTGCAGTATAAGCAGAATATTTCGGGCTTGGCAGTTCTTTGGCAGGGATCTGACGGAAGAGCCTACAACTATGTGATCAGTGTCTCTGATGACGGAAATACTTTCTTTGATGTCAGGGAAGGTACCGGAGCGCCGGTGTCCGGAGAGAGCACTCAGACATGGGAATTTGATATGATTGATTTTGCTTCTGATGTGGAAGGAAGATATGTGAGACTTACCATAAACGGTAACAGTCAGTCCTCCAACTGGACTTCCATCGGCGAGATCGTAGCTTATACAAATAATCAATAATTAATTCAATCATAAAAGGTTGTCGGATCCGTGGCAGGGATCCGGCAGCCTTTATTTGAATGATATCAGTCAATCATTTATAAGTCCGGACAGAAATCGCTGTACTGTGGCACTGCGAGGTGTTTTCCTGGCATATGCGTAGCCGATATTACGGGGAGGGATAGGTTCTTTGGTATCGATCAACACCAAAGTGCCGGTCTCCAATTCCTTTCTGACAAATTCTTTAATTGCACACGCGATGCCAAGCCCGGTTTTGGCAAAATCGATGAGAAGGTCCATTGTTGATACTTCGATTGTCTGCGCACTTCGAATCTGATTAAACAGCATATATCGGTCCATATATTGACGTGTTACATTACTTCTATCCAATAAAAGCAGAGTGGCATTTTCAAAAATATCATTGCCTGCATTCTTTTGTTTTTTTAGGCTGTCCAGATATTGTGCGGTGCATACGAATACATCGGAAATCTTCTGCAACGGTTGAAATTCCAGCCCGTCAAGACGGTCTGTCTCGCTGACCAGACCGATGTCTATCGTACCTTTCTTTAAAGCCTCAATGGTTTCGTACGATGACTGACAGGAAATGCTTAATTTAACATGCGGATTTTCTGCAGTAAAGATGCGAAGATAAGGTAAAAGTACATATTTGCACAGGGTAGTGCTGACGCCCACGGAAAGGCGGCCGCTTACATTCAGATCATTATTTCTGATCAGTTCCTCGCCGTTTTCGATAGCCCGAAATGCCGTATCCAGCTGTCTCTGCAGAATTTCTCCCGCTTCCGTCAATGAGACGCCTTTACCGGTTCTGTAAAACAGCGGAGCGTTGAGCTCTGATTCCAGTTTAGAGACGGCCTTGCTTACGGCAGGCTGAGTGATATATAACTGTTTTGCTGCCTGAGAGAAGCTATTACACTGTGCAACGGTGTAAAAAATATAATACTGATTGAGTGACTGAAACATAAACACCTCATAACTTAAAATTTTATATGTATTTTATACCATAACCACAAGTTATTGCAAGCATGAATTTATACTATTGGAAACAGTGAGATGATTATGGTATGATAAAGTTAAGTTAAGTATTTTCAGGAGGAAAGTAATATGGGAATGACAATGACACAAAAGATTCTGGCAGCCGCTGCAGGTCTTGAGAAAGTGGAAGCCGGACAGCACATCGAAGCCAATCTTGATCTGGTTCTGGGCAATGATATCACAAGCCCTGTTGCCATCAAAGAGATGGAGAAGATGAATGTAGACGGTGTATTTCATAAGGACAAGATTGCATTAGTTCCGGATCATTTTGTACCGAATAAGGATATTAAGTCTGCCGAACACTGTAAATGTGTAAGAGAGTTTGCTCGCCGCAACGAGATCACTAACTATTTTGAAGTGGGACAGATGGGAATCGAGCATGCGCTCCTTCCGGAGAAAGGTCTGACTGTAGCGGGTGATGTGATCATCGGTGCCGACTCCCATACCTGTACTTACGGTGCACTGGGTGCATTTTCCACAGGTGTCGGAAGCACTGATATGGCTGCCGGAATGGCTACCGGCAAAGCCTGGTTTAAGGTCCCCAGCGCTATTAAGTTCAATATCGTGGGTAAGCCCGACAAATGGGTGAGCGGTAAAGATGTTATCTTACATATCATCGGCATGATCGGCGTTGACGGTGCTTTGTACAAATCTATGGAATTTGTGGGAGATGGAATTGCCAATCTTACCATGGATGACCGATTCACCATTGCCAATATGGCCATCGAAGCCGGCGGTAAGAATGGAATCTTCCCCGTAGATGCTCTTGCAGAGGAATACATGAAGGAACATTCTTCCAGAGCATACAAGATATTTGAAGCAGATGAGGATGCAGTGTACGATGAAGAGTATACCATTGATCTTTCCGCACTTCGCCCGACGGTTGCATTCCCTCATTTACCGGAGAATACACACACCATTGACGAGATCGGTACCGATATTGCAATTGATCAGGTTGTGATCGGTTCCTGTACCAACGGAAGACTGGACGATCTTCGCATTGCGGCCAGAATATTAAAGGGAAATCATATCGCTGACGGCATGCGCTGCATCGTGATCCCTGCCACTCAGGCAATCTATCTGCAGGCAATGGAAGAAGGTCTTCTTCGTACCTTTATTGAAGCCGGTGCCATCGTCAGTACTCCCACCTGCGGTCCCTGCCTCGGCGGTTATATGGGTGTTTTGGCAGATGGCGAGAAATGTGTTTCCACCACCAACCGCAACTTCGTAGGACGTATGGGTCACATTAACAGTGAGATCTATCTGGCAAGCCCTGCCGTTGCTGCGGCAAGCGCCATCACCGGTAAGATCTCAAGCCCTTATGAACTGGGAATGTAATATAAGTCAAGAGAGGAAAATATTATGAACGCTAAAGGTACTGTTTTTAAATATGGAGACAATGTAGATACGGATGTTATCATCCCTGCGAGATATCTGAATTCTTCCGATCCTGCCGAACTTGCAACCCATTGTATGGAGGATATTGACAAGGAATTCGTGAAAAATGTTAAAAAGGGTGATATCATCGTTGCTGAGAAGAACTTTGGATGCGGTTCTTCCAGAGAGCATGCACCTATCGCCATCAAAGCCGCCGGTGTCAGCTGTGTGATCGCTGAGACATTTGCCCGTATCTTTTACCGCAATGCCATTAACATAGGTCTCCCCATTATTGAATGCGAAGAAGCCTCCAAGGGCATTGATGCAGGAGATGAAGTGGAAGTTGATTTTGATTCCGGTGTGATCTATAACCGCACAAAAGGAACTGAATTTAAAGGTCAGCCTTTCCCTGAATTTATGCAGAAGATCATTGCAGAGGGCGGATTGATCCCTTACATCAACAGCCAGAAATAAAATATTGCTATTGAAAAGCCTGCTTGATTGTACTATGATGTTATAAGGTACATGAGAGGAGGCTTTTTCTGTTATGGCAAAATTGAATACAGTCAATAAGAATAAGTATGAGATCGATATGTGCAACGGTCCCCTCTTAGGGAAGATGATCGTTTATGCCGTTCCGCTGATGCTGTCAGGTGTTTTACAGCTTTTATTTAATGCCGCGGATATGATTGTGGTTGGTAAATTTGCCGGCGACAGTGCGCTTGCGGCAGTTGGAAATACGGGATCCCTCATTAATCTGCTGATAAATGTATTTATAGGCTTATCCGTAGGTGCCAACGTTCTGGTTGCCAGATTCTTTGGTGCCGGGCACAAAAAAGATCTCAGTGAGGTTGTTCATACTGCGATCGCAACGGCTCTGGTGAGCGGTATCATTCTTGTTGTAGTTGGATGTATCCTGGCTGAACCGGCGCTCAGACTGATGGGTACCCCTGATGATGTCATCCATATGTCTGTCCTTTATATGAGAATTTATTTCTGCGGCATGCCGGTAATGATGCTCTATAACTTCGGTTCCGCTGTTTTGCGTGCGGTGGGAGACACCAAAAGACCGCTGTACTATTTGTTGCTTGCCGGTGTGATCAATGTGGCTCTGAATCTGTTGTTTGTGATTGTATTTCATATGAGCGTGGCAGGAGTTGCCCTTGCTACGGTGATTTCTCAGATCGTATCCGCAGTGCTTGTTCTTCGTTGCCTGATAAAAACAGACAGCGACTATAAGCTTGATTTAAAAGCTTTGCGGATTTATCCTGACAAGCTCCTAAAGATGGTTCAGATAGGTGTTCCGGCAGGTCTGCAAGGGGCATTGTTCTCCATTTCCAATGTTCTGATACAGTCATCTATCAATTCCTTCGGTTCAGTTGCCATGGCCGGCAATACGGCATCAGCAAATCTGGAAGGCTTTATCTATACTGCCATGAATGCACTCTATCAGACAGCCATCAGCTTCACAGGTCAAAATCTCGGTGCCATGAAATATAAGAGGATAGGAAAGATCCTGTTGATCTGTGAAATTTCAGTGATCGCAGTAGGAGCCGTTTTCGGCAATCTGATGTACCTGTTCTCGGATAAGCTGCTTTTATTGTACACTGACAGCGCTGAGGCAATGCAGGTGGCAACCCTTCGAATGAGTATCATATGCACCGGATATTTTCTCTGCGGTATGATGGATGTAATCGTAGGCTCCCTTCGCGGTCTCGGCTATTCCGTTATGCCAATGTTCGTATCACTGACCGGGGCATGTTTATTCAGGATCATATGGATTGCCACCATTTTCCGGAAAATCAATACGTTAGAGTGTTTATATTGGTCATATCCAATCAGTTGGACTGTTACTTTTGCAGCGCATCTGATCTGTTTCATTGTGATCTACAGAAAGCTGTTAAAATCAAATAAATAGTTGCAGAAAAACATTTGTTCTGGTATGATGGAATCAGAGTATCAGGAGAGGACAAGCTCTTTTCAGAGTAGATGGTTAAGGTATGATCGGGTATATCAAAGGAATCGTAGAAGACATTACCACTGATAATGTAGTGGTTGATGTTCATGATATAGGGTATAATGTTAAGATTTCAGCGGATACAGCCGGGCGACTTCCCGGCATGGGGGAGATTGTCAAGTTGTACACATACACCCTGGTAAAGGAAGATGCCTTTCAGTTGTATGGTTTTTTGACGCGAGATGAGCTGGAAATGTTTCAGCTGTGTATCACTGTCAGCGGTATCGGACCGAAAGGAGCTCAGGCGATTTTGTCTGTGATCGATACGGACACCCTGCGCTTTGCCATTATTTCCGGAGATGCCAAGGCTATTTCAAAGGCTCCCGGTGTCGGCAAGAAAACTGCAGAACGTCTGATCCTGGAATTAAAGGGTAAGATCTCAATAGAAGATACGTTTTCGGGAAGCAGAACGGTCACATCCGGGAGTGCTCCGGTATCAGCTGACACCGAGCAGAAAAGAGAGGCGGTCGAAGCACTGGTATCACTTGGATACGGACAGAGCGAGAGTATGAAAGCTGTAAATTCCATCGGGGGGATTGAGAATATGGACTCCGGTATGATTTTAAAGGCAGCTCTTAAGAAACTGTTTTAAGTAATTTTCGTGTAAGGATTGTATTTGCCATGTCGAGAAGAATGATTGAGACAAACGTCACAGAGGAGGATGTGAGAATTGAAGGTTCCCTGCGTCCCCAGTGTCTTGATGACTATATCGGTCAATCGAAGATCAAAGAAAATCTGAAGATCTATATTGAGGCTGCACGCCTGCGAAAAGATGCACTGGATCATGTGCTGTTTTACGGGCCACCGGGCCTCGGTAAGACTACTCTTGCAGGCATTATCGCCAATGAGATGGGGGTTCATTTGAAAGTAACCAGCGGACCTGCCATTGAAAAACCGGGCGAAATGGCAGCGATACTGAACGGGCTGGAGGAAGGCGATCTGTTGTTTGTTGATGAGATACACAGACTGAATCGGCAGGTGGAAGAGGTACTGTACCCTGCCATGGAGGATTATTGCATTGATGTGATGATCGGCAAAGGTCCCACTGCAAGATCGGTAAGACTTGATCTGCCCAGATTCACGCTTGTAGGTGCTACAACCAGAGCCGGTTTGCTCACGGCACCCCTGAGAGACAGATTCGGTATGATCCACCATTTGGAATTTTATTCAACACAGGAGTTGATGCAGATCATTTTGCATTCTGCAAAAGTACTCAACGTTGAAGTGGATGAGAAGGGCGCTTTGGAGATGGCAAGACGCAGCCGCGGCACTCCCAGACTTGCCAATCGCATCTTAAAGAGAGTACGTGACTTTGCTCAGGTGAAATATGACGGTGTTATAACGGAGCAGGTGGCAAAGATAGCCCTTGACCTGATGGATGTGGATAAACTTGGTCTTGACAGGATAGACCGTAATCTCCTGACCACCATGATACAAAAGTTCGGTGGCGGACCGGTAGGGCTTGATACCCTCGCCGCCGCGGTGGGTGAAGATTCCGGCACCATTGAGGATGTTTATGAACCATATCTGATCAAAAACGGCCTGATCAACAGGACACCGCGAGGAAGAGTCACCACTGATCTGGCGTATGCCCATCTGGGTATAGAGGGGGCTTCCCGGGAATGTTAAGAATTGTGTTTTTCCTTAAAATTATACTTGCCACAGTCCTTTAACTGGGATATAATATTGTAAAGTAATATGCTGTTTCGTTTTATTTGTACCGTAAGAGAGGAGTACTATTATGTCTTCCAAAACAGATACTGAAGTGATCATAGGCGGAAAGGTTTATACCCTTTGCGGATATGAGAGTGAAGAATACTTACAGAGGGTTGCTTCCTACATCAATAATAAGATGAATGAATACGGTAAATTAGACAGCTTCCGCAGGCAGTCTCTGGATACGCAGAATGTACTTTTGCAGTTAAATATCACTGACGATTATTTTAAGGCCAAGAAGCAGATCTCGCTCCTGGAAGAGGAGCTGCAGGCCAGGGAGAAGGAACTGTATGATCTGAAGCACGAGTTGATCTCCTGCCAGATCCGGCTTGAGAATGCCATGAAGGGTTCCGGAAACAGTAATTACAGATAATAAGTTAACAGGGCTGTCCGGTCACCGGGCAGCCTTTATAATAGAGGTATTCTAATGGGAGACAGGAAAGTGGAACTGCTGGCACCGGCCGGCAGTCCGGATGCGTTTTACGGCGCAGTTCATGCAGGCGCAGATGCGATCTATCTTGGTGGTGATAAGTTCGGGGCCAGAGCATATGCGGATAATTTTTCAACAGAAGAACTTGTCCATTGTATCAGATATGCCCATGTTTGGGGTAAAAAAGTCTATCTGACTGTCAATACACTGGTTAAGGAGAAAGAGTGGAATCAGCTCTATGACTATATTTTGCCTTTTTACGAGGCAGGTCTTGACGGTGTGATCATACAGGATCTGGGAGTTTTTCTTTATCTGAAGAGACATTTTCCCGGAATGGAACTTCACATAAGCACACAGATGACTTTGACCGGCCCCTATGCCGCTGCATACCTGAAAGAATTAGGTGCAACCCGCATCGTTCCTGCCAGGGAGCTAAGCCTGCAGGAGATTATCCGTATCAAAAAAGCGACCGGGCTTGAAATAGAAACTTTTATTCACGGCGCCATGTGTTACTGTTATTCTGGTCAGTGTCTGTTCAGCAGCGTATTAGGTGGAAGAAGCGGTAACAGAGGACGCTGTGCGCAGCCATGCCGTCTTTCTTATTCTGTTTCACTGGATAATAAACAGAGCAAGGAGGCTTATCCTTTAAGTCTGAAGGATATGTGCACTGTCGAACATGTCCCGGAATTGATCAAGGCCGGCATTGATTCCTTTAAGATTGAAGGACGTATGAAGAAACCGGAATATGCAGCTGGTGTCACGGCTGTTTACCGAAAGGTGATCGACCGGTATTATGAGGATCCCAAATGTTTTAAGGTTTTCCCGGAAGAATTGGAGATGCTGTCCGGTCTTTATATCAGAAGCCAGCGTCACGACGGATATTATCATAAGCATAATGGTGCAGAGATGGTCACATTGCAAAATCCTGCCTACAGCGGAAGTGATGAGAATCTTCTTGGGCAGATCCGCAGGGAATATATCGAGAAAAAGTCTCTAAGAGAAGTAGATTTTTATGTTTCATTCTCTGTTTCTCGGCCGGCTTGTATCACGGCAGTCTGCGAAGGTTATTCCGTAACCGTTACAGGGGATATTGTTGTTCCTGCCAGTAAGCACCCGATCTCTCATGACAATATAGAAAAGCAGTTAAAGAAGCTCGGTGACACAACCTTTTGTGCAGGAGCCGTTCACATACAGCTCGATGATAATGCATTTTATCCGCTAAAGCAGATCAATGAGCTCAGGAGACAAGCAATTCATGATTTGGAGAATGAACTGATCAGTAGTTTTGGATTGTGTGAGGGCAGAAGAGCGCCAAAACAGGATCTTGATCATGAAATCATTAATGATACCGTTTCAGGCACACGAAAAGACTGTGAGAACAATGCTGGGAATCTGACCGTGAGTGTTCGTAATCCGGATCAGCTTTTTGCGGTTAGCGAAGAGCTTAAATCAGGAACGCTATCCTGCAGAAGACTTTATATTGATGCAGATCTTCTTCTGGGAAGACATGCTGAGAATACGGATCAGCTGTTGTCGGCAATCAGAGGTATGACAGAAATTTTTGCCGTACTTCCGTACATTCTGCGAGACCGAGACACTACCTATCTTAAACGGTTGAGCAGGGTTCTTTCAGAAACAGGACAATTACTGAGCGGATGTATGGTTCGGTCTCTGGAAGGGTACGCTTATTTACGAGAGACAAAATATCAGGGAAAAATCTGCGCGGATGCCGGCTTTTATATCTGGAACAGAGAAACATTGAGTTATTGGCAGGATAAGCTTGACAGTTTTTGTCTGCCTTGGGAATTGAGCGGCAAGGAACAGACAGCACTTTTACAGGATGCTCCCGCCGGATACGGCGAAAAGATCGTTTACGGCAGACTGCCAATGATGATAACTGCCAATTGTGTTGCTCGAACCTGTTTTGGTTGTCATAAAGCGGATACGATTGTCTGTCTTACCGATCGTTACCGTAAGAAATTTCCTGTTGAGATCAATTGTACACACTGTATGAACATTATCTATAACAGTGTTCCGCTTGCGCTTTCTTCTGATCTTGTCAAATGGTCAGGAACAGCCCATATCCGACTCGATTTTACTGTGGAAAACAGGGAACAGACGACTGAAATAATCAGATATTACATTGATCTGTCAAAGGGACTGCATGCTGTGATGCCGCTTACGGAATACACTACAGGGCACGAGAAGCGTGGAGTGGAATAAAAAAATCATGAAAAACTGTTGCACTGCAGGACAAATTGGACTATACTTGTAGTGAGTCAATCATGACACACCGACAGGAGGGATTGCAATGATAGAAGCAACAAGCTGTGGTGGTGTGGTAATTTTTCGTGGGAAGATCCTTCTCTTGTACAAGAATTATAAGAACAAGTATGAAGGGTGGGTACTTCCCAAAGGTACCGTTGAGCAGGGAGAAGAGTATAAAGACACCGCTCTGCGGGAAGTCCTGGAGGAATCAGGCGCCAAGGCTTCCATTATCAAGTACATCGGTAAGAGTGAATATTCTTTTTCTGTTCCGGATGACACTGTTGCAAAAGAAGTTCACTGGTATCTGATGATGGCGGACAGTTATTACAGCAAACCACAAAGAGAAGAGTTCTTTGTAGATTCCGGATTCTACAAATATCATGAAGCCTACCATCTGTTGAAATTTTCCAATGAGAAGCAGATTTTGGAGAAGGCTTATAACGAATATCTGGAGCTCAAGAAAAATAATCTCTGGGGCAACCGGAAATATTTCTAAGATGCAACTTTGAAAAGCTGCTGCTTATGGTTAGCGGCAGCTTTTCTTTATTCGGTGAGAGGAGGTACGGATGGCGTTATCGCTGAATTATCATCATAAGCTGTACCACAGTGATACGATAACCGAATATGATCTTGCAAGGATCAAACAACAGTTGGACAAAAATATACTCCTCAGTGATGTGTATCTGATCATACCTGCAATCAATCAACAGGATCAGCTTGAATTTTTTCACAGCAGACAGCTTGCTCAGCCATATTACAGACAGCATTCCATGACCGTTATCGGTATCGCGCGAAGCTATACTGAGGCAGTCGATATGATCCAAAGGATCGTTCAGGAGTGCCTGGATGCCAGAGGAGACTGTTTGCTCAGGGAGTATTTGTCATGTTAGATATCTTGTTACAAATATTATCCATAACGGGTTGGTTTCTTCTCGGTTTACTGATACTGGTGATCGTACTGATATTACTTTTACTGGTCTGGCCGGTTTCTTACAGACTGAAGTGGGAGTGCAGTGAAGATAAACATGTTGCCCGGTTTAAAGCATACTGGCTGCTGGGTATACTGACTGTCAGGTACTGTTATCCGACACCGGGAACGGTGACTGCAAAGCTGTTCGGCATCAGAGTATATGATTCCGGCAAAGAATCAAAAGAAATGTCAAAGAAGACCGAGAAATCCGCGAAGAAACGAAAAGATAAATCTCAACATGGGAAACACATGGAACGAGATGATTCTGTTGACCGTGATCACTGCAGGGAAACTGCTTCGTTTCAAAGCGAAGTCAATTCAGATGCGGAGACAACCCATGATACAAAGTTGCGTATCACAGAAAGGATCCGTGGTATATTTGCCCGCATGCGCAGTAAGATCCGGGATATTATTGCTAAGATAAAAAGTGCTGTTTCAACGGTAAAGTATTATTGGGAACTTCTTCGCGAGGAGGAAACAGGACTTCTGTTTACTCATATTTTTTCAAGGTCGGGAAGTATCTTGAGAAATATTCGTCCGAGAAGAATCAACGGCAGTATCCATATCGGTACCGGTTCGCCGGATACAACCGGATTATGTATGGCATTGTATGGTATGCTTTCCCCTCGATTGGGGAAGAATCTGATAGTAACACCGGATTTTGAAGACAAGGTTTTAAGAGGACAATTGACCGTAAAAGGCCGAATGATCGGCGGGGTTATCCTATACAATGCTTTAAAAGTCGCAATTGATAAAAAGCTTCATTCCTTTAGCAGGAAATTTAAGAGGGAGGTCTAAATATGGCAGAGAAAGAGAATCATTTTCAGGGTGTGGTAGATTCCCTGTTAAAAGGTATGGATACGGTGCTTTCCGCCAAGACGGTAGTAGGTCAGCCGGTTCAGCTTGGGGACACGATCATACTTCCGCTGGTTGATATCAGTTTCGGTGTCGGCGCAGGAGCAGGTAACAATTCACAGAAAGGCTCTGCATCGGGAGCAGGCGGACTTGGCGGAAAAATGACGCCCAGCGCGGTACTTGTGATTAAAAACGGCACGACCAGACTGGTAAATATCAAGAATCAGGATACTATGACAAAGATTCTTGATATGATCCCTGATCTGGTAGACAGATTTACCTCTAAAAAAGATGAAAGCTCATTGTCGGACAAAGAGGCGGTAGATGCAGCATTTCCCGATGGGGATAAATGATCTTTAATTTGCGATTTTCGGCACATATGAAAGTGCTTCCCCATAAAATATTGTGTAGAGGTTTCTGCAAAGGAGGAGCGTGTATATGTGTCCGAGGAAGCTGGTCGGTCTTTTGGCTTTCTTTACAGCCATTGGGATGCTGCTTGTCCTTCTGATCGTCAACAGGCTGGCAATCCTTCTTATGATAGCCCTGTTACTACTTATGGGATATTGCTGTTATGTGATGGATTGAAGCAGAATAGAAAATGGTACGAAAAAAGACTGTCAATCTTTTTGGGATGACAGTCTTAACTATTTCGCAAATACTGCAATTAAGCTCTTTCTACTTTACCGGACTTTAAGCAGCTGGTGCAAACATGCATTCTTTTAGCAGCGCCGTTAACCTTGCACTTAACGCTCTTAACATTGGAATTCCAAATTGCGTTAGTTCTTCTATGAGAATGGCTTACGTTATTACCGAAATGAACGCCCTTACCACAAATATCACATTTAGCCATCTTGACACCTCCTCAACGTCTGCGATTCACGCTTAATCTACATCGAATAACGCGAGATATTCTCGCAACATTGATATGATAACAGAAAAATCCAAGAAAAGCAAGCCCCAATATTTGTTTTTTTGGATTTTTTAATTTTATGGTTTATTTTTTTCGGGAAACAATGTATAATGTACTATAGTATGTCATAAGAAACAAAATCAGGAGGTACAGGAATGAAAGGCTCTTCTATGAATACCCACATGGGAAGTATTATCATAGACAACGAAGTGATCGCCCAATATGCAGGAAGTGTAGCGGTAGAATGCTTCGGCATCGTAGGTATGGCCGGTATTAATGTGAAGGACGGCATTGTGCGTCTTCTGAAGAAGGAGAGCATCACCAGAGGGATCAATGTCTCACTGAATAATAATAAACTTACACTTGATTTTCATGTGATCGTTGCTTACGGCGTCAGCATACTGGCTGTTTCCGACAATCTTATCAGCAATGTAAAATACAAGGTAGAAGAATTTACCGGCATGGAAATCGATAAGATCAACATCTTTGTGGAAGGTGTTAGAGTGATTGATTAAGGAGGATTTACTGTGGCTTTAAATACAATCGACGCTAAGATGCTTGCAAAGATGTTCTTAGCCGGTGCAAAGAATCTGGAATCCAAGAAAGAATGGATTAATGAACTGAATGTATTCCCCGTTCCGGACGGTGATACAGGAACCAATATGACTATGACTATCATGTCGGCTGCAAGAGAGGTCAGTGCTCTTGGGGATGCGGTGAACATGGAATCTCTCTGTAAGGCGATTTCCAGCGGTTCTCTGCGTGGTGCCCGGGGTAATTCCGGCGTTATCCTGTCACAGCTGTTCCGTGGCTTTACCAGAGGTATAAAGGATGAGCAGAATATTACCATACCTGTTCTTGCAGATGCCTTTGAAAAGGCGGTAGAGACTGCATATAAGGCTGTTATGAAACCTAAGGAGGGAACAATCCTTACCGTTGCCAAGGGTGGCGCTGAGAAGGCCAGAGAGCTTTCTGACAAAGGTGCAGATAATCTGGAAGCATTTCTCTCCGATGTGATTGAACATTCACGTTATGTGCTGAGCCAGACACCTGAAATGCTGCCTGTTCTGAAGCAGGCCGGTGTGGTGGATTCCGGTGGACAGGGTCTTGTAGAGGTATTGAGCGGAGCTTTTGATGCCTATCTCGGTAAGGAGATCGATTTTTCCGTGAATGCCCAGAGCAGCGAGGGATCTGCTTCTGCGTCAGCAAGTCAATCCTTCAATGCGCAGGCTGAAGCTGATATCAAGTTCGGATATTGTACTGAGTTTATTATTTTGTTAAACAGAACCTTTAATATCAAACAGGAAATGGATTTCAAGGCTTATCTTGAATCTATCGGAGACTCGATCGTATGTGTGGCAGACGATGATGTTGTCAAAGTGCACGTACATACCAATGATCCCGGTCTGGCTATCCAGAAGGCATTGAAGTATGGTGCACTTTCTAATCTTAAGATTGACAATATGAGACTGGAGCATCAGGAAAAGCTGTTCAAAATGTCAGAAAAGCAGGCGTCGGGAGAACTGACAGCCGAAAGTGCTGTATCCGCAGAGCAGGTGGAAATGTCACATGAGCCCCCTAAGCCCGTAGGATTTATTGCCGTGTCTATCGGAGAAGGTCTCAACGAGATATTTAAAAGCCTCGGTGTAGATCATATCATTGAGGGCGGACAGACCATGAACCCCAGTACAGCTGATATTTTGGATGCTGTCGACAAGGTAAATGCGGAAACGATCTTTGTATTGCCCAACAATAAAAATATCATTCTTGCAGCCAATCAGGCTGCCGAGCTGATGACAGATAAGAATCTTCTTGTTATCCCTTCTAAAACGATTCCTCAGGGTATCACAGCTGTGATCAATTATGTACCTGAGCTCTCCGTTGATGAAAATGAGGAGACCATGCTTGAGGAGATCAGCAATGTCAAGACCGGACAGGTGACATATGCCGTTCGTGACACTGTTATAGAAGATAAGGAGATCAAACATGGAGACTTCATGGGAATCGGTGACAAGGGAATCTTATCCGTTGGCACAGACATGCTGTTTGTGACCGAAGAAATGGTTGCTTCCATGGTTGACGAGGACACTGAGCTGATCAGTATTTACTATGGTGCAGATGTGTCTGAAGAAGACGCTGAGAAGCTGCTTGAGGATATTGAAGCTGCTTATCCTTCCTGTGATGTGGAACTTCAGTTTGGCGGCCAGCCTATCTACTATTATGTGATCAGCGTAGAATAATATGCTATCTATGCAGGACTGACGGACTTGCCGCCGGTCCTGTTTTTAACATTATAGGAAAGTCCTTGTCACACTAAGTTGTGAAAGGCTTTCCTATAATGCAAAAACACTCCGTGAGGATGCGCACTCGCGCGTACATGGTAAATGTCGCTTTCGCGACCTCGCTCGGCGCGAGAGTCCGCTTGCGGACTCTTTGCTCTAAGTCCTATTTAAAGAGAGGTGATATTGTGAAAGATCATACTCCGATCATTGAAGTGAAAGGTGTTGGCGAGAAAACCCAGAAACTTTTTCAGAAGCTTGATATCTATACAGTAAAAGACCTGTTGAAACATTTTCCCAGAGATTATGAGACCTTTGGTGCTCCTGTTATGATCAGCGATGCAGTTGCCGGTGAGATTTGCACTGTAAACGTATGTGTCGTCGGGATACCTAACCTGAGACGTATCCGAAGCCTGAATCTGTTAAATGTTACGGTAAGAGATGCTTCCGGCGGAATGCAGCTTACCTTTTTCAATATGCCCTTTATGAAAAATCATTTAAAGAGCGGCGCTTTTTACATTTTTCGAGGTCTTGTTCAGACAAGGGGTAATCAAAAGATCATGGAACAGCCACGGATGTATTCCCGGGAGGAATATGAGAGACAGATGCAGTCAATACAGCCCCGGTATGCATTGACAAAAGGTCTCAGCAACCAGAGCGTTCAAAAAGCTGTGAGACAGGCACTGGAATGCTATGATTTTGCGGTAGAACTGTATCCGGAAGATTTCAGGAGCAAATACAGGCTGATGACTTATAAAGAAGCGGTCTGTCAGATCCATTTTCCCACTGATTATGATACCATGCTTCTTGCCAGGAGAAGGCTTGTATTTGATGAGTTCTTCACGTTTTTACTCCTGTTGCAGATAAATAAAGACAGTCATTCCAATCCCCCAAATACTTTTGTTTTAGAGAATGCTGATCCGGTAATCGAATTTCTGCAAAAAATGCCTTTCGATCTGACAAATGCACAACAGAAAGTCTGGCAGGAGATTAGCGAAGATCTGTCGGGTCCTTACTGTATGAACCGTCTTATACAGGGCGATGTCGGATCCGGCAAGACCATTGTTGCTGTGCTTGCGCTCTTAAAGTGTGTCTGCAACGGCTATCAGGGTGCCATGATGGCGCCTACGGAAGTGCTGGCCACACAGCATTATGAAACAATTTGCGGCTATATCAGAGATTATGAGCTGCCATTTCGCCCAATACTGTTGGTTGGTTCCATGACACCCGCTCAAAAGAAAGCTGCATATGCACAGATTGAAAGTGGAGAGGCAAATCTTATCATAGGCACTCATGCTCTGATACAGGAGAAAGTGATATACCGTTCTTTGGCACTTGTTATTACAGACGAACAGCACCGTTTTGGGGTGCGTCAGAGAGAAAAGCTTGCGGATAAAGGAATGACACCCCATGTACTTGTTATGAGTGCGACTCCGATCCCCAGAACACTGGCTATCATTCTTTACGGCGACCTGAATATTTCCGTGATTGATGAGTTGCCGGCAGACAGGCTTCCCATCAAGAACTGCGTGGTAAATACATCTTACCGTCCCAAGGCCTACAAATTTATTGAGGGACAGATAACTCTGGGACGTCAGATATATGTGATCTGTCCCATGGTGGAAGAGGGAGAGCTTGAAGAAACTGAGAATGTCATGGAATATACCTGTAAGCTGAAAGCTGCTTTACCGGAGAATATTGTGATAGAGCCACTACACGGTAAAATGAAGCCTTCTGAGAAGAACCGTATCATGGAAGACTTTTCTGCCGGAAAAATTCAAATTTTAGTATCAACAACTGTGATAGAAGTTGGAATCAATGTTCCCAATGCCACGGTAATGATGGTAGAAAATGCAGAGCGTTTCGGTCTTGCTCAGCTTCACCAGCTGCGTGGGAGAGTCGGCAGAGGCAAACATCAGAGCTACTGCATATTTGTGAGTGCAAGCGAGAAACCCGATACAATGAAGCGGCTGGAAATATTAAATCATTCCAATGACGGCTTCTTTATTGCATCCGAGGATTTAAAACTCAGAGGCCCCGGTGATATTTTCGGTATCCGACAGAGCGGTGATTTCGCATTTCGTATTGGCGATATCTATACAGATGCAGCACTTCTCAAGGAAGCAGCGGATGCGGCAGGTCAGCTTCTTTCTGAGGATCCGAATCTTTCGGATAAGAAACATCAGTATCTTCGCAGATATCTGAATGAAGTATCCTCAAATTCCGTCGACTTTCGGAGTATCTGAATTTTAAACATGTCTTTAAGAATCCGGCTGTTACGGATTCTTTTTGCATTTTCGGCAAAAATTACCAGTTTTAGTAATTTCTTTTGACTTTACCACTATATATGGTGTATAATATTACAAGATACGCACAGATTGGGATATTGTGTTATCATTGGTAATTTGTGAAGGAAGGTAAGGTTTTGAAATGGCGAATACAAGTAACTACGATGCTTCCAGTATCACTGTCTTAGAAGGGCTTGAGGCAGTCAGAAAGCGTCCCGGTATGTATATCGGCAGTGTGTCTACCAAGGGCCTGAATCATTTGATCTACGAGATTGTAGATAACTCTGTGGACGAGCATCTGGCGGGTTTTTGCAGCGAGATCAAAGTGACACTGGAGGCGGACGGATCAGCCACTGTCAGCGATAACGGCCGAGGTATTCCCGTTGGTATGCACGAAAAAGGCATCAGCGCAGAGCGTCTTGTTTTTACTACGTTACATGCCGGAGGAAAATTTGACAATAATGCATATAAGACAAGCGGCGGTCTTCACGGCGTGGGTTCCTCCGTTGTAAATGCACTTTCCACTAGTTTGACCGTTCGGGTCAAGAGCGGCGGATGCATTTATGAAGATAAATATGAGCGCGGCAATCCCGTGATAGAACTTGTGGACGGGCTTCTTCCCGTTGTAGGAAGGACAAAAGAGACCGGTACCACCATCAATTTTCTTCCCGATGATACTATTTTTGATAAGACCAGATTTAAAGAGGATGAGGTAAAGAGCAGGCTTCATGAGACCGCTTATCTGAATCCGAACCTGACGATCATTTTTGAAGACAAGCGGTCAGAAAGTCCGGAGAGCGTTACCTTTCATGAACCCGAAGGAATTATCGGCTTTATCAAGGACATGAATAAGTCAAAAGAAGCCGTTCATGATGTGATCTATTTCAGCGGAGAGAGTGATGGTATCTCCGTGGAAGTGGCATTTCAGTATGTAAATGAATTCCATGAAAACGTTCTTGGTTTCTGTAATAATATTTATAACTCTGAGGGCGGCACACATCTCACCGGATTTAAGAGCATCTTCACCAATGTGGTCAATAATTATGCCAGAGAGCTGAATATTTTAAAAGAGAAGGATGCAAACTTTACCGGTGCCGACGTGCGTAACGGTATGACCGCTGTGGTTTCCATCAAGCATCCCGATCCCAGATTTGAAGGACAGACCAAGACCAAGCTGGATAATCAGGATGCCGCAAAGGTGGTCAGCAAAGTTACCGGCGAAGAGATCGTACGGTTTTTTGACCGCAATCTGGAGACTTTGAAAAATGTAATCGGATGCGCCGAAAAGGCCGCTAAGATCCGTAAGACTGAAGAGAAGGCAAAGACCAATCTTCTGACCAAGCAGAAATTTTCTTTTGACTCAAACGGCAAATTGGCCAACTGTGAGTCTAAGGATCCTAGTAAGTGTGAAATTTTTATTGTGGAAGGTGATTCCGCCGGCGGCAGTGCAAAATCTGCCCGAGACAGAAGCTATCAGGCGATCCTCCCCATCCGAGGTAAGATCCTGAACGTGGAAAAAGCCAGCATTGATAAGGTTCTGGCAAACGCGGAGATCAAAGCAATGATCAATGCCTTCGGCTGCGGATTCTCTGAAGGCTATGGCAATGATTTTGATATCAGTAAGCTTCGCTACGACAAGATTGTGATCATGACTGATGCGGACGTGGACGGCTCACACATTTCCACATTGCTATTGACATTGTTCTACAGGTTCATGCCTGAGCTGATTTATGAAGGCCATGTGTATCTTGCCATGCCGCCCCTGTATAAGGCTATGCCAAGCAAAGGCAAAGAAGAGTATTTATACGACGATAAGGCGCTGGACCGCTATCGAAAGACCCATAAGGGTCCTTTCACCCTGCAGCGCTACAAGGGTCTTGGTGAGATGGATGCCCAGCAGCTGTGGGAGACCACGCTCAACCCTGAGACACGCATGATGAAGCAGGTGGAGATCGAGGATGCCAGAATGGCATCTGAAGTGACAGAACTTCTGATGGGCACGGATGTACCGCCCAGAAGAGCATTTATCTATGATCACGCTACCGATGCAGAGCTGGATGTATAAGGAGTGCAGCAAATGGACGACAGAATTATCAAAACAGAATATTCCGAGGTCATGCAGAAGTCGTTTATCGATTATGCCATGAGCGTTATTGTTGCACGTGCCCTTCCTGATGTGAGAGACGGATTGAAGCCGGTACAGAGACGTACCCTTTATGATATGCACGAGCTTGGCATCCGTCATGACCGCCCGTACCGTAAAAGTGCCCGTATCGTAGGTGATACCATGGGTAAATATCACCCTCACGGAGACAGCTCCATATACGAAGCACTTGTGGTCATGACCCAGGAGTTCAAAAAAGGTCTGGCTCTGATTGACGGTCACGGAAACTTCGGCAATATCGAAGGAGACGGAGCCGCCGCCATGCGTTACACGGAAGCGAGATTGCAGAAGATTACCCAGGAAGCGTTCCTTTCCGATCTGGACAAAGACGTTGTGGATTTTATGCCCAACTTTGACGAGACGGAGAAAGAGCCCACCGTACTGCCTGCCAAGATCCCCAATCTGCTGGTCAACGGATCGGAGGGTATTGCGGTTGGTATGGTCACCAGTATCCCGCCCCATAATCTGACGGAAGTGATCGATGCCACAAAGGCATATATGTTAAACGAAAATATCACGACCAG
The DNA here is from genome assembly GCA_045659805.1 of Acetatifactor sp. Classification (GTDB taxonomy): domain Bacteria; phylum Bacillota; class Clostridia; order Lachnospirales; family Lachnospiraceae; genus Acetatifactor. The sequence continues at coordinate 27,594 of JAZRCR010000018.1, forward strand.
AGAGTTGATGCGATATGTAAAAGGCCCTGATTTCCCTACCGGTGGCATTGTGACCAACGAGGACGAGCTGTTATCAATCTATGAGACAGGCGTGGGTAAGATCAAGGTCCGCGGCAAAGTGACTTATGAGAAGGCAAAGGGAGGCAAGACCAATCTGGTGATCACCGAGATCCCTTATCCCATGATCGGAGCCAATATCTCAAAGTTTCTGATGGACGTTGCCAATCTGTCCGAGACAAAGAAGACTCAGGACATCGTGGATATTTCCAATCAGTCCTCCAAGGAAGGGATCCGTATTGTGATCGAGCTTCGCAAAGACACAGATGTGGAGAACTTTACCAACCTTTTGTATAAAAAGACTCGGTTAGAGGATACTTTCGGTGTAAACATGCTGGCGATATCTGACGGCCGTCCCGAAATCATGGGATTGAAGCAGATCATAAAGGCCAACGTGGATTTCCAATTCCAGGTTGCTACCAGAAAGTACACCAATCTCCTGGCAAAAGAACTGGAGAAAAAGGAGATTCAGGAAGGGCTGATCAAGGCATGCAACGTGATCGACCTGATCATCGAGATCCTGAGAGGCTCCAAGGACCGTCAGATGGCCAAGCTCTGTCTCACAGAGGGTAAAACGGACGGCATTAAATTCAAATCCAAAGAGTCCAAGATTATGGCTCAGCAGCTGATGTTCACGGAAAAGCAGGCCAATGCCATCCTGGAAATGCGTCTGTACAAATTGATCGGTCTTGAAATTGAAGCCTTGATCAACGAGCACGAAGAGACCATGGCAAACATTTACCGCTATGAGGATATTCTGGAGCGCAGAGACTCCATGGCACAGGTGATCATCAATGAACTGGAGTCATTTAAGAAAGAGTACGGCCGCCCCCGCAGGACACAGATCACCAACGCGGAAGAAGCCGTTTATAAAGAAAAAGAGGTTGAGGAGACCGATATCTATTTCCTCATGGACCGTTTCAACTATGCGAAGACTATTGATGTTGGTACTTACGAGCGCAACAAAGAAGCTGCAGACTCTGAGTTCAAATATGTATTCAAATGTAAGAATACAGGCCGTATCTGCCTCTTTACCAACACAGGTCAGATGCACACCGTAAAAGCGATGGATCTGCCAGCCGGCAAATTCCGCGACAAAGGTGTTCCCATTGACAATGTAAGCAATTTCAGTACAGAAAAAGAAGCTATCGTTTATATCACCAGCCAGTCACAGATTAACTTGTGCCGGCTTGCGTTTATCACAGCACAGGGTATGTCAAAAGTAGTTGACGGCGGTGAATTTGACGTTGCAAAACGTACTGTTGCTGCCACAAAGCTTGCAGACGGAGATCAGCTTGTGAGTGTTATGGCTTTGGAAAAACAGCACCAAATTGTTCTCAAGACACATGACGGTTTTCTTCTCAAATTTGCTTTGAATGAAATCCCTGATAAGAAAAAGACTGCCATCGGTGCCAGAGCCATTAAGCTCGCAGAAAAAGATTTCGTGGAGGATGTCTACTATCTTACACCCGCCTCAGAGACTTTTATCGATTACAATGACAGACAGCTGTCACTGAACAAAATGAAACTGAACAAACGCGATACCAAAGGCATTAAGCCCAAGAAAGGAACCACATGAGAGTAATTGCAGGTACTGCCAGAAGTCTCCCGTTACGCACTCCGGAAGGGGCTGATACCAGGCCCACAACAGACCGCATCAAAGAGACGCTGTTCAACATTCTTCAGCCGTATCTCCCGGACGCCGTTTTTATAGATTTATTCAGCGGCAGCGGTGCCATCGGCATAGAAGCGCTCAGCAGAGGTGCAAGAAAAGCATATTTTATCGAAAATGCTCCCAAGGCTCTTACATGTATCCAGAGCAATCTCACATTTACAAAGTTTACTGAGCGTGCTATTGTATTAAAACAGGATGCCTGCGCCGGTCTGGGCGGAATCTATGAGAAAGAGGCCGATATTATTTTTATGGATCCGCCTTACGGGCAGGAGCACGAGAGAAGAGTACTTGAGATTTTGTGCAATATGAAATATGTGACTGATGACACCCTGATTATTGTGGAAACCTCGCTTGACACAGATTTTTCATACCTCCCTTTATTGGGGTTTGAGCTGATAAGGGAAAAGAAATATAAAACCAATAAACACGTATTTATCCAAAAATCTTAGAAGCTGACAGCTTCGGAATGGAGATTGTTATGAAAAGAGCCGTGTATCCGGGCAGTTTTGACCCAGTAACCTACGGACACCTTGATGTGATCAGAAGAGCAGCAGATATTTTTGACGTATTGATCGTCAGTGTCCTGAACAATAAAGGAAAAACACCATTGTTTTCTGTGGAAGAACGTGTTAAGATATTGGAAGAAGCAACAAAAGATATTCCCAATGTACAGATAGACAGCTTTAGCGGACTTTTGATCGATTATGCCGCATCAAAGGATCTTCACGTGGCTGTCAGAGGACTTCGGGCGATCACTGACTTTGAATATGAGCTGCAGATTGCCCAGACCAACCGCAAATTATCCCACGAAAAGCTGGATACCATGTTCCTGACTACCAGTCTGGAATATGCCTATTTAAGCTCCTCCAGCGTGAAAGAGATCGCCAGTTTCGGAGGTGATATTTCGCAGTGTGTACCGGATTTTGTGGCAGATAAGATCTATCAGAAATACGGGATCGTCAAATAAGTTTAGGAAAGTAAGGAGATTACCATGAGCAGCAAGATCGAACAGTTGATTGATGAAATCGAAGAGTACATTGACAGTTGTAAGCCACAGCTTTTGTCCAGCACCAATATTATTGTGAATAAGGACGAAATGGAAGATCTTTTGAGAGAGCTTCGCATGAAGACTCCCGAGGAGATCAAACGTTATCAGAAGATTATAAGCAACAAGGAAGCTATCTTAAATGATGCACGCATAAAGGCTGAGAATATGATCAACGAAGCCACAGCACATACCACCGAGCTTGTGAGTGAGCACGAGATCATGCTTCAGGCATATGAGCAGGCAAATGCTGTGATCAGCGATGCAACTGCACAGGCCCAGGCTATCCTTGACAATGCAACCATGGAAGCCAATCAGGTGAGAATGGCGGCCATGCAGTATATGGATGATATGCTTGCGCATCTTGAGGAGCTTGTAGCTTCCGCATCCCAGGCATCTTCCGCACAGTACATGAACCTGATTACGTCCCTGAACCAGTATCATGACATTATCGTATCCAACAGAAGCGAACTGAATCCTCCCGAGGAGCCCGCTTCTGAGGAAATTCCGGCTGCTGACGGAGAAGAAGGATTGAATGTGATTTCCTGATATCTGCGGATACATAAATAAAATCAACAGGTATACTTAACTAAATTGCGGTATAGCTGTTTTTTATGCAATAGGAAGTTACTCTGAATTTCCTGTTGCATAAAATACGCCCCGCCGGGATGCGCACTCGCGCGTACAAGGTAAATGTCGCTTTCGCGACCGCGCTCGGCGCGAAAGTCAGCTTGCCAACTCTTTGTTATATATGTAATCAGAAAAATTGCGCAAAGCACAGAATAATACGATTTGCCCTCTGAACTGAATGTTCTTGAAGGAATGATCAGAAAAGTTTCTGCACAGTTAAATTCTGATGATACTGCCAAAACCATTTTCATTAAAACATCCAAAGAGCAGTAAAGTGGGGGTATGAGCACACACAACTGATAAACGTCATTGAGCAGATTGTCGAAAATGATTATGAGTGGATCAAATAAACAGAAGCTTTGTTATTAATTGTAGGGCATCCAATCGGATGCCCTATTACTTTATGTTTTTGGTTCTTTATTTATAGGCATTAAAGCAATATATCAAATATCATAATAGGAAGCTATTTGGGAAAACTAATTTCCAGCCAGCATAATATATTGCAGTAATCACGGTAAGCGCCAACTTATGTGTCACATAGGAATGAATGGACAGTTCACTGTCTTTGATGATACTGTATGTCTGCGCAACACATGAAAGTCCTCCGAAGGAAAGCAAAAGAAGGGAACATAACGGCAAACGTTCTCCAAGAATTCCCAACCCTCCGGTGATTTCAAATACAGGCGCAAGCAAAGCAGGTATTTTGTTGAGAAATGTAATTAAACTGCAGGGAAGACTGTCAAACGATGTCAAAGAAGCCACAAGACAGTCAGGCCCCAGTTGAAGCAGATTAAAAAATATCATATATCCCCCCAGTTTCAGTATACTTTGGATTCCGGAGGCGACAGCTTCGTCAATCTGTTCCAACAGAGAAAAAGAATTGTATGAAGCTGCAGAAAGCTCCATACCGGAAGTCTGCACACTATCAGACTGCAGATCACTGTATACTGTGTATCTTAATATAAGACCGTAAATCAATGGAAGACCGTACATTCCGATCAGATACGGGAATACAAGACTTCTGTTCAGTAACGGAAGTACAAAACCAATAAAATATACAGGGCCGATATTATTGCAAAAGGCCAGAAGAAAACCGGCCTCTTTATTATTGATCAGTTTCCTGTCAAGCAGATCACAGGTAACCCTGGCTCCCATGGGAAATCCGCAGAGAAAGCCCATGATCATAGCGTAAGTCACATTTTTTTGCACACGATAGACCGGACCAACCACAGGATGAAGAATCGATGCAAATCCTTCTGTCAGACGAAGACGGATCATAATTCCGGACAAGATCATAAACGGCAGAAGAGCAGGAATCATCTTGGTATACCATAGCTGTAATCCATTCATCGCATAATACATGCTTTTCTGAGAATTTGTCAGGATCAGACATGTCAGCAACAGAAAACAACATGTATATAACAGTTTTTTTCTCTTATTAAGCCTCATTTACGGATTCCTCCGGTTCTCCTCAAACCATTATATGTCAGTGATGCCGCGAACATGTGATTGACTGCAGATTGTTGCTATTTTCAGTATGTTATGGTATCATAAAACAGAGAAAACAGTAACAGATAAGGAGTCATATGGTTCGTCTGGATAAATTTTTATGCGACTGTAACAAAGGGTCGCGAAATCAGGTGAAGGATGCAATCCGCGCAGGTCAGGTCACAGTCAACGGAATGACTGAGAAAAAAGCTGACTGCAAAATCAATGAGAATGCTGACAGGATCACTTTTCAGGGACAGCTTTGCCAATATCGAAAATTTGCTTATTATATGCTGAATAAGCCGCAGGGAGTGGTTTCCGCCACGTTGGACAATACTGCCGACACTGTACTGTCATTATTAATCGGTGTGGAGGATAAGGATTTATTTCCGGTTGGCCGCTTGGACAAGGATACCACAGGTCTGCTTCTTATCACCAATGACGGAGAGCTTGCGCACCGTATGCTGTCACCTAAAAAGCACGTTAACAAGACTTATCTTGTTAGTATGAGAGAACCCCTTTCGACGGAATCAGTCGATAAACTGGAACGTGGTGTGGATATCGGCGATGCGGATCTCACTTTGCCTGCTTTAGTTGAGGTATTGAATGATTCTGAGATCCTTCTGACCATACATGAGGGACGTTTTCACCAGGTAAAGCGTATGCTTCACGCCGTTGGAAATGAAGTGGTCAGCTTAAAACGGATTTCGTTCGGTCCCCTTTCTCTGGATGAATCATTGATGACCGGCGCATACAGAGAATTAACTGTCGAGGAGGTTGCCGCATGCATGAAATGTTAAATGATATCAAAGCTGTAATCTTCGATCTTGACGGCTCTCTTGTGGATTCCATGTGGATGTGGCGCCAGATCGACATCGAATATCTCGGCAAATTCGGCATCCCACTTCCCGAAGACCTGCAAAAGAAAATAGAAGGCAAGAGTTTTTCGGAGACAGCTGTATATTTCAAAGAAAATTTCCCCATTCCAGATTCCATTGAGCAGATGAAGGCCGACTGGAACCGCATGGCATGGGACAAATATCTGAACGAAGTGCCATTAAAGGACGGTGCCCGGGAATTTCTTGCCGGCTGTAAGGAACGCGGGATTCTTCTGGGTATCGCCACCAGCAATTCCAGGGAACTTGTGGATAGCATTGCTGACGTTCATGGTTTTCATGACTTTTTTGCCTGTATCATGACAGGGTGTGATGTCAAAAAAGGCAAACCTGCACCTGACATTTATCTGAAAGTAGCTGATATTTTACAGGTGGAACCCAAAGATTGCCTTGTATTTGAAGATATTCTGCCGGGTATCGCTGCCGGCAAAGCAGCCGGTATGCGCGTCTGTGCGGTGGAAGATGACTATTCTATGGACAGCAAAGCAGAAAAAATACTCGCTGCTGACTATTATATTACAACATTCAGAGGTTTATGGAATGAATAACGGATTTTTACCTGTATCTGCACAGGATCTGAAAGAGCGCGGGATTACACAGCTTGACTTTGTCTATGTGATTGGTGATGCATATGTGGATCACCCTTCCTTTGGCCATGCTGTGATCAGCCGGGTATTGGAAGCTCACGGATATCGCGTCGGGATCATTTCCCAGCCCGACTGGAAAGATGAGAACAGTATCACTGTTCTCGGCAGGCCCAGACTTGCCTTTCTCATATCTGCCGGAAATATGGACAGTTGTGTGAACCATTATTCCGTTTCCAAGAAGAAAAGAGCTACCGATGCCTATACTCCCGGCGGTGTCATGGGCAAAAGACCCGATCACGCCACAGCCGTCTACGGCAACCTGATCCGACGTGTTTATAAAGATATCCCCATCATTGTGGGCGGCATCGAGGCCAGCTTGAGAAGACTGGCTCACTACGATTATTGGACCGACAGCTTTAAGCGATCCGTCCTCCTTGACAGTCAGGCAGACCTGATCTCCTACGGAATGGGAGAGAAGTCAATAGTGGAGATCGCCGATGCCTTAAATAACGGTATCGATATCAAAGATATCACTTTTATACCCGGTACTGTCTATAAAACCAGGGACATCGAAGGCATCTACGACCATCTGCTTTTACCATCCTATCAGGAGATGAAGGAAGAGAAGTCGCTTTATGCCAAAAGCTTTATGATACAATATCAGAATACAGATTTCTGCACGGGAAAACCCCTGATTGAGCCATATCCAAACGGAATCTATGTGGTGCAGAATCCACCCCAGCCGTCACTTTCTATCCAGGAAATGGACGATATCTATAACCTCCCTTATATGAGAACCTATCATCCATCCTATGAAGAACAGGGCGGTGTGCCTGCTATCGCGGAGATCAAATTTTCCCTGATCAGCAACCGCGGCTGCTTTGGCGGATGCAGCTTCTGTGCATTGACTTTTCATCAGGGACGCACTGTACAGGTACGAAGCCATGAATCCATTCTGGAAGAAGCTAAGATCCTTACAAAAGATCCGCAGTTCAAGGGATATATTCACGATGTGGGCGGCCCCACAGCCAACTTCAGACATCCTTCCTGCGACAAGCAGTTGACCCACGGCGTCTGCAAGAACAGGCAGTGTCTCTTTCCCAAGCCCTGCGCCAATCTGAAGGCAGATCACAAGGATTATCTTTCCTTGCTACGCAAATTGAGAGAACTTCCGGGCGTGAAGAAGGTTTTCGTGCGTTCCGGTATCCGGTTCGACTACCTGCTTGCAGATTCTGATGACACCTTTTTCCGGGAGCTTGTAAAGCATCATATCAGCGGGCAGCTTAAGGTAGCGCCGGAACACATCTCCGATGCGGTGCTAAGACGGATGGGCAAGCCTGAGAATGCAGTGTATGAGCGCTTTACAGCCAAATATAAGAGGCTCAATCAGTCTCTTGGCATGAATCAGTTCCTGGTGCCGTATCTGATGTCTTCCCATCCCGGATCCACCTTGAAGGAAGCAATTGAGTTGGCGGAATATCTGCGTGACCTGGGATATATGCCGGAACAGGTTCAGGATTTCTATCCCACACCCTCCACCATATCCACGGTCATGTATTATACCGGACTGGATCCCAGAGACGGCAAACCTGTTTATGTCTGTAAAAATCCCCATGAAAAGGCTATGCAGCGTGCATTGATCCAGTATCGCAATCCGAAAAACTATGATCTGGTATATGAAGCGCTGATGCAGGCCGGACGGACCGATCTCATCGGTTTTGACAAAAAGTGTCTGATCCGCCCCAGAAAACCAAACAGCGAAAAGCATGATTTCAAAGCAAAGAAATCCGCCGAAAAGCCTGCAAGTACCAAGAAAAAATCAACGATCCGAAATGTCCACAAAAAGAAGAAAGACAGTAAATAATTTGCGGATTCCGGTTGAAAATACCTGCCGGTTATAGTAAAATATCAGTAAGAAATTTAAGAACAGGAGAGTAGCCATGGACAAAATCAAAGAAATGATCAACAAGCTTACCGAATCCGTAACAAAGGACAAAGATCTCATGGATCTGTTCAAGAAAGACCCTATCAAGGCAGTGGAGAAGGTACTTGGCGTGGATATTCCCGATGATGTGGTTGAAAAAGTTGTTGACGGTGTCAAAGCCAAGATCTCTGTTGACAAGGTTTCCGGTGCATTAGGCAAGCTGAAGAAATTTTTCTGATAATGACACAAATACGGCCATATGGCCGGAGTACCCTCTGTCCCGGTAACTCAGCGACAGAGGGTCATTTAATTATGACGTTTCAGTGAAAGGCAGACAGTATGAAGAATATCATCATCATTACAGGAGCTTCCTCCGGCATCGGCAAAGAATTTGCCAGACAGATAGATCCTTATTTTCACAAGACAGATGAAATCTGGCTGATTGCCAGGGATAAAAACAGACTGCAGGAAACCGCTTCCGATATGAAGCATAAAACCAGAGTCCTTTCCATGGACGTTACCGATCCAATGCAGCTTGAAGGATTACAGGAACAATTGGAGTCGCACAATGCCTGTATCCGGATGATGATCAACTGTGCCGGCTACGGTCTGATGGGAGATTTTGCGGAGTCAGACAGAGACAAAGATGCATGCAATAACGGTCAGCTGGGTATGGTTCGCTTAAACTGCGAGGCGCTGACACACATGACTCATTTATGTCTTCCCTATCTGAGAAGAGGCAGCCGTATCATTCAGCTGGCTTCCAGCGCAGCCTTTCTTCCTCAGCCCGGATTTGCGGTATATGCAGCCACCAAAGCATATGTACTCAGCTTTTCCAGAGCGCTTGGCGAGGAACTGAAACAGAAAGGAATCTACGTAACTTCTGTTTGTCCCGGTCCTGTGGATACACCGTTCTTTGACATTGCGGAGAGAAACGGTAAAACCCTGTCTGTCAAGAAATTTACAATGGTCAGCGCTGGGAGAGTTGTAAGCCTTGCATTAAAGGATTCTTACCGCAAGCGCGCCATGTCCGTGTGCAGCCTGCCTATCCGCGCATTTTTGCTCCTGACCAAATGCGTCCCACATCAGTGGATCCTTAAGATTATGGAGCTGTTACAAAAGAAGGAAAATAAATCATGAAGATACTGAGATTATTTACGGCAGAATCCTTTAAAGGTACCAAAAACTATCTGAGTTCCCAGAAAAAGTATGAGGTCATCAGGACGCTGATCTATTTTGGGATTTCCGTCAGCCTGTTTGCTGCCGGCTATATCACAACAAAGACCCGGTTAAATCTTTTGACAGTTGTAGCAATCCTTGGCTGTCTTCCCGCCAGTAAAAGTGCTGTCAAGATGATCATGCATCTGCGTTATCGCAGTCTTTCAACAACTGCCTGCGATGCAATAGAAGCGCACTGTGACGGACTGAGTACGTTGTATGATATGGTTTTTACAGCATATGAGAGAAACTATGCTGTGGGACATATGGCAATCAAAGGCAACACCCTGATCGGCTATACTGAGGATCCCAAGTTTCAGGAAGCCGCCTTTTATACACATATAGAACAGATCTTTAAAAAAGATGTGATCAACGGCATATCCGTGAAAGTTTTCAGCGATCTGAAGAAATATACAAGACGTCTTACGGAACTGAAAGAATTAACGACGGATGAAGCGTTGGAAGCAACTGTGTTCAGCACACTGAAAAGTGTCTCTCTCTAAAAAGGTGATACTATGCAGTCATTGACCATCGGTCCCAATCAGGCGGGACAGAGATTTGATAAATTTTTACACAAATACCTTCCGGAAGCGCCAACCGGTTTTCTCTACAAGATGCTACGGAAGAAAAATATCACGTTAAACGGCAAAAAAGCCGAAGGCAAAGAGATGCTCAGCGAAGGCGACCAGGTGGCTTTCTTTCTGGCACAGGAGACCATTGACAAGTTCACAAAAGCCGGTACAGCATCCGCAAACAGTGCTGAAGGTTCCGAATATCTGGATGCTTACCGCAAGCTGAAGAATATTCAGGTGGTATATGAGGATGCACATGCCCTGATTCTGAATAAACCTGCCGGAATCCTGACACAGAAGGCGGCGCCAACCGAACTGAGTCTGAATGAGTGGCTGATCGGTTATCTGCTTCAAAAGGGAAGTATCACACCCGAGGAACTTCACTCCTTTAAACCTTCTGTCTGCAACCGACTGGACCGCAATACCAGCGGTCTTGTACTCTGCGGTAAATCACTTGCGGGAAGCCAGCAGCTGTCCGGACTGATTCACGACAGAACGATCCGCAAATTCTACAGAACCGTTGTGGGTGGCAGAATCACAAACGGCAAGAGAATAGAAGGTTATCTTGTGAAGGATTCCAAGACCAACACTGTGCGTATCCTGAGCGGCGACGTACGAAATGACGGTGACAGAATCATAACCGCTTATGAGCCGCTGATACAGTTGGATGATAAGTATACTTATCTGGAGGTGGAACTGATCACCGGCAAAACCCATCAGATCAGAGCACATCTGTCGGGTATCGGTCACCCGCTCTTGGGCGACGCCAAATACGGCAATCAGAAGATCAATCAGTCTGTAAAACAGGCCTACGGTCTTCATTTCCAGCTGCTCCACGCTTATCGCCTGGAATTCCCGGAGATTACCGGAGCTCTTGCCAATTTAAGCGGGCAAACTGTGACAGCGCCGCTCCCCGCTGTATTTACAAAGATTCTGAAGGATTATCACATTGAGGTAAACTGATGGCTACATGGAATTCCAGAGGGCTTCGTGGTTCTACCCTGGAAGATATGATCAACCGCACCAATGAAAAGTATGCCGAGTGCGGCCTGGCATTGATCCAGAAGGTACCCACCCCCATCACTCCCATCAAAATGGATAAAGAACACCACCAGATCACCCTGGCTTATTTCGAGCAGAAGAGTACTGTGGACTATATTGGTGCCGTTCAGGGGCTTCCTGTGTGCTTTGACGCCAAGGAATGCGGTGCAGATACCTTTTCACTCCAGAACATCCATGAACATCAGGTGGATTTCATGGGAAAATTTGAAAAACAGGGCGGCATCGCTTTCTTTCTGATCTTTTACACTCACAAGGATATTATGTACTATCTCCCATATGAAATGCTTCGGTTTTTCTGGGACAGAGCCAAAGAAGGGGGCCGTAAAAGCTTCCGCTTTGAAGAGCTGAATCCTGAGTATATCTTACCCAAGAAGCATGGCGTTCTGGTACCGTATCTTGATATGCTGCAAAAGGATCTGGATGATCGATAAATTGGTACTTGACAATATATATTTATTTCGGTATACTATGCTAAGAATTTCGTGTGGTAGCATGGTAGCACGTTACCTCGCGAAAGTGTCCTGATAATATGATCCATCTAAAAATCCAACAAATAGCAGGAGATATTATGAGTAAGAAGTTATTACATACACCTGAGGGTGTGAGAGATATCTACGGAAACGAATATGAGCGGAAATTATTGACGGAAGAGAAGCTTCGCAAGGTGATCGAAAGCTATGGCTACGATGCCGTACAGACCCCCACTTTTGAGTTTTTTGATGTATTTTCCAAGGATATCGGCACAACTCCCAGCAATGAATTATATAAGTTCTTTGACAAAGAAGGCAATACCCTTGTGTTACGTCCGGACTTTACGCCGTCCATAGCACGGTGTGCAGCGAAGTATTTTATGGATGATCAGTTTCCCATCCGTTTTTGCTATATGGGGAACACCTTCACAAACACCTCCAATCTTCAGGGTAAGTTAAAGGAAGTAACCCAGATGGGTGCTGAACTGATCAATGAAGACTCTGTGGAAGCAGACGCTGAAATGATCAGCATGGTGATTGAGGCCTTAAAGAGTACCGGCCTTGAGCGTTTCCAGATCAGTATAGGTCAGGTGGAATATTTCAAGGGTCTGTGCGAGGAAGCCGGTCTTGACGAAGAAACCGAGAATGAACTGCGAGAATACATTTCCGGCAAGAATTATTTTGCAGCGCAGGAGCTTCTTTCCGAACGTAATGTGAAAGAACCCTATCACAGTATCTTGCTGAAGGTTGCGGATATTTTCGGCAATATGAACTCATTGACACAGGCAAGGGCTCTTGTGACCAACGAAAGATCCCTGAAAGCTCTGGGCAGGCTGGAGCAGCTGTATGAAGTGTTAAAGATGTATGGTGCAGAGCAGTATGTTTCTTTTGATCTCGGCATGCTCAGCAAGTATCATTATTATACCGGAATCATATTCAAAGCCTATACCTACGGCATAGGCGATGCGCTTGTAAAGGGCGGCCGCTACAATAACCTGCTAAAACAGTTTGGTAAAGATGCCCCCGCAGTAGGATTTGTGATCGTGATTGACGACCTGCTGGAAGCACTTTCCAGACAGAAAGTCGCCACTCCCGAGGGTGTCTGCAAGCAAACCCTTACCTATAACAGGGAAACTTACGCAGCTCAGCTGAAACGTGCCAGAGATCTTCGGGAAAAGGGATACCGTATTGAACTGATTCCGGAATAACATAATACATTTGACAAAAGGAATTTGACCATGAGTGAAGACAGATATTTGACATTTGCCCTGGGAAAGGGCAGACTCGCAACGAAGACGCTGGAGCTTCTGGAAGAGATCGGCATTACCTGCGAGGAGATGAAGGATAAAAGCTCCAGAAAGCTGATCTTTGTAAATGAAGAACTGAAATTGAGATTTTTCCTTTCCAAAGGACCGGACGTACCTACCTATGTAGAATACGGCGTGGCAGATATCGGCGTTGTAGGAAAGGATACAATCCTGGAAGAAAACCGCAATGTCTACGAGGTACTCGACCTTGGTTTCGGCAAATGCCGTATGTGTGTCTGCGGCCCCACCTCATCTATGGAGCTGTTGAAGCACCATGAGAGGATCCGCGTAGCCAGCAAATACCCCAATATTGCCAAAGATTATTTTTACAATAAAAAGCATCAGACGGTAGACATTATCAAATTAAACGGCTCTGTAGAGCTTGGTCCCCTTGTGGAGTTATCCGACGTGATCGTGGATATCGTGGAGACCGGTTCCACATTGAAAGAGAACGGTCTGGAGGTATTGGAGGAGATCTGTCCCCTGTCCGCCAGAATGATAGTGAATCCGGTGAGTATGCAGATGGAGACCGAACGCATCCGCAAGCTGATCACCGATATCCGTAACAGGATCGCGCAGTAAATATATTGAATTTATATACAGAAAAGAGGAGAAATCCATGAGAATCATCAAATTATCCCAGGACAGCCGCAAAGACGTCCTGAATGATCTTTTAAAGAGAAGCCCCAACAATTACGGTCAATATGAATCCACTGTCAATGATATCATTGAAAATGTGAGAAATAACGGCGACAGTGCTGTATTTGAATACACCTTGAAATTTGACAGATTTATGCTTTCAGCGGATAACATCAAAGTGACTGCAGATGAAATTGCAGCTGCATACGAATCGCTGGATCCCAAGCTCATCGAAGTGATCAGAAAATCCGCTGCAAATATCCGTTCTTTCCACGAGAAACAGCTCAGAAACAGCTGGTTTACCTCCAGAGAGGACGGCACCATCCTGGGAATGAAGATTACGCCCATTGAAAGAGCCGGTGTCTATGTTCCCGGCGGAAAAGCTGCTTATCCCTCCAGCGTGCTGATGAACGTGATCCCTGCAAAGGTTGCCGGCGTAAAAGAAATCATGATGACAACGCCTCCCGGAGCAGACGGTAAAGTAAATCCCGGTACCTTGGTTGCTGCTGATATTGCCGGCGTTGATACGATCTATAAGGTCGGCGGCGCCCAGGCCATTGCAGCTATGGCATTCGGAACAGAATCCATTCCCAAGGCCGATAAGATTACAGGTCCCGGTAATATCTTCGTCGCCCTTGCAAAGAAGGCTGTATACGGTCATGTTAGCATCGACTCCATAGCCGGTCCCAGCGAGATCCTTGTTCTGGCAGACGAGACGGCAAATCCCCGTTACGTGGCTGCAGATCTGCTGTCACAGGCAGAGCATGACGAGTTGGCAAGCGCCATTTTGATCACAACTTCTGAAGAGCTTGCTGTGAAAGTGTCTGAGGAAGCGGAAAACTTTGCGGCAACCCTTTCCAGAAGCGAGATCATCCGTAAATCCTTAGATAATTACGGATACATTCTGTTGGCAGAGGATATGAACCAGGCGATTGAAACCGCCAACGAGATTGCTTCTGAGCATCTTGAGATCCTGACACGTAACCCCTTCGAGATCATGACCAAGATCCGGAATGCAGGAGCTATTTTCCTTGGAGAATATGCGTCAGAGCCTCTTGGTGATTACTTTGCAGGTCCCAATCACATCCTGCCCACCAACGGTACTGCAAAATTCTTCTCACCCGTAAATGTAGACGATTTTATCAAGAAAACAAGCATTATCTCTTATTCAAGAGAAGCACTTGAGCAGGTACATAAAGAGATTGAACTGTTTGCCGAGAGCGAAGGTCTGACAGCACATGCCAACAGTATCAAAGTAAGATTTGAATAAACAGGAGAAAGCAATATATGGAACGGAAAGCAACTATCAAACGTACTACGAAAGAAACTGATATTGAACTGTCCCTGAATCTGGACGGAAGCGGTTCTTCCAATCTCAACACCGGAATCGGATTTTTTGATCACATGCTGGACGGTTTTGCCAGACACGGTTTTTTTGACCTGGAATGCAAAATAAACGGGGACCTCAATGTTGACGGTCATCACACTGTCGAGGATGCCGGCATTGTTCTGGGACAGGCAATCAATAAGGCGATCGGCGATAAGAAAGGCATCCGCAGATACGGATATTTTATCCTTCCCATGGATGATGCGCTGGCTCTTTGCGCAATCGATCTCAGTGGCCGTCCCTATTTCATGTTTGACTGCGAATTCCCTACCGAGAAAGTGGGAGAGTTGGATACTGAACTGGTAAGAGAATTTTTCTACGCTGTTTCCTACACAGCCGGGATCAATCTCCACATCCGTATGCTTTCCGGCATAAATGCTCATCATATGATTGAGGCAATTTTCAAGGCGTTCGCCAAGGCTCTCGATCAGGCCACCGGCTTGGATGAGCGCATAACAGGCGTACTCAGCACCAAGGGTACTCTGTAAAAAGCACGTGCAACGATTGTGAAGTGAAAGGAAATCCGAAATGAACAGAAAATTTGTGCCCTGCATCTATCTATACCGCGGAAAAGCTGTTCGCAGCCTGAATGACCTTACCGTGATCCACACGGATCCCGTAAAGCTTGCCACATATTTCAGCGAGAATAATGCAGATGAGATCATTATTTTTGACATGTCCGAAACAGCCGCCGCAGAACTGACTTCAGATGCATCAGAGACCGCAGATATGCTTCACGATGAAGCATTGGATCTGATGAAAGAGATCTGTGCATCGGTTGAGGTCGATGTTATCGGAGCCGGCAATGTCAAAAGAATGGAAGATATTAAGAAAATCCTGTATACCGGCTGCAAAAAGGCAGTTCTTGATTATGAAAAAGAATCCAATATCGCGATCACACAGGAAGTATCTTTAAAATTCGGAAAAGATAAGATCATCGTTTCCTACAATGATCCTGCCATTCTTTCCCACAACCTGGATCAGATCAATCAATATGCCTCGTCACTGCTTCTCATGAATCCTCATCAGATCCGTGAGACAAAGCAGGTTACTGAGCTTCCGGTCTATGTACAGATCAATCAACTTGCCTTAAATAAGCTGCTGGAGATCCTCTCTCTGGAAAATATCTGCGGCATTACCGGCAACACGGTCAATGATAATGTGAAAGAGATCCTTTCCCTGAAAGATCTCTGCATGGAGAACGGAATTCCCGTAGAAACACTGGCGGCTGCTTATAAATGGTCAGACTTCAAGTTGAACAGTGACGGTCTGGTTCCGGTGATTGTACAAGATTATAAGACGCAGGAAGTCCTTATGATGGCCTACATGAACGAGGAAGCTTACATCAACACCCTGAAATCAGGCAAAATGACCTATTACAGCCGAAGCCGCAAGGAACAGTGGCTCAAGGGTGAGACCAGCGGCCATTATCAGTATGTAAAGTCCCTGTCCGCAGACTGTGACATGGATACCATACTTGCCAAGGTTTCCCAGGTTGGAGCCGCATGCCATACCGGCTCAAGAAGCTGCTTCTTCAATGATATCGTTCACAAAAATCAGGAAGAATCTTCCAATCCCCTGAAGGTGTTTGAGGATGTTTTTGCAGTTATCCAAGATAGAAAGATTCATCCGAAGGAAGGCTCTTATACCAACTATCTGTTTGATAAAGGAATTGATAAGAACCTGAAAAAACTGGGTGAGGAGGCCACAGAGATTGTCATTGCCGCCAAAAATCCCAACCCCAACGAGATCAAATATGAAATCAGCGACTTCCTTTACCATATGATGGTCCTGATGGCAGAAAAGGATGTAAGCTGGGAAGAGATCACTACCGAATTAGCTAACCGTTAGTAGGAGGTGAATAAATATACTTTCGTTTAAAGTGATGGGATTGGCATTACAACTGTTTGTTGTTTCCGCAGCTTTTCTTATCAGACAGATCGTAATTCTTATCTCTAAAAGAGAGAAGGACCATAAGTTTTTTATCTACGGAAACCGGATAACGCTTCTTATAAATGCAATATTTCTTGTCTGGTTGCTGCTGAATAAAGAGGCTTTTCACTGGAATTTTGATATTGCAACAGGGGAACCGGTAGACCATTACAGTACCTATGGAAAATGTTTCTTCTTTTCTGTAAGCTCTACTGCATGCTTATTATTTAATGTAATAACATATTTTATAAAGAAAAAGTAAATAGAATGACTGCATTGGTCAACATCGACTGATGCAGTCAATTTTGTTGATTTCAATTTTATTTCCCATTAATATAAGTATGAGAATTTTCATATGATGTTGGACATATGATTCAATAACAATATATTAAGTGGTATACCATGTCAAAAATAACCGTTGAACAGAAACTGACCATGCTGAACCAACTGCGTTCACAATATGACAAAAACCAATCAGATCTTATGCGTCGGGAACAAATTCTTTATGGCCGGACATCTGTGTCTTCATCCGGCGAAAACAGTGAAAGATGGGCAGGCACAGACGCAGAATCATTCAGTGATACTCCAATAAAAGGGACCTTTCGGATCCGCCTTATAATCGCAGTGATTCTGGCTGTAATCATGATAGTATATGACAAAAATGACAAAGAAATCCTTGGCGTAAGCACGGAACAGATCTATACCGTCATTGCAGAAGATTATATTGCGGAATTTACTGAAAATACAGAAAAGATTGATTAAGTCCCCCTTCGGACTGTTGATTTTGTATGCTGAATCGTTTATACTGAAGATGAAGTATTCCAAGGAGAATCCATCATGAATTGCAAATGGTTTCAAAGACTTTCTTCCATAAGTGAACACACTGTGAAGCTTCTGCTGATCGCGGTAGAGGTTTTATTGTTATTACTCAGTATTATGAGAACTTCCGTTGTCTCGGATTACGAAGAAGTTACCACTTATCTTATTGACAAGCCGTTTCTGCATATTGGTGTATTGCTTGCTGTTGCAGTCCTTATAGCACTTGTCAGATACTTTATCAAAGACAGTCTGTCAGAAACATTTCTGAAGTGGACATGCTGGATCCTTTTCGGCCTCAATCTGATATTTTCTCTCTATCTTATCTACAATACCCAGTTCCAGCCTCTTGGCGATTCTTCCATTCTCTGGAAGATTGCCTGCAACATGAACAACGATTATTATTGGGATTTTTATTATCTTGGCTATGCCGAGCGCCATTTCAATCAGATGGGAGCTCTCTTTTTCCTGAAATCACTGGTAAAAATTGCAGGAGATGAGAACCAGTTTATTCTCCAGGTGATCAATGTTTTTGCTCTTGGTATCCTGTTTCTCAGTCTCAGGAGCATTGCAAAGAAGCTTTTTGGCCGCAAAACGGCTGATGCCACAATGATTCTATGTACAATATTTTTACCACTGAGTCTCTATGTAGTATTCACTTATTTCAACCTAATCTCCTGGGCGCTGATCGCACTGGGAGTGCAGCAGGAGATCTCTTATTTTTCTTCCGGGAGGAAACGCAATATTGTGGGTATGGTCATTGCCATGTTCTTTGCCATACTCCTGAAATCTTTCAGCTGGATCGCTTTTATTGCCATGGTGATCTATGCCTGCTTTGAGGGTTTCCGCAAAAAGAAAATTCTTCCTTTATGCGGTCTTGTGGGAACAGCTCTTTTGATCCTCATCGCCAACACAGCCATGACCCAGAAAGTCCTCAGTAAAACAGGTGCAACCGAGCTTCGTACTATGCCAGCCATCGGTTACGTTGCAATGGGCATGCAGGAGAGTTATATGGCTCCCGGCTGGTACAACGGCGTTCACGACCGTACTTATATGGAGCTGGAAGGCCACGAAATCCTGATGAAAGAAGCTTTTTCCGAAATGATACAGATGCGGATAAAGGAGTTTAAAGCCGATTCCGGATATATGGCGCTGTTTTATTATCAGAAAACGGCCTCACAGTGGAACAATCCAAGTTTTCAGGGCTTCTGGTTCGGCGAGATCTCCACGCCTGAGGTTCCCGTTCCCGAGTGGATACAGTCCCTCTATACAGGTAATATCCGTAACAGACTGAACTCATTTTTAAATTATCTTCTGACAGTCATTCATGCCGGCATCCTTTTATGGCTAATACTGTCATATAAAGAGATCCGTCTGAAACATTTGCTCTTTGGAATCTATTTCCTTGGAGGATTTATCTTCCTGCTCCTCTGGGAGGCAAAGTGTCAGTATGCGTTGGGATTCTTCCTCTTTATGATCCCGTACGCTGCAAGCGGCTACAAAGCTCTGTACGGCAAAATAAACTGTTTATTTCACAAGTATAATATGTTAAAATAAATACGATAATCACACACAAGGAGAGCGCGTATGGAACAACAGATTTTTACCAATGAGGTCATTATTTCCTGGCTGCAGTATTATGCACAGAACACTACACTTGATCTGGAACATGTAAAGATGATCGATATCACAAAGAAAAATAAGAATGTGATCCCTACCGTGGAATCTCACAAGACAACCATGGTATTTACCAATGCAGGCATTGATGATATCTTTTACCGTCTCTGGAATGCCGGACTCGGTGAGTGCGAAGTCTGGTACAATGAGGGTTCCGATCCCAGCGGCGAGATTCTTCACAAGAAAGTAAAATACATGATCGACAGAGGAATCAATGCCTCTGCAGGTATGCTGATCATCAATCCCAATGCCAGAAATACCGCTAAGATCGGTCTGAGCAACGAGATGTTCCAACGCGGTTCTATTCAATATGTAGGCAGTGAGATCCGTGCTGTCATCTTAAACAAGATGATGGTTGCACCTACCGACGACATCTGTGTCATCGGCGGGGAGAGCATCGCGATCGAGACTGCACTGATGGCCCCTGAAGGCTCTGTGATCGCTGTAGAATATAGCAGGCAGGACCGTGATACCCTTGAGGACAATATGGCCCATTTTGACCTCCACAACATTAAGATCATTGACCATCTTGATGCTGACAGCATGAAAGATTGCCCTGTTCCCTCCCTTGTATTTTTGGTAGCTTCCGCCAGCACGGAACAGGAACTCGACTATCTGCTGGGCGTTAACCCTGACATTAATGTGGTGATCTATACTTTGGATTTCAAGGTTGCCGCAAGCATCACGGATACGCTCCAAAAGTTTGGCCTGACGGATATTGAGACGATCCAGATTTCCATCTCCAAGCTTAACAGCAAGAATTCCTTTGTGCAGGAGCCGGCTCCCTGGATCATAACAGCCAGAAACAAATAACAGAAAGGTGCCATTTACATTTATGAGTAAATTAGCATTAAGCGACGATATTTTGATGAAAATCGAAAAGCCGGCACGTTACATCGGAAATGAGTTTAACTCAGTGGTTAAATCCAAAGATGTAGCCGTACGTTTTGCCATGTGCTTTCCGGATGTTTATGAGATCGGCATGTCACATCTTGGCATTCAGATCCTTTACGATATGCTCAACGCCATGGATGATGTATGGTGTGAACGCGTTTATTCTCCCTGGCTCGATCTTGACGCGATCATGCGTAAAGAGCAGATTCCTTTATTTGCCCTGGAATCCCAGGATCCAATAAAAGATTTTGATTTTCTCGGTATCACCATACAGTATGAAATGTGTTATACCAATATCCTGCAGGTTCTGGATCTTGCACAGATTCCTTTCTTGTCCGTTGACAGAGGAGAAGATGATCCCATCGTAATCGGCGGCGGCCCCTGTGTCTACAATCCGGAACCCATTGCAGATTTCTTTGATATCTTTTACATCGGTGAGGGTGAGACTCAGTATCGGCCTTTGATTGAGCTGTACAAACAATGCAAAAACGACGGACTCAGCCGCAGAGAGTTTTTGAAACGGGCTGCCGGTATCCCCGGCATGTATGTGCCGCAGTTTTATGAGGTTTTTTATCACCAGGACGGAACCGTAGCCGCATTCAATCCTACAGAACCCGGAATTCCCGCCACCGTCCGCAAGGAAATTGCCACTGATATCACAGCGGCCAGCTATCCCATGAAACCTGTGGTACCATTTATCAAGGTCACTCAGGACAGAGTGGTTCTTGAGATCCAGAGAGGCTGTATCCGCGGCTGCCGTTTCTGCCAGG
>JAZRCR010000019.1:0-13132 GCA_045659805.1 Acetatifactor sp.
GTCCACAAGGAGATGGAGGAGGCTGTCAGACCGGGAATTTCCACTTTGGACATAGACATCCTGGGAGAATCACTGATCCGCAAGTTGGGCTGTATCCCTAATTTCAAGAATTACCACGGATACCCTGCAAGTATCTGTGTATCTGTCAATGATGAGGTGGTGCACGGGATCCCCAATAAGCACCGGATCCTTCAGGAGGGCGATATTGTCAGCCTGGATGCGGGCCTGATCTATAGAGGATATCATTCCGACGCTGCCAGGACCCACGCGGTGGGAGAGATCAGCGCTGAGGCCAGAAAGCTCATCGATGTGACCAGAGAGAGTTTTTTTGCGGGAATAAAAATGGCAAAGGCAGGCAATCATTTACATGATATATCCAATGCCATCGATGCCTATGTTAGGCCCTACGGTTACGGCATCGTTACGGATCTTGTGGGACACGGCATCGGCACCGAGCTTCACGAGGATCCCCAGATTCCGAACTTTGCACAGAGGAGCAGGGGGCCGAAGCTGCGCCCCGGCATGACGCTGGCAATCGAGCCCATGATCAATATGGGAAGGGCCGATGTGGACTGGCTGGATGATGACTGGACAGTGGTGACGGAGGACGGCTCCTGGTCCGCTCATTATGAGAACACGATCCTGATCACGGAAGGAGAGCCGGAGATCCTTACATTATATTAAGGAACGTTCCGCTAAAGGGAACCGGCGTGAAATGGAGAACAGTATGATCGGAAAGTATGTAACTTCCAAAGCAGGTCACGACAAGGGGAAACTGTATGTGGTGGCTGCCTGTGACGACAGTCATGTGTATCTGGTGGACGGCGAGTACAGGCGGATGGATGCTCCCAAGAAAAAGAATCTCAAGCATGTACAGCTGATCAATGAAACGGTGGAGCAGGAACTGCTCACGCAAATAGATAACAGACAACCGCATATAGACGACGCGATCAAGTATGCGATCAAAATGAAGCTGAAAACAAACAAAGTGGAGGAATGAAATGTCTAAAAGTGATGTAATCGAAATCGAAGGAACCGTAGTGGAGAAGCTGCCCAATACCATGTTTCAGGTAGAGCTGGAGAACGGTCACCGCGTGCTGGCACATATCAGCGGTAAGCTTCGCCAGAATTTTATCCGTATTTTGCCGGGTGATAAGGTGACACTGGAGCTGTCCCCCTACGATCTGACCAAGGGACGTATCATCTGGAGAGATAAATAAGTGTTTCTTAAAAAAGAATGTAAAAAACTCTTGCAAACAGAGTTTATACATGATATAATGTAAAACGGTCTTTTTTGAAAGGAGGGTTTAACGTGAAGGTTAGATCATCAGTAAAACCAATTTGCGAAAAGTGCAAAATCATCAAGAGAAAAGGACGCATCAGAGTAATCTGTGAAAATCCGAAGCACAAACAGAGACAGGGATAATCACCGGCTTGTATTTGTCTGATCCTGAATAAGGGATCGGGAGATCAGGTGTGAGTTCTTGTCCGGTTATTATGTGCGGCTGATCCGGTTTTCGCAGACAGATGCGAGAAACGGTTTAACATAATTAGAGACGGAGAGCTTACGGGAGATTACTTGTTGATACTGCGAAGTGTAAGAATTTCAGTAGCAGAAAGATCGGATATGTGTCCGGTTGGGTGAAAGCCCCAATCAATTAGTAACAGAACATGTAAATGTTCAAACAAGCTTGTAAAGTATGCCATCAAACAGACCAAACCGGTATACCGATGCAGGCAAAGAAAATGGAGGAAACGTAAATGGCTCGTATCGCAGGTGTTGACTTACCTAGAGAAAAACGAATTGAAATCGGCTTGACTTATATCTACGGAATCGGTAGACCTACAGCCGACAAGATTTTGGCAGCATCAGGTGTAAATCCTGATACTCGTGTCAGAGATATTTCTGACGATGAAGTTAAGAAGATCAGTGAAACTATCGAAGAGATGGGAATCATGGTAGAAGGTGATCTGAGAAGAGAAGTTGCTCTGAACATCAAGAGACTTCAGGAAATCGGCTGCTACAGAGGTATCCGTCATCGTAAGGGTCTGCCTGTTCGTGGTCAGAAGACCAAGACCAATGCAAGAACCCGTAAAGGTCCCAAGAGAACTGTTGCTAACAAGAAGAAATAATTTATTTAGCGTAGCTTGAAAAGATTGAGAAAGTAGGTTAGTTTAAAATGGCTAAAAAAGTTGCAAAAAAAGTGACAAAAAAGCGTGTTAAGAAAAACGTTGAACGTGGACAGGCACATATTCAGTCTTCTTTCAATAACACTATCGTTACATTGACAGATGCTGAAGGTAATGCTCTTAGCTGGGCAAGTGCCGGTGGTCTTGGTTTTAGAGGTTCAAGGAAATCTACTCCCTATGCTGCACAGATGGCAGCAGAGACAGCTACCAAAGCTGCTTTGGTACATGGACTGAAAACCGTAGACGTATTTGTAAAGGGTCCTGGTTCAGGACGTGAAGCAGCAATCAGAGCACTTTCCGCATGTGGTCTGGAAGTAGTAAGCATCCGTGACGTAACTCCCGTTCCTCACAATGGATGCCGCCCTCCTAAGCGTCGTCGCGTCTAATCGGCATAGGAGGAATGGCTTCTTCGAAGCCATCGGAAAACAAGCGTCTGCGCAGCAGGCATTTGTTGCAAGTAGAAATATGTTGGAAGAAAGCGCTTGATAAAGTGCTGTAAACAATAATTCAGAGGAGATAATTAAAATGGCAGTAAATCGTGTACCGATATTAAAGAGATGTAGAGCCCTTGGCCTTGAGCCTTCCTATCTTGGATATGACAAGAAGTCTAACAGAACTTCTGCAAGAGCAGGTAAGAAAGTAAGTGAGTACGGTCTTCAGCTGAGAGAGAAGCAGAAGGCAAAATTCATCTACGGCGTTCTGGAGAAGCCTTTCAGAAACTACTATGAGAAGGCTGACAGAATGAAGGGCATGAGCGGTGAAAACCTGATGGTCCTGCTGGAGAGAAGACTTGACAGCGTGGTATTCAGAATGGGATTCGCAAGAACCAGAAGAGAAGCAAGACAGGTTGTTGGTCACAAGCACGTTCTTGTAAACGGCAAGTGCATCAATATCCCTTCTTACCTGATCAAAGCTGGTGATGTGATCGAAATCAAAGAAAGTGCAAAGTCCTTACAGAGATACAAAGACATCGTTGAAGTGACCGGCGGCAGACTGACTCCGGAATGGATGGATGTTGAAGTTGAGAACTTAAAGGGATCCATCAAGATGCTCCCTACCAGAGAGATGATTGATGTTCCTGTTAATGAGATGCTTATCGTCGAGTTGTACTCCAAGTAAGCATAACTTAAGCGGGCGTAAGATATTTTATGTCCGCTTCAAGTGCATTGTATAACCATAAAGTTCGTAAAGGAGGGTATTGCAGTGTTTGATTTTGAAAGACCCAATATTGAGGTTGTTGAAATTTCAGAAGACAAAAAGTGTGGTAAATTCGTAGTAGAGCCTTTGGAAAGAGGATACGGCATCACGCTTGGTAACTCTCTGAGAAGAATCATGCTTTCTTCCCTGCCCGGCACAGCCGTGAGCCAGGTTAAGATCGAAGGCGTGCTTCATGAGTTCAGCTCCATTCCCGGCGTGAAAGAGGATGTGAGTGAGATCATCATGAACATAAAGAGTCTTGCGATCAGGAACAGCAGTGAGACCAACGAGCCCAAGACTGCATACATTGAGTTTGAAGGCGAAGGAATCGTTAAGGCTTCCGATATTCAGGCCGATCAGGATATTGAGATCCTCAATCCCGATCTGACCATTGCAACCTTAAGCGGAAAAGATACAAAGCTTTACATGGAGCTGACCATCACAAAGGGTCGCGGATATGTGAGCTCAGACAAAAACAAACATGATGATTTACCGATCGGTGTGATCGCGATTGATTCTATCTACACACCCGTAGAGAGAGTTAACGTTACTGTTGAAAATACCCGTGTAGGTCAGATTACTGATTATGACAAGCTGACATTAGATGTATTCACCAACGGAACCCTGGTTCCCGATGAAGCTGTCAGCCTGGCTGCAAAAGTACTCAGCGAGCACTTAAGCCTCTTCATTGATCTTTCTGAGAATGCCAAGACCGCAGAGGTAATGGTAGAGAAGGAAGACGACGAGAAGGAAAAGGTTCTCGAAATGAGCATCGATGAATTGGAGCTGTCTGTTCGTTCCTACAACTGCTTGAAGAGAGCAGGTATCAACACAGTAGAAGAGTTGACCAATAAGACTTCCGAAGATATGATGAAGGTTCGTAACCTGGGCCGCAAGTCTCTGGAAGAAGTATTGGCGAAGCTGAAAGAGCTGGGACTTCAGCTGAACCCCGGCGATGAGGCATAATCATTGTTAAAGATATCCACAACCGGTAAATCCAAAGAGTGCGGTGTGGTTCATCTCTAAATGGCAACTAACAAGCATTCGGTAAGTAAGTCCAAAGCGCGTGGCCGGATGTACCATGAATGGAGAAAGGAAAAATAATCATGGCAAAGTACAGAAAACTCGGAAGAACATCTTCCCAGAGAAAAGCATTACTCAGAAACCAGGTAACAGCACTGCTCAACAACGGCAAGATCGTTACCACCGAAGCTAAGGCTAAGGAAGTTCGCAAGATCGCTGAAGGTCTGATCGCTCTGGCTATCAAAGAGAAGGATAACTTCGAGATGGTAAAGGTTACCGCTAAGGTTCCCGTAAAGGACAAAGACGGTAAGAGAGTGAAAGAAGTAGTTGACGGCAAGAAGGTTACTAAGTTCGAGAATATCGAGAAAGAGATCAAGAAAGATCTGCCTTCCAGACTGCACGCAAGACGTCAGATGCTGAAGGTTCTGTATCCTGTAGTATCTGTTCCCACAGAGGCGGCAGGTAAGAAGAGAAATACCAAGGAAGTTGACCTGGTAGCTAAGCTGTTTGATGAGTACGGCAACAAGTATGCTGACCGTAAGGGTGGTTACACCAGAATCATCAAGATCGGCCTGCGTAAGGGTGACGCAGCTATGGAAGTAGTTCTGGAGCTGGTATAATCCACAATATTGCTGATGTAAAACAAAAAGCTCATGTAACGTGATGACACGTTACATGAGCTTTTCTTTTTTGCTTGGCTACAGCTTTTTATCTTTAAGAGCAGACTCCGTGTTCTGGATGGCGCCAATGGCGATTACGTCCGAATTGGCCACGATGTAGGTATAGATGGCATCAAATATGGTAAGCTGCGCTATGCGGGAACTCATGGCCAGTATGGAGTGCTGGGTTTCCTCGGACTGGGTAAAGAGGCAGATATCCGTAACCTCAGTGATGGGAGAGGTGTCGTAGTTGGTGACACATATGGTGGTGGCGCCGCAGATGCGGGCGATCCGGAGCGATTCAATGATATCCGTTGATCGGCCGGAATGGGAGACACCTATGGCAACGCAGTCTGCCGTCAGGTGTGATGCAATGATGGCCTGCAGATGATTGTCGGAGCAGGCGGAGGCATTTAAGCCTACGCGAAGGAATTTGTGCTGGGCATCGTGGCAGATAGCGGCTGAATTGCCAAGACCGAAGATGACAATGCGCCTGGCTTGCATGATCTTTTGAGCGGCGGCATCCATGGCGGAGGGGTTCAGGACGCTTCGGGTTTTCTGCAGTGCTACCTGGATATCCCGCAGTCGCTTGGTGAACATGGCATAGCAGCTGTCAGTGGGAGAAATCTGATCCAAGTCGTTGGAAAGGGTAGCAAGCTCCTGGGCAACGGCGAGTTTCAGCTCCTGATAGCCGCCAAATCCCAGACGTTTGGAGAAGCGCACCAGGGTGGCACTTCCGCAGCCTACTTTTTCGGAAAGCTGAGAGATGGACAGGGGAAGGATGGAACGGGCGTCTGCAAGTAAGAGATCTGCAACCTTTCGTTCACCGGGGCCCATTTCGTCATATTTGGATCGTATATTTAAGATGAGAGATTTCATAATGCCTCCTATGGGAATCCGCGGATTCCTTATTTTTTTACCTTTCTCTCATTATAAATGAAAATAATTTTCACTTCAAGCCCAAAAGGTGAAAATCGAAAAAATATTTTGGAAATATTTTTCGGTTTTTCCTTGCTTTTTTGTTGGAGCGAATGTATCATAACTATGAATGAACGTGAAAGAAAAGCACCAAAATGAAAGGAGATTAAATATGCAAACATCTAAATTTTTGAATGCTATGATTCTCTCTGAGTTGGAAGACGCAGTGGGAAAAGAGAATTGCTCTGTAAAAGAGCTCGACAAGTTGACACATAGTGTGGACTATTACTGGCTGTCCCGTATGTGGGCAGACCGCGGTCAAAGAATGCCGGAGGCAGATTTTATCGTTGCGCCTAAGGATGCACAGGAGACTTCCAAGGTTTTAAAGATTGCTAATTATTACAAGATTCCTGTTACTACATGGGGTGCAGGAGGCGGTTCTCAGGGTGGTGCTCTTCCGGTATGCGGCGGTATCATCCTGGACACCAAGCGAATGAATAAAATTTACGAAGTAAATACCGAGGCAATGTACATAGAATGTGGAACCGGTTGTATTTACAAGCATGTTGAGTGGGCTGCTAATGAAGTGGGCAAAGCAACCATGCATTATCCCTCCTCTATCGCATGCTCTACAGTAGGCGGTTTCCTGGCACACAGAGGTATCGGTGTATGCTCCAATAAATACGGCAAGATTGATGATATGGTACTGCAGATGGAAGTGGTTCTTCCGAACGGAGATATCATTTATACTTCTCCGACACCGAAGCATGCAGTTGGTCCTGATCTGAATCAGATCTTCATCGGATCAGAAGGTACCCTGGGCATTATCACAAAGGCACAGATGAGAATTTATGATCAGCCGGAAGAGCGTCGTTTCAGAGCTTTCCTGTTCCAGGATATGGATGCGGCATTCAAGGCTTCCAAGGAATTGCTGCAGAAGTTCAAACCCTCCGTTATGCGTCTTTACGATGAGGCCGAAACAGCATCTCTTATCAAAAAGGTAGTTGGTGTAGAGCGCAAGGGTGCATTCATGAACATCGCCTATGAAGGTCTTACCAAACTGGTAGAGGTGGAAGAAGAGATTCTGCTTGAAACCTTTGCTAAGTACGGTGCAGAAGACCTGGGCAGTGAGTATGGCGAGAAATGGTGGAAAGAGAAGCTTACTTTCTTCTATCCCGGACACGCGCTTGATCTGCCGAAGTTGTATGGAACCATGGACACCATTGCTCCTTACGGCAAGATCGAAAAGATTTACTATGCTATGAAGAACGCAATTGAGACCAATTTCCCTCAGGCCAAGTTTATCGCACACTTCTCTCACTGGTATGAGTGGGGTGCAATGATGTATGACCGCTTTATTGTTGAGCCTGAATTTGTTCCGGAAGATCCCGAGGAAGCACTCAGACTTCATCAGGCAATCTGGACAACCGGTATCAGAGCTGCACTTGATAACGGCGGTGTGGTAAATGACCACCACGGCGTGGGAATCAAACTCGGACGTTATGTCAAAGAGCAGTACGGCCCTGCAATGCAGGTTCTGGAAGGTCTCAAGAAACAGCTTGACCCCAACGGTATCATGAATCCGTTTAAGTTAGGTCTTTAATTCGGGAGGAGGTAATTGAATTATGATGTCAGAAAAATGTAAAAGTCATGTAGATTCCTGCCGTTTTTGCTGGATGTGCCATCACATCTGTCCTATCGGCAATGCAACAGGATTAGAGAGAAATACAGCTAAGTCAAGAGCACTGGGACTTTCCCTTGTGCATCGCGGAACACTTACGCTGAGTGATGTGATTGACAATGTTTATGAGTGTGCATGCTGTGGCGCATGTGTGAAAGAGTGTGTAACCGGTAGCGATCCTGTGATGTTAACCAAGGAAGCCAGACTGGAAGCTGCTATGGAAGGTGTTCTTCCCGAGTATATCAACAAGCTGGTTGACAACTGTCTTGAGACCGGCAACGCTTACGGCGCTACCGAGCTGGACGGTGCTCTGAAAGCTGCCATCGCAGCTCATGCAGAGAAGACCGACACTTTACTGTTCCTGGGTGTGGATGCAAGATATAAAGCTCCCGCAGCAGCAGTAAATGCCATCAAGGCTCTGGAGAAGGCAGGTGTTGCTTTTACCGTTCTGGAGAACGAGCCCGCTTCCGGTCAGCAGCTTGAGTTCCTGATCAGTGCTGCCAACGAGACCAAGGAGCAGATGGCCGCATGTGCAGAAGTGCTGAATGCTTACGCTAAGGTTGTGATCTTTGATCCCCAGGATGCAAAGGTATTCTACAGAGAGTACAAGGAGTGGGGCGTAGAGCTTCTTCCCGAGCTTGCAACCTTTACCGCATATACTGCAGCTCTGGTTAAGAGCGGTGCCCTGAAGCTTGCAAACACAGGTAAGGCTGTTGTATATCAGGATCCTTTCCAGCTGTCCAGAGATCTGGCTGAGACCGCAGAGGCAAGAGAAGTGATCGGCGCATGTGCAGTATGCAACGAAATGCTCTGCCACGGCAAGGACACCATGTGGGCAGGTAACATTCTTATGGGTGAGTGGATGCCAAAGGTTATGGCGCTTGTTGCTGAGGAAAGAATCCGCAACGCCAAGTGCGTAAATGCAGATACCATCGTTACCGCAAGTGTATCTGAGTATGTTGCACTGAAGGCTGTTGCACAGACTGACGTAGAGATCATCTCTCTGGAAGAGCTGATCCTGATGGCATAGGAGGAGAAGAAAGATGCTGGTTACTTTAAAAGAGATCATGGATATGGCACAGGAAGGCGAATTTGCCATTCCTGCGTTCAATGTGTACAATATGGAGACTGTCATGGGTGTTGTTGAGGCCGCTGAGGAAGCCAAGGCACCTGTGATCATTCAGACTTATGCAAGACTGTTCGAGCAGGGAAGTGCTTACTATCTGGCACCCTCTGCCATCGCAGCAGCCAAGAAGGCAAGCGTTCCCATCTGCTTCCATCTGGATCACGGCCCCTCTGAGGTGTCCACCACAAGAGCTATGAATTACGGTGCTACCGGTATCATGTTTGATGGTTCCCTGTATCCCTTCGAGGAGAACGTGGAGAAGACCAGACATTGTGTAGAGCTTTGCGATTACATCGGCATCCAGGTTGAAGGCGAGCTGGGACATATCGGAAGCGTAAACGATGACAGCATGGAAGAGTACACCGATCCCGCTGAAGCTGCAGAGTTCGTTAAGAGAACAGGTGTGGCTTGTCTGGCAGTTCTGATCGGTAACGCTCATGGCCGTTACAAGAAAACACCGAAGCTTGATATTGAGCGTCTGCAGGCAATCTGGGAAGCAACCGATCACACCCCTCTGGTACTTCACGGCGGTTCCGGTATTCCCGACGATCAGATCCAGATGGCTGTCAAGGCAGGTATCCGCAAGATGAACATCGGTACCGATGTATGCTATGCTTTCCTTGATGCTGTTCAGGAGACGATCAACGATCCCAACAGACCTGTAGGTATTGATACCTTCATGAAGAAGCCGATCGAAGCTGTAAAAAACTTCTGTCTGCCTAAGATCAGACTGCTTGGTGCAGAAGGAAAAGCAAAATAATACAGCGGGCAGGAAGAGAAGAGATGCTTGAAATAAATAAAATGAATAAAGCAGTTGAGATCGTGGGTGTAGGTGCCTGTGTATTTGATACACTGATCACTGTACCCGCGTATCCCAAGGAAGACACGAAACTCAGGGCAGTCGCCAGCAAAGCAGCTGGCGGAGGCCCTACTGCCACTGGAATCGTTGCAGCGGCAAAGCTGGGGGCTACCACAGCCTATATCGGTGCCCTTGCAGACGACAACGGCGGCAGATTCCTTCGGGAAGATTTTGAAAAATACGGAGTAAATGTAGATCTGGTGGAGATGAAGAGCGGATATCGCAGCTTTGCCTCCACAATTTGGCTTGCACAGGATACTGCCAGCCGCACCTGCGTTTTTGACAGAGGCAATGTTCCGCCCCTTGTTCTGGATGAGGTAAAGAAGCAGGCAGTGGCACAGGCCGAGGTGCTGATGGTGGACGGCAACGAGATGGATGCCGCAGAGGAAGCATGTCTTGTGGCAAGAGAGAGCGGTACAAAGGTACTGTATGACTGCGGCGGTCTGTATCAGGGCGTGGAGCGCCTTTTGAAGCTGACCGATGTATGTATTCCTTCCGAGGAGTTCTCCCTGGGGCACACCGGCGCTGCTACCGTGGAAGAAGCTGCAAAGAAGCTTTATGACACCTATCACCCGGAGGTGGTTGTGATCACCTGCGGTAAGGAAGGCGGCCTTCTGTATGACGGCAATGAGATCTGGCATTATCCCGCATTTCTGGTGGACGCTGTGGACTCTAACGGTTCCGGCGATGTGTTCCACGGAGCCTTTGCGGCAGCTATGGTTAAAGGCATGAACTACCGTGAGTGCTGCATTTTTGCAAGTGCCGTTTCGGCCATCAAATGTACCGGCGTGGGCGCAAGAGAGAGCGTGCCGGCATATGAGACTGTAAAACAGTTTTTAAATGACAGAGGTAACCATGAAATACTTACTTGGAATTGATTTCGGAGGAGGTTCCTCCAAGGCAACGCTGATCGATACGGCGGGCAATATCGTGGCTGAGCATACCGTGGAGTATCCCACATATTATCCAAGTCTTGGCTGGTGTGAACAGGCACCGGAGGACTGGGACAAAGCACTGTGTGAGAACGTGAAAGGACTTCTGTTAAAGAGCGGTATCGCAGCGGGAGACATCCTGGCACTGGCCATCGATTCCGCCACCCATACCTGGGTGATGTGCGATGAGGATTTCAGACCCCTTCGGCCTGCGATCCACTGGACGGATTCCCGTTCCCGCAGCGAGGCTCAGTGGCTGAGGGAAGAATACGGGGAGCTGATCTTTGAGGAAGCTTTCCACAGACCGGATACCATCTGGACTCTGCCCCAGCTTTTGTGGGTGAAGGAGAAGGAACCGGAGAATTTTAAGAAGATCCGTCATATCTTTTTTGAAAAGGATTATATCCGATACGGTCTGACAGGTGTGTATTGCACAGATTACATAGAAGCGCAGGGCAGTATGCTGTTTGACTGTCGCGAGAACAAGTGGAGTCCGGAACTGCTGCAGATCGCCGGGATCACTGAGGAGGTACTGCCTCCTGTGGTAAATCCCACGGATGTGATCGGCGGTGTGACCAAGGATGCTGCAGAGAGAACCGGCTTGCTTGCAGGCACTCCCGTGATTTGCGGCACTACCGATACGGTTATGGAGGTATTTGCCTCCGGAGCTGTCAATGTGCAGGATGTTACCGTGAAGCTTGCCACCGCAGGCAGAATCTGTGTGATCACGGATCAGGCGTTCCCCAACAGACATCTGGTGAATTATGCGCATGTGGTGCCGGGACTTTGGTATCCCGGGACTGCCACCAAGGCCGCAGCAGCTTCCTACCGCTGGTACCGCGATACCTTTGGCGGAAGCTATGAAGAACTGAACAAGGGCGCAGAGCAGATTCCCATCGGATGCGAGGGACTGATCTATCACCCTTATCTGAACGGTGAGCTGACACCTTACGCAGACCCTATGCTGTGCGGCAGCTTTATCGGCATGCGCGCAACCCATACCAAGGCCCACTTTACCAGAAGCGTTCTGGAGGGTGTTGCCCTTTCCCTGCTTCACTGTAAGAAGACACTGGATGAGATCGGTATCCCTTACGGTAAGAAGGCGACAGTGATCGGCGGCGGTGCCAAGGGTACCCTGTGGCGCCAGATCACGGCAGATTGCCTGGGAATGGAGCTTACACTGACACAGAGCAGCGATTCCTCTCTGGGATCTGCGATGCTGGCAGGTATGGCGGCAGGCGTATTTACCTCTCCTCAGGACGCGGTAAAAACCTGTATCAGAGAGGTGGGCGTGACTTCTCCCATTCCGGAGAATACACGCAAGTATGAAGAAATTTTCAAGGAATATGTGGCAGTGCACGATGCGCTGGCACCCATTTATGACAAGAGAAGGTTGGGCTGATGAGGATCGTAGTGTGTGTAAAGCAGACGGCCGGCGGGGATTTGAATCCCTTTGACGCCTGCGCATATGAGACAGCCCTCCGCATTCCCGGCGGGGAAGTGATCCTGCTTTCCATGGGACCGGAGAAATCGGCTTCGCTGCTTTCCACCCTCACGAGGCTGGGAGCAAAACAGGCTTATCTTTTGTGCGATAAGGCTTTTGCCGGTGCGGATACTCTGGCAACTGTCTATGCGCTTTCCCTGGCAGTCAAAAGACTTAAACCCGATCTGGTGATCTGCGGCAGGCAGACCATTGACGGAGATACCGGTCAGACAGGTCCGGCCCTTTCAGTGGCAGCAGGGCTTTCTCTGATCACCAACGTCATGGGCATTATAGAACACGAAGGGCATCTGACTTGTGAGACCAGAGATATGGGGAAACAGACAGTCAGCTATCCGGCACTGATTACAGTGGAGAGAATACATAATCTGCGTCTGCCCAGCATTCGTTCCAAGGTCGGTGAAGTGACCCTCTGGGATGCAGAGGAATTGAAGGCAGATGTGTCCCGCTGCGGTTTGAAGGGATCGCCTACAAAGGTAATGGCCTCCTTTCAAAATGAGGAAGGAAAAAGGCACTGCAAATTTGTGGACGCGTCCATGCTGCCGGAGCTGATCGCCAAAGGGATCTGTAAAGACAGAGAACGTGTGCAGCCGGTGGCACAAAGTGAGCAGAAGCTTGAAAAAGTGTGGATCATCGGGGAAGCACCGCTGGACATGGCAAAGACTGTCAGCGACGATATTACAGTGATCCCTGTGGAGGCGGACTGTACGGAAATTGGTGACGGTGAGTCCTACGTGGACTGGCTTGTGGCCAAGATTCGTGAGAGCCGGCCTGAAGCAGTTCTATGGGGCAGCGATCCCTGGAGTAAAAACAAGGCCCCCCAGGTGGCGGCCATATTACAGACCGGCCTCTGTGCGGACTGCACGGCACTGGAGACAGACGGTCACAGTCTGTTCATGTACCGGCCGGCATTTTCCGGCAACATCATAGCCAAGATAGCCTGCACCGCAAGACCTCAGATGGCTACGGTGAGGACGCTGGCCACGCAGAACGCGGATGTGATCTGCGGCATTGGGAAAGGAGCTGCGCAGGCCCTTCCGCTGATT
>JAZRCR010000020.1:0-31554 GCA_045659805.1 Acetatifactor sp.
CCCGTAAATGCCGGCTGCATGGTTGAGCAAAATGGTGGAAACACTTGCGATGCCCTGCCTGCCCATGGAAGGAAAACCGGTATAGAGAATTCTGCCATATATAGCGGCGCTGAATCTGAAATTCTTTGGATGGATGGCGATAGCGTCCGCTTTTTTATTAGTCATATACAAAAGGATCGCAAAGCTGCAGACCTGCGATATGGCAGTGGCAATTGCGGCTCCCGAGGTGCCCATATCAAGGGTGAAGATAAAAATGGGATCCAATATGATATTGAGGATGCCGCCGAAGCCGATTCCCACCATGCCGTAAATGGCAAGGCCCTCAAATCGCAGCAGATTGTTCATGACAAAGGAACTCATGATAAAGGGAGCTGCATAAAAGATATAGGTGGCATAATCCTTGGCATAAGGGAGGATCGTATCTGTAGCGCCGAGAAGCTTCATGAGGGGATCAAGGTTGGCAAGAGCAAGTACGGTGATGAGAATACCAACCACAAAGGAGGTGAAAAAGCCTGTGGCAACGTATTGCTTTGCTTTTTCCTCATCCCCTGCACCCAATGCCTGGCTGACGTTGGTGCCGCTTCCCATTCCGAAGGTAAAGGCGATGGCCTGCATGAAGGCCATTGCAGAAAAGATAACGCCGACTGCTCCGGAGGCGGAGGTTCCCAGCTGGCTCACAAAATACGTATCCGCCATGTTATAGATGCTGGTGACCAGCATGGAAATAATGGTGGGTACGGCGAGTCTGGGAATTACTTTATTGATAGGCTCTTCGAGCATCATCTGTTTGCGGTTGGAAGCAGTTTTCATGACGTTCTCCTGTGTTACTTATTTTTAAAACGGAAACCTTCATTCCAGAGTGTAAATCCAAGGATCAGAAGCCCTCCTATGACTTGCCACAGCGTCATGGTCTCGCCTAAGGCAGTGACAGAGATCAGTACGGCCACCAACGGATCGATGTAGCTTAAGATGGCGGCCTCCTGTCCGGGCAATTCTTTGAGAGATGAAAAATATATGTAGTAGGTGATGCCGGTATGAATCAGTCCTACAATCAGCAGATTGATCCAGCCGGTCCCGTTCAGGCTGCCGATGGTGATTCCGCCCGTCAAAAGGACGTAGGGAAGCAGTACAACAATCGCTGCCAGGAACTGCAGAAAGGTTCTGTGGAGCCCCTGCACGTTTTTGATATATTTGTTGAGCAGGACAACCGTGGCATAAAAGACAGCCGCACTCAGTCCGTACAGGATGCCGATCAGGTCCTTGCCGCCGCTGACGGTGCCAACACCTGTGATCATCACAAGTCCAAGGGTAGACATGACGAAGCATATGATCTGTTTGCCTGTCATCTTTTCCCGAAAGAGAATGGGGCAGACAACCGTGACGATCACCGGGGCGAAATAGTAACTCAAAGTTGCTGCCGACACGGTAGTAAATTTATAAGCTTCAAACAGTAAGATCCAGTTGATGCCCATTGCAGCACCGGAGATCAGCAGTAAGGGCAGCTCCTTGCGGATCCCGGAAAAGGGTATCCGCTGCCCGGTCACCAGCAGAACGGCAGAAAGTAAGATCACTGCCAGGACCGCACGGTACAGTGCCAACTCTCCCGAGGAGACTGGGATACTCCGGACAAATAGGCCGATGGTACCGAATACGGTCATGGAAGCGATCAGCATCAGGCGGTTTTTTTTAAAGTGTTTCATGATAAAATCTCACAATCGTACAGTTATACTGAGACTGCAGGAAAGGATATGCAGTTCTACTCAAGTATATGGCAGCCGGGCAGTAATTTCAAGAGATTTCGGGAAATTCCCCATTACTCTGCCGCTTGCAATCTCATTTGGAGTTTGGTAAAATAATTACATATAAAATGTTGTGACGTGACAATCCGGAAAAGGAGATGTACTTATGAAGAGATACGCAATTTACGGTGCCGGTTCACTGGGTACGGTGCTCGGTGCCTATATCACTGAGAACGGCGGTCAGATCGACCTGATCAACCGTAACAAAGCGCACACGGAGGCTTTGAAGACAAACGGCGCGAAGATCACCGGAACAGTTGAGATGACCGTTCCCGTAACAGCGCTCACACCGGAGGAAATGACGGGCAAGTACGATGTCATTCTGCTTTTGACCAAGCAGCTTCTCAACAAAGAGGTTGTTGCATTTTTGAAGGATTACCTTGCAGAGGACGGTGTTATCGTGACGCTGCAGAACGGCCTGCCTGAGCCTGAAATCGCTGAAATCATCGGCTCGGACCGCACTATGGGTTGTGTGGTGGAATGGGGAGCAGCCCTTGTGGCCCCCGGCACATGTGTCCTGACAAGTGAGGTGGACAGCCTTTCTTTCCACATGGGAAAGATGGAAGGAATCACCGATGAAAAGTTCAGTGAGGTGAAAGCACTGCTGGAACTGATGTGTCCCGTTCACGAAGAGCCTAATCTTTTGGGAGCGCGCTGGTCCAAGTTGCTCATCAATGCCACTTTCTCCGGGATTGGCACAGTGGTGGGCGGTGTCTTCGGAGATGTTTCCGAAAACAAAGCGGCTCAGAAAGTGGCAGTGCGCTGTATGAAGGAATGCATTGATGTAGGACATGCCGCAGGCGTGGAGTTTGCACCGGTCCAGGGTAAAAATATTACGGCGCTGTTTTATTATAAAGGAGCCGTGAAGCGCGCAATAGCTACGATGCTGATCCCCATTGCAATGAAAAAGCACCGCAATATTGAACCTTCCATGCTGCAGGATCTGAAGAAAAGCAAGCTCTGCGAGATCGATGCCATAAACGGAGTTGTATGTGACTATGGAAGGCGGTTTGGTGTTGCCACACCGATCAACGATATGATTGTGGAAATCATCAAGAAGTGTGAAAGCGGCGAATTGAAGCCGCAGACGGATAATATTAAACTGTTTGACAGATTGCTGTGAACATCAGGAACAGGATAAGGGGCTGTAAAAAACGGCCCCTTTGTGTCTTTAAATATTTCTTGTCTTCAATTTGGTGGCAAACAGTGTCAGAACCAATAAAATGATGTACAGGAGGCCGATGATCATAAGCCGTTTATAGCCTATAAATGCGCCCAGTGAGCCATTGATCAGCTGACTGAAAGCATAGCACCAGAACAGGGCATAGCTTTGAAAGCGTTTTGATCCGGCGTCCTTTACAGATGCAGTTTTTTCGTTTGTCATAGTGAAAACCTCGCAAATGGTAGTGGGTATGTATAAAAAACAAAGCAGGACAGAATTTTTTTTGAATTTATATTACATTTAACATATTGTAAAATTTCCGGAGTGGGAGTATAATTAGATTATCAAAAGTTGCCTGCGTTTACAGACAACCACCGTACAAAGGAGGAATTATCATGAAACGCTTTTTTACTGTTATTGCACTTGCAATGTGTATCACTGTCGGCGGTGTATATGCTGCCTGGAGTTATAGTGCAAATGCCGACATTCTGGACGCTTCTCAGCAGAGAAAGATTCAGATGGCTGACCCTGTTTCTTCCGGAGCAGACGGCGCATACTCTGTATCGGTTTCCAATCTGGAATTCCTGATCGACGATGCCAATGTGGACCATTATCCCGAATTGGTTGCAAACGGAGAACTGGTTCTAATCTTCACCCCCAGCACCAATGCTTCCGCTGATGTGAAGGCAAATGGTGTACAGAGTTACTTTAATATTGTTCCTTATTTCAATCAGGTTGCCGGTGATGAATGGACATACGGCGGTGCCGCTATCTTTACCTTCGACTTTGATGAACATGTGATCGGCAGAGCAGATTCTGCAGAGACTCTCAAGTGGACCGATAACGGTGACGGTACTCTGATTTGTACTATCCCTGCTGCTGACATTGCTTCACATATCGAGTTGAATACTACAATCTTACTGGATACTTTGGATGACTATCACAGCTATTCCGCTGAATTGAGCAAAGGCTATATCAGCTTTGAACTGGGCGACAAATACAGCCAGACTCCTTAAGTCTTGGATTAATTAAATATTATTTACCGCATATCCCATGGCAACATGGGATATGTTCTTGAGGTGCTTTATTATGACGATACAGGAGCAATATACTTTAATTATTTGCTTCATTGTGCTGGTAATGTTTACTCTGACATTTATCTATCTTATCAGGTCAAACTTTAAGATGCAGGTGACCCTGATGCAGTT
The DNA here is from genome assembly GCA_045659805.1 of Acetatifactor sp. Classification (GTDB taxonomy): domain Bacteria; phylum Bacillota; class Clostridia; order Lachnospirales; family Lachnospiraceae; genus Acetatifactor. Next base: position 4,170 of record JAZRCR010000020.1, read on the forward strand.
GGGACAGATGGATGACCAGATTATAAAGACATATGGGCGGAAAAAGAGCCGGGTATCAGACGTTTTGAACCGTCTGGTTTCCTGGCTGTTAGTGTTGGCCGTCACTGCTCTCTTTGGCTTCTCTCTGTATGTTGGCTATAAACACAACCAGGGCAACAACGGTTATGCTACCATGCAGGTTGTGAGATCAGCCTCGATGCAGACTGTCTATAAAGGAAATACTTATCTGACCGAAAACGGGGGTGAAGACAGACTTTTGATGTTCGATCTGATTTTGGTTCGCCCGCTGCCTGCAGAGGAGGATCTTCAGCTCTACGATATTGTAGTTTATGAGCGTGATGATATGCAGGTCATTCACCGTATTGTGGACATTGAAGAGGCCAATGCTTTTCATGCCGAGACGTACTATCGTCTTCAGGGTGATGCCAACCGCTGGCCGGACGAATATCCTGTGTACTACAGCCAGATGAAGGCAATCTACCGGGGCGAGCGTTTCCCGCTCCTTGGAAGTTTTGTGCTCTTTATGCAGTCCCCCGCAGGCTGGATGTGTGTGTTGATCATCATAGCAACTTTTATTGCTACAAGCTATGTGGAACGCAAACTGAAAACAGAAGCGCAGAAGCGATTGCAAATTATGAATAAGGATGTGAATACTGCATGAAAAGCCTATACCGTCTTTTGATGTTGACCATGTTTCTGTCGGTAATGACAATAGGATCGGTCTGGGCCGACTGGCAATATACGAACGGTACCGTAGCCGAGGTTGGCGGAAGTTTTGATTTCGCCATGACCGAATGGTTATTTAAATCAGAGGAGGTCTTGCCGGATGAAGTTACTATGGGACAGAGTCACCTGGACCTGCTTAGCGGTGTGCTGGGTGAAAACCGAAATACGAACAAAAACCACAGTTTAAACGGTAAAGATTCCCTGGAAAATGCTGTGAAGAAAAACGGCACCCTGTATTGGTTTGAAAATTTGCAGGGAGGTAACCTCAAACATGTATTCACTACAGAAGCTTCCAAGGAAGTGGAATTTGTGATGCAATACATTCCGGAGACCGGTGAAATTTATCTCTATACTTATCATAGCGACGATTTGTACCATGTGGGACTGAACGGTACGCCCATTCAGGTGTATCTTACCATCCTGGTCGAAGAAAACGACGAGTGGAATGACCTGGGTTCCATGGAAGGCCACAGTGTGGTCACAATGCATCCCAGCGAATATAACAGGCGTGTCATAGACCCTGAAAACTTCCGATCGGGAGCGGTACCGCATCCTACTTACTAATGCTTTAAAATGTCCGGCTATTTTGAAGTACATCAAAAGTGCCCTGTCGGGATCAAAATGCAATAAAAAAGAATTTCACAACATGAAATTCTTTTTTATTGCATTCATTTTGTAATCAGATATAATGTATAGTAAGTAGGAAGCTCCGGGAGGTATTGAGATGGGTATTTATTTGGGAATAGAACTGGGATCCACAAGGATCAAAGCAACGGCGATTGATGAGAACTATAAGCTGTTTTCTCAGGGGGACTACACCTGGCAGTCCAAATTTGAAAACGGTATCTGGTCCTATGATCTGGAGGAAGCGATAAAAGGTCTGAAGTCTGCGCTTTGCGGTATCAGGGGCATCCAAAATATCAAGTCTGTGGGTATATCCGGAATGATGCACGGATATCTTGCCTTTGACTGCGATTGGAACCTGCTTGTTCCCTTCAGAACCTGGCAGAACACGATCACTGCGCAGGCGGCAGAGGAATTGACGGAACTTTTCGGATTCAATGTGCCCCAGCGTTGGAGCATTGCCCATCTGTATCAGGCAGTATTGAACGGGGAAGAACATATTGATAAAATTGCACATATCACCACTCTTGCGGGGTATATTCACTACAGACTTACGGGTGTGAACGCCATAGGTATCGGCGAGGCTTCGGGAATGTTCCCCATTGACAGCAAGAACCTCTGCTATGACAAAGAAATGCTTGCAAAATTTGATGATCTCATTGCAAAACGCGGTCTTCCCTGGCGGGCGGAGGAAGTTCTGCCCAAGGTATTGGTGGCCGGAGAGAAGGCCGGTGTCTTGACAAAAGAAGGCGAAGCGCTGACAGATCATATGCTCGGGGAAGGAATCCCTTTTGCACCGCCGGAGGGTGATGGCGGCACCGGTATGGTTGCGACCAATGCAGTAACGGTCAGAACCGGCAATGTTTCTGCCGGCACCTCAATCTTTTCCATGGTGGTGCTGGAAAAACCGCTGGAAAAAGTTTATCCTGAAATTGACATCGTCATCACGCCCGCAGGAAAAGATGTGGCTATGGTACACTGCAACAACTGTACCAATGACAGTAACGCCTGGATCGGCGTATTAAAGGAAGCGGCTAATTTGTTTGATGCAGAGCCGGATACGGCAGAACTGTATACCAAGCTGTACCGGAAATCTCTGGAAGGCGAGGCGGACTGCGGCGGTGTGCTGGTTTGTAATTACATGGCGGGAGAAGGGATCACCCATCTTGATTCCGGTGTGCCTATGGTGGTTCGCAAGCCGGGCAGTCACTTTACATTGGCCAATTTCCTGCGAGCAACCTTGTATTCTGCAATAGCTACATTGAAGATCGGAATGGAAATCTTAGAGCAGGAACAGGTCAGTGTCGATTCCATGGTTGGTCACGGCGGTTACTTCAAAACCCAGGGTGTAGGTCAGAAATATATGGCTGCCGCCTGCAAAGCACCGGTAACCTGTATGGAAACAGCAGGCGAAGGCGGTTCCTACGGAATGGCAGTTCTGGCAGCATTCCTGTTCCATAAAGACGAAGGTCTGGAAGCTTTCCTGGAAAACCGTGTCTTTAAGGATGCCGGCAAGACTGTTGTCTGCCCCGACAGCGAGACGGTGGAGGGTTTTGAACGGTATGTTGAAGATTATAAAAAGCTGATATTGGTTGAAGAGAAAGCCGTGTCAGTATTTTAGGAAGAATTTGAAAAATATCGGAAATGGCAGGTGCCTTCAGGCATGAATCATTATAGTTTAATTATCGGAAATATCTGCAGTTTCTTGGCAATGGGAACGGACTCTCTCAGTTCTGCCCAGAAAACGGCCAAACGAGTTCTTTGGGTACAAAACTTAAGTCAGATGATTTACTGTATAGGTGCATTTGTATTGGGGGGATACAGTGGCTGTGTGCAGAATGTGGTCAGCATCATCAGGAATCTGGTGGCTATCAGACAGATTTCGAAAAAGTGGATTACGTGGACACTGACCATTCTGGGCGTTGTGTTCGGTCTGCTGTTCAATACCATCGGTTGGGTCGGAGTGCTGCCGGTGATTGCCAATTTGCAGTATACCTTGGTGGTTTTTTGCTTTCCGGGGAATGAGCGGGCGCTGAAAATCTCCTTTTGCGCCAGTGCATTCATGTTTGCAGTGTTTAACGGAGCGATCCTCAGCATTGTGGGCGTGTTCACAAATTTGATTGTAGCGGTGGCAACGATAGTCTTCCTTATCAGGTCACGGTCTGTCGTTTCATAAAAGTGTGGGTCGTAAAACGCCCCTTCAGGTCATGATTTTGGATTCAGAAGAGTTGGTTACCTTTGTCAGTGTTTTTGAACAAATAGGAATATATGCAGGTAGCGGGCAGATTTTATGCCCGCTATTTCTTATTACACAAAAAGCGCTCCGCGTGGATCGCACTGCGGCGTAGCGGAAATGATGAAAAAAGAAAATAAGAAAGTTGAAACTTTTTGCCCGACTCATGCATGTATATAGTGAAAGGAGGTGAAATAACGGTGCGTACCAAAGCCGATATTGAGGCGGCAATGAATCTTTTCGGTGATTCTGTGTTTAAACTGGCATTTTCCATGATCAAAGATTATGCCGCTGCAGAAGACATTGCACAAAACGTATTTATCAAGTATATGCAGCAGGAAAAGGAATTTCATGATCGGGAGCATCAGAAAGCATGGCTGCTAAGAACAACCGTAAATGAATGTAAAATGCATCTGCGCTATTACTGGAATGCGAGACGTGTTGCATTTCCCGATGAATGGGAGCTTGCAGGCAATGATGATATGCGTGAAAATGCTTTGCTGGATATCGTTATGAATCTTCCCGGAAAATACAGAGAGACAATTCACCTATATTATTATGAGGAATTATCTGTCAAGGAGATTGCTGCCATCCTGAAGAAAGCAGAAGCTACCGTGAAAACAAATCTTCGCAGAGGAAGACAGTTATTAAAAAGAAAATTGGAGGAATCGGGATATGAGAGAAGTTGAAAGAGAAACCTATAAAGAAGCATTAAGACAAGTTCCGGTGAGAACAGCTAAGATGAGAGCAGAAGTGATGAAGCGGTATGATAATGCCTCTGCCCGGGATCGTAAAAGAAGTCAGTTTCAGTTTGTTGTGCCGGCTGCAGTGTTTATGGCACTGCTTCTTTTGTCAGTGGCTATATTACCAAAGAAGAATCTGATTCCGTTAAAGGTTTATGCGGCAAGCGGTGAGTATGTTACATTGGGAAAGGAAGCAGTGAGTTTAAAACCGCAATATGAACCGTATCTGGTGACTTATTCTACAACAGACGATAACGGAGACAAGGATTACAGTTGTGTGTTCTGTTTTGATATCGACTGTGAATCTGAGGAGGTGACCGGGATCACCTATAAAATCACAGGCGGGAAAGCCTCTTCAGACAGTAAAGAATTCGGGGAAAACAACATATGGTTTGTTGAGATAACAGACCAAAAACAGATTGAAAGTGACAATGATCACCGGCTTGTTTACCGATATATGGAATCAGAGAGTGAAAAGGAAGCCTTTATTTATCTGGGAAGTGAGCTCACGGTAGATGAAAAAGGGCAGGACAGCGGAAACTATTTTATTGAATATAAGATAAGCAAAGATGAAAATGATAATTTCCATGCGGAACCGTTCGATGTTCAGGTATTACTTGAAAAGAAGGACGGAAGCGTAACTGAAAGAATACTGAAGTTTGAACCCCGGATACGGGAGACAGGTGATAAGGGTGGCGGAGTTGAAATCGTGAATGAACTGTGGGTAACTGAAAAATAAAAAGTCACGGAGCAGAAATTCTGCTCCGTGTTGCTATTCGCCTATTGGCAGTTCGATATATGATTCTTGGGGTGCAATATGGGTTTATTAGATTTGTTAAAAAAGAAAAAAGATGCTCTTTAAATTGGTGAAACCATATTATTTAATATTAAAACCAGTATAAATGCTCCTTGTAGCCGGATGAGCGATGACGTTCATCCGGCTTTCTCTTTCTCAAAAGCGGCAAGTTTGTCGCAAAGCTTATGTAACTTTTGCGACAAAGCAAATCAAAATAAAAAGTAATAAGCGCGTTTCTTATTTTGATTTAACTTGACAAATCAAAATAAAATAAGTATAATTAATATGTAATTTTGACTTGGAGGAAAATTATATGAAAAGGTCGGGTGAATATATAAGTAATTTAAGCGGTGAGGCAATGTATAAATCGTTTAGACCTGCACCATTGCCGCATGTGATTGATATGGATAAGGAAATGGTTTCTCTTCTCACCGGTGCGACAAAAGCATTGGCAACCTTGGATACCCTTTCTTCGTACATTCCTAATATGAATCTTTTTGTATCAATGTATGTTCGCAAAGAAGCCTTGTTGTCATCTCAAATTGAAGGCACACAAGCAACACTTGAAGATATTTTAGACCCGCTAATTGAAAAAAATGCTAATCAAAATGTTGCAGACGTTGTAAACTATATTAAAGCTACAGAATTTGCGCTTGAACGAATGAATACGCTTCCGCTTTGTAATAGATTGATTAAAGAAACGCACGCGGTTTTAATGTCAGGAGTTCGTGGTCAAGAGAAAAACCCCGGCGAATTCAGAACTTCTCAAAACTGGATTGGTGCTGCAGGTTCGTCGCTAAAGAATGCACGTTATATTCCGCCGAATCCGGAGGATATGATAAATGCCATATCTGATTTGGAACAATACATCAATTCTGATGATTCTTTAGACGTGCTTATTCAAGCTGCATTACTGCATTACCAGTTTGAAACAATCCACCCGTTCCTTGATGGCAATGGTCGTGTTGGTAGACTTTTAATCACTCTTTTTTTGATGGACAAGAAGGCGTTAAATTCCCCTGCACTATATATATCATATTATCTTAAGAAAAATCGAATTGAGTATTATGACCGTATGAGTGAGGTGCGTAATAAAGATAATTATGAGCAGTGGATAAAATTTTTCTTAAATGCTATTAAAGAGTCAGCCGACGAATCGGTTGATACAATTACAAAACTATCTGAAATCCATGATGCAAATATTAAAAAGATAGATGCAATGGGCAGAGCGGCAAAGAATGCCAGAGCTGTTTTTGATTATCTTGAGCAAAATCCGATTATAGATATCGGTAAAACAGCAGAAGAATTAAATCTTGCTTTCAGCACAGTTTCTCTTGCAGTAAACAGGTTGGTGGATGCAGGAATATTAATTCAAACCAATAATGCAAACCGCAACCGTGTATTTGCATATGAGGACTATCTTGCGATATTACGAAAAGACACGTAAACGAATAGTAAAGCCCACAAAAACGAGGTAAATTTCACCGTGCTTGTTTTACACAACAAAATATGTAATACTTTGCTTACTAAAACAAAACTATTGAATTTAGATAATATAAGCAAGTGATAACAATTTATAAGTATAAATCTCCTTGTTTTACAGATACTAACAGTACAAATTTGTAAGACAAGGAGATTATTATATATTATGAAAGCAACAGGTATTGTACGCCGTATTGATGACCTCGGCCGAATCGTGATCCCCAAGGAAATCCGCCGTACCCTCCGCATCCGCGAGAGCGACCCGCTGGAAATATTTACCGACAGGGAGGGAGAGATCATATTGAAAAAGTATTCCCCTATCGGTGAGATGACCACCTTTGCCAAGCAGTATGCGGAGAGTCTTTCTCAGGTGTCGGGACATACGGCACTGATCGCGGACAGAGATCAGTTTATTGCTGCCGCGGGTGGATATAAAAGTCTTCTGGGGAAAGCGGTGAGCAGACAGCTGGAGGATAAAATCAACAGCAGGGAGACAGTCATGGCATCCAGAGGAGACCGCAATTTTATCCCGGTCAGTGAAGAGGCGCAGGAAGAGTACCAGCATGAAGCAATCGCGCCGATCATCTGCGAGGGAGATGTGATCGGCGCGGTGATATTGCTGGAAAATGATAACAAAGGGAAAATGGGCGAGGTGGAGCAAAAGCTCATTCTCTCGGCCGCCGGATTTCTGGGCCGCCAGATGGAACAGTAAAGCTTTAAATACAATAGGCCACAGCGGCAAGGCGCTTGGCGGATTCTGCCAGGGAGTCAAGACGGGCATATTCTTTGATGGAATGGATAAAGCTTCCTTCCACACCCAGATTGTCTACGCAGGGAATTTCCGCCTCGGTAATGTATGCGGCGTCCGAACCGCTCAGGCAGGCTCTGTCCTGTAGGACGGGCAGGTTATTCTCCTGATAGATGAGGTTCATTTTATGTAGCAGTTTTATGTTACGGTCTGTCAAAGGCATGGCAGGCCGGTAGCTTATCTGCGTGACTGTGCAGGAGCAGCCGTTGACGGTGTTGTGTCCGGCAATCTCCTCTACGAGATTTTGGATCTCCGCAAGCTGCTGTGGATTCTGGAAACGGAAGTCTGTCACAAAGGTGCATTCTTCTGCCACGGTGTTGGCCACGGTGCCGCCGCTTATCACTCCGCAGTTGCAGGTGATGCCTTTGGGATCCTTCAGCGCTTCCAGACGGATGATCTTGTGGGCGGCTTCTGCGATGGCGTTTGAGCCTTCCGCGCAGCGGGAAGAGTGCATGGCTTTGCCGGTGACCGTGAAGCGGTAGCGGACAATTCCTTTACGCACCAGCACTGCAGTGTTGCCCTGTATTCCCTCGGTGTTGAGAAAAGCAACGGAGCCCTTGGCTTTTTCACACATGAATTCGATGGTCTTCTTGTCGCTGGTCATACTGCTGGTCTCTTCATCGGACTGAATGATCAGCTGAACCGGGCGGTCCGTAAAATCGCAGCGGGAGAGCGCGTCCATGGCCAGAAAGGATGCCACAACGCCGCCCTTACAGTCCATGACACCGGGGCCGTAAATGTTTTCTTCATCACAGTGCACGGCAGGACTTCCGAAAAGGCCTACAGGGTGTACGGTGTCGATATGACCGGAGAACGTGACCTTGGGAGCAATCGACCGTGGATTGATCGTGATGCAGATGGCATTGCCGGCGGAAGGAAGTTCCAAAATTTCTGTCTCCCAGCCCCGTGCTTCAGCCATTTTTATAAAATATTCGCCTACAGCGTCCACTCCGGCTTTGTCTGCTGTGGGGCTTTCCAGATTACAGACGTCTTTCCACACTTCAATATAGGTGTCTTTTAAAGAATCAATGATCTCAAACAGTCTTTGGCACTTCATTGTTATTCCTCTTTTCTTTTATTATGTAATAAGAAATTCCTCTGGATTTCTTATTACATAAAAAGCGCTCCGCGGGATCACACTGCGGCGGAGATGAAATTCTTTTTCAATCTTGATTATATTCCTGTGGAATGATATAATCAAATATCTATAAGAACATAAAAGATATAAGAAAAAGGATATAACTATGATCGAGAATACGGCAAGATATGTTTATACAGTTTACAGGCTGAGAAGTGTTTCTGCAGCGGCGAAAGAGCTCTTTATCTCACAGCCTGCTTTAAGTGCCGCCATCCGAAAAGCTGAGGCTGATCTTGGGGCTCCCATTTTTAACAGAAAGACCCTGCCTTTTTCTCTTACTGCGGAGGGGAAGGTCTACATTGACGCGGTGGAAAAAATACTGGGAATTGAGAAAAGTGTCACGGACCGGATCCTGGACATTCATGAAATGAAGGGCGGAATTCTGCGTGTGGGACTTTCCACCCATGTTTCCTATTACATCCTCCCCAGAGTACTGGAGGTGTTTCATAAGGAGCATCCGCATATAGAGATCAACATAGAGATCACGGACTCCGAAAAGCTATACGATCTTTTGGATAAAGAGACGGTTGATCTGATATTCACTTCCACAGAGGCAGTGGGGGATAATTATGAGGCGACGGTGCTGCTTGAAGAAAAGCTTGTGGTGGCGGTAAACCGCGGCAATCCGGCAGTGGAAAGTTTGAAGCCTCTGTCGGTAAGCCATGATGAGCTGGTCAGCGGCACATATGACAGGAAAAAGGAGATCCGGGACCTGTCGGTATTTGGAAAGCTGGAGTTTATCTACAGTCCGCCCAATACGACCATACATAAAAAGAGAAGGTTGTTATTCGGGAAAACTGATATGTCACCTTTTGTCACGGCCAAGGCAGGGCGGCAGCAGTTGAACTTCAATCTGATGCAGGCAGGCTTTGGCGCACTGCTTACCACGGATGCCAATATCGCCACCATGCCTCCCGGGGCAGACTGCCTTTATTTTGTGATAGACAGTTATGCGGTAAAACAAAGTTTTGGCATCGTCTGCAACAGAAACAACGGTTCAACAGTGCTCGGTGCTTTCCGTCGTATCGCGAAAGAGTTGTTCCTGAAGGAACGTCCGCTGGAACAGTTGCGCTCCTTTCATCAGTCATAAGCTAATCAATACAGTAAAAAACAGGAGGAAGAGAATATGATTATACGGAGAGCCAAGGAAAAAGATATGGATGGGATCAACAGCCTGCTGTGTCAGGTACTGACGGTGCATCATGACGGGAGGCCGGATCTGTTTAAGGCGGGAGCTAAAAAATACACGGATGAGGAACTTATGGATATTCTGAAGGATGATGCAAGACCTGTATTTGTTGGTGTGGATGAAGAAGACAGAGTACTTGGATATGCCTTTTGTATATTCGTGCAACATATCGACAATAACATTCTCACGGATATTAAGTCTCTCTATATTGATGACCTTTGTGTAGATGAAAAGATCAGAGGGCATCATGTGGGAAGACAGCTTTATGAGTATGTGCTGGATTACGCGAAAAAGAGCGGTTGTTACAATGTGACGCTGAATGTATGGGCGTGCAATGAAAGCGCCATGAAGTTTTATGAGAAGTGTGGATTGAAACCCCAGAAGATAGGGATGGAGAAGATATTATAATATAAATTTGCAGTATTAAATTAAAAGTAACCCGCCGATTCTTTGACCGGCGGGTTACTCGATTCTATTTTTCGCTCATCTGATCTAACAGCTGAATCTTGATATCGTAGAGCTTGGCAGAGAGGTCCACATATACCTGGTGAGGGTTGACCAGTCGTTTAGTCTCATCCCACAGGGTATCCAGCTCCTGACGGCAGTATTCTCTGATCTCCATAACCTTGGGAGAAGTATATACACATTCTCCTTTGGAGAAGATCTGTTTCATGATGGGACGCATGGTATATGTGCCGGCTTTCAACTTTGTCTTTTTCCAGGGCTCTAAAGGATCAAAGAGCATCAGGTCTTTGTTTTCGTCGAACTCTTCCTCCACCAGACAGATCAGATCGGCTTTGATCTTGCCGCTCTCCTTGTCGTAGATGCGGTATATCTTCTTGTCGCCGGGGTTTGTAACCTTCTCCGAGTTCTCGGAAAGCTTGATTTTGGGGATAAACTTTCCGTTTTCTCCCATAATGGCAGCCAGCTTGTACACGCCGCCGAAGGAAGGGTTGTCCTTGGAGGTGATCAGGTTGGTACCGACACCCCAGGAGGTGATGGCGGCCCCCTGTGCCTTCAGGCTGTCGATCAGGTATTCGTCCAGATCGTTGGAGGCGGAGATCACCGCATCGGGGAATCCTGCCTGATCCAGCATCTTCCTGGCTTTCTTGGAGAGGTAAGCCAGGTCACCGCTGTCTAAGCGGATTCCGTAGAAGGTCAAAGGAATACCGGCCTCTCTCATCTCTGTAAATACCCTGATGGCGTTGGGAACGCCGGATTTCAGGGTATCGTAGGTGTCTACCAAAAGGATGCATGCCTTGGGGTACATATCGGCGTAAGTTTTAAAGGCAGTATATTCATCCGGGAAGCTCATGATCCAGCTGTGTGCGTGTGTTCCCTTTACCGGAACATCAAAGAGTTGTCCTGCAAGGACATTGCTGGTGCCGACGCAGCCGCCGATCATAGCAGCCCTTGCGCCGTAGGTGCCGGCGTCGGGCCCCTGGGCACGTCTTAAGCCAAATTCCATGATGCCGTCTCCCTTGGCGGCATAACAGACTCTGGCAGCTTTGGTGGCGATCAGACTCTGGTGATTGATAATGTTCAGAATGGCAGTTTCCACCAACTGTGCCTCCATAATGGGGGCAATGATCTTGATCATCGGTTCTCTGGGGAACATGACAGTTCCCTCAGGAATCGCATAGACATCACCTGAAAACTTGAAATCTTTCAGATAATCCAGGAAGTCCTGTTCAAAGATTCCCAGTGAAGCGAGATAATCAATATCTTCTTTGTCAAAATGAAGTTCCTTGATATATTGGATCACTTGCTCCAGACCGGCGCAGATGGCATAACCTCCGCCGCAGGGATTAGAGCGGTAAAAGGCGTCAAAGATGACCGTTTCATTGCGGTCTTTATTTTTAAAATATCCCTGCATCATGGTGAGCTCGTAAAGGTCAGTAAGCAGGGTGAGATTCTGTCGGTCCATAGTTCCTCCTTTTCCACCTCTTTGGGGGTCGTCAGATTGGGCGCAACTGTCATTGACAAGACAGCTGTCGACACCTGTATCATAAGTCAAAGTAAAAGTTTAGTCAAGTGATTTTGGGTTCTTCGGGAAGTTTGGCGGAAAATCGCCGCCGGCTCTTGACAATTACATGAAAAACGCTTAAAATTGATACGATTAAATATCGAAAAGCTATGACGAAGACAGTAGCCGCCTTTTGAACGTTCAGCGAGCCGGTGTGGGTGTGAGACCGGTACCAGTAGAAATGCAGGTGAAGATCACTTCTGAGCTGCCCGGGCAAACGCGAACTTAAGCCAGTAGTCCCTGCCGGTATTCCCCCGTTAAAGGAAGCCATATCGTCCCGCAAGGGGGGCCGTATGTTGTAACAGGTGGTACTACGAGCAAATGTCTCGTCCTTTTACAGGGCGAGATTTTTTTTATCACAGAAAGGAGTACGAGATGTACCAGAAAGTATCTACGAACCTCAATTTTGTTGAGAGAGAGAAAAATGTTGAGAAGTTTTGGCGTGACAATGATATTTTCCGCAAGAGTATGGACAGCCGCAAGGAAGGCGAGACATATACTTTTTATGACGGACCGCCTACCGCTAACGGTAAGCCCCATATCGGACATGTGGAGACCCGTACTATTAAAGATATGATTCCCAGATACCGTACCATGAAGGGTTATATGGTGCCCAGAAAGGCCGGTTGGGATACCCACGGTCTGCCGGTAGAGCTGGAAGTGGAGAAGCTTCTGGGACTGGACGGCAAGGAGCAGATCGAGGAATACGGTCTGGATCCTTTCATTGGCAAGTGTAAGGAGAGCGTCTGGAAGTATAAAGGCATGTGGGAGGATTTCTCCAATACCGTAGGTTTCTGGGCCGATATGGACGATCCTTACGTTACTTATGATGACAGCTTCATCGAGTCCGAGTGGTGGGCACTTAAGACCATCTGGGACAAGGGACTTCTGTACAAGGGCTTTAAGATTGTTCCCTACTGCCCTCGCTGCGGTACCCCTCTGTCCAGCCATGAGGTGGCACAGGGCTACAAAGATGTAAAGGAACGCTCCGCTGTTGCACGTTTCAAGGTTGCCGGTGAAGATGCTTACATCCTGGCATGGACCACCACACCCTGGACCCTGCCCTCCAACGTGGCACTTTGCGTAAACCCCAACGAGACATACGCAAAGGTGAAGGCAGCAGACGGTTATACTTATTATATGGCAGAGGCACTGCTTGAGACCGTGCTCGGCAAGCTGGCTGACAAGGAGAACGGTGTGCCTGCTTACGAGGTGCTTGAGACCTGCACCGGTAAGGATCTGGAGTACAAGGAATACGAGCCTCTGTTCCCCTGGGCAAACGAGACCTGTGAGAAGCAGCACAAGAAGGCTTTCTATGTAACCTGCGATACTTATGTTACCCTGACTGACGGTACCGGCGTGGTACACATTGCACCTGCTTTCGGTGAAGACGATGCCAACGTAGGCCGCAAGTATGATCTGCCCTTCGTACAGTTTGTGGACGGCAAGGGTGAGATGACCAAAGAAACCGACTATGAGGGCGTCTTCTGTAAGAAGGCAGACCCCATGGTGCTGACTGATCTGGAGAAGAAGGGCCTGTTGTTTGATGCGCCCAAATTCGAGCACAGCTATCCTCATTGCTGGAGATGTGACACTCCGCTGATCTACTATGCACGCGAGAGCTGGTTTATCAAGATGACAGCCGTGAAGGAGGATCTGATCCGCAACAACAATACCATCAACTGGATCCCCGAATCCATCGGTAAGGGCCGTTTCGGTGACTGGCTTGAAAATATTCAGGACTGGGGTATTTCCCGTAACCGTTATTGGGGAACTCCGCTAAACATCTGGGAGTGTGAGTGCGGTCATATGCATTCCATCGGCAGCCGTGAAGAACTGTGTGAGATGAGCGGCAACGAAGCTGCCAAGACTGTGGAATTCCACCGCCCTTATATTGATGAGATCACCATCACCTGCCCTGAGTGCGGCGGTCAGATGAAACGTGTGCCGGAAGTAATTGACTGCTGGTTTGACTCCGGAGCAATGCCTTTTGCACAGCATCATTATCCTTTTGAAAATAAAGAACTGTTCGAGGCACAGTTCCCCGCACAGTTTATTTCCGAGGCAGTGGACCAGACCCGCGGTTGGTTCTATTCCCTGCTGGCAGAGTCCACCCTGCTCTTCAACAAAGCTCCTTACGAGAATGTAATCGTTCTGGGACATGTACAGGATGAGAACGGTCAGAAGATGAGTAAGAGTAAGGGCAATGCGGTAGATCCTTTCGACGCTCTGGAGACTTACGGTGCAGATGCTATCAGATGGTATTTCTACACCAGTTCTGCACCCTGGCTGCCCAAGCGTTTCTCCGGCAAAGCCGTGACAGAGGGACAGCGTAAGTTCATGGGGACCCTGTGGAACACCTATGCATTCTTCGTGCTGTATGCGAATATAGATGATTTTGATGCGACCAAGTACACCTTAGAGTATGATAAACTTCCTGTTATGGATAAGTGGCTGCTTTCCAAGCTGAACACCGTAGTGGGAGAGGTAGATACCAATCTGGAGAAATACCGAATTCCCGAGGCTGCCAAGGCACTGCAGGATTTCGTGGATGAGATGAGTAACTGGTATGTAAGACGCAGCCGTGAGCGTTTCTGGGCAAAGGGCATGGAGCAGGATAAGATCAATGCTTACATGACACTGTATACTGCCCTGGTGACCATCAGTAAGGCAGCTGCTCCCATGATTCCTTTCATGACGGAGGACATTTACCAGAATCTGGTGAGAAGCATTGATGCATCCGCCCCCGAAAGTATCCATCTTTGCGATTTCCCCGCAGTGGACGAGAGCATGATCGATCCCAAGCTGGAAGAGGCTATGGAAGATGTACTGGAGGCTGTGGTTATGGGCCGTGCTTGCCGTAACAATGCTGCCATCAAGAACCGTCAGCCCATCAGCAGAATGTACATCAAGGCTGACTTCACTCTGGATGCTTTCTATCAGGAGATCATCAAGGATGAGCTGAATGTGAAGGAAGTTGTGTTCACAGATGATGTGAGAGACTTTACTTCCTATACCTTCAAGCCTCAGCTCCGTACCGTAGGACCTAAGTACGGCAAACAGTTGGGAGGCATCCAGAAGACACTTGCCGCTCTGGACGGCAACGCTGCAATGGATGATCTGAACAATAACGGCAAGCTGGTATTTGACGTAAACGGTGTCACCGTAGAGCTGACCAAGGATGACCTGCTCATCGATATGGCGCAGAAGGAAGGCTATGTATCTGAGGAAAACAACAAGATGACCGTTGTGCTGGATACCAACCTGACAGAGGAACTGATCGAGGAAGGCTTTGTATACGAGATCATCAGTAAGATCCAGACCATGCGTAAGGATGCTGACTTTGAAGTGACAGACCATATCAGAGTATCCATGAACGGCAATGCAAAGCTGGCAGCTATCGCTGCGCGCAATCAGGAAGTGATCGCAGGCAAGGTACTTGCCGATGAGATGCTCACAGATGCAGAGCTGGCTGTATCCAAGGAATGGAATGTAAACGGTGAGGAAGTGACCATCACCGTAGAAAAAATTTGAGACTGTAATATATTATTTGAAAGAGAAGGAGAATTTGGTTTGACTATGCTTTCTACAAAACCAACATCATCTGCAAAAGATAAATTTAAATTTGATAAGGAGCTGTTTAAGCGCACCGTAAATTACAATGTAAAGACCCTTTACCGTAAGACTCTGGAGGAGGCATCTCCACAGCAGATATTCCAGGCAGTTTCCTATGCCATCAAGGATCAGATTGTTGATAATTGGATGGAGTCCCAGAAGGCTTACGAAAAAGAGGATTCCAAGATGGTTTATTACATGTCCATGGAATTCCTGATGGGTCGTGCCCTGGGCAACAACATGATTAACCTGAAGGCGTACGATGAGGTACAGGAGGCGTTGAATGAGATGGGTCTTGATCTGAATGTCGTTGAAGACCAGGAGCCGGATGCGGCGTTGGGCAACGGCGGTCTGGGTCGTCTGGCTGCTTGCTTTCTGGATTCCCTGGCTACCCTCGGCTATCCAGCATACGGCTGCGGTATCCGATACCGCTATGGAATGTTCAAGCAGCAGATTCGAGACGGCTATCAGGTGGAAGTGCCGGATAACTGGCTTGTTGACGGCAATCCCTTCGAACTCAGAAGACCGGAGTATGCCAAGACTGTAAAATTTGGCGGATATGTGAGTGTGCGCCATGAGAACGGCCGCAATTACTTCAGCCAGGAGGGATACCAGTCTGTAAAGGCGATTCCTTTTGACCTGCCTATCGTAGGTTACGGCAACGGTATCGTGAACACTCTGCGTATCTGGGATGCGGAGGCAGTGGAGTGCTTCTCCCTGGATTCTTTTGACAAGGGTGACTACCAGAAAGCTGTAGAGCAGCAGAATCTGGCCAAGAATATTGTAGAAGTATTGTATCCTAACGACAACCATTATGCGGGAAAGGAACTGCGCCTGAAGCAGCAGTACTTCTTTATCTCAGCATCTGTACAGGAAGCAGTTGCCAAGTATATGAGGAAGCATGACGATATCCGCAAATTCCACGAGAAGGTTACGTTCCAGCTGAACGATACCCATCCCACCGTGGCGATCCCGGAGCTTATGCGTATTTTGATCGACGAGTATGAGCTTTCCTGGGAAGAAGCGTGGGAAGTGACCACCAAGACATGTGCCTACACGAACCATACCATTATGGCAGAGGCTCTGGAGAAGTGGCCCATCGAGCTGTTTTCCAGGCTGCTCCCGAGAATCTATCAGATTGTGGAGGAGATCAACCGCCGTTTTATCGAAGACATTCAGAACAAGTACGCAGGTGTTCCCGATGTGGATGTGCAGGATAAGATCCGCAAGATGGCGATCATCTATGACGGACAGGTGAAGATGGCTCATATGGCTATCGTTGCCGGATACTCCGTAAACGGTGTGGCAAGGCTGCACACCGAGATCCTGAAGAAGCAGGAGCTTAAGGACTTCTATGAGATGTTCCCTGAGCGTTTCAACAATAAGACCAACGGTATCACCCAGAGACGTTTCCTGCTCCACGGCAATCCCCTGCTGGCCAAGTGGGTGACCGATCATGTGGGAAGTGAGTGGATCACAGATCTGCCTCAGATCGGAAGATTGAAGATTTATGCCGACGATGCCAAGGCACAGCAGGAATTTATGAACATCAAGTACCGCAACAAAGTGCGTCTTGCAAAATATATCCTGGAGCACAACGGCGTGGAGGTGGATCCCAGATCGATCTTCGACGTACAGGTAAAGAGATTGCATGAGTACAAGAGACAGCTGCTCAACATCCTTCATGTCATGTATCTGTACAACGAACTGAAGGAACATCCTGAGATGGATTTCTATCCCAGAACCTTTATTTTCGGAGCAAAAGCGGCAGCAGGCTACCGCAATGCCAAGCTGACTATCAAGCTGATCAACTCCGTGGCGGATGTAATCAACAACGATCCTTCCATCGGCGGTAAGATCAAAGTGGTATTTATTGAAAATTACAATGTTTCCAATGCGGAGATCATTTTTGCGGCGGCAGATGTGTCCGAGCAGATCTCCACTGCAAGTAAGGAAGCTTCCGGCACCGGCAATATGAAGTTTATGTTGAACGGTGCGCTGACCCTCGGTACCATGGACGGTGCCAATGTGGAGATTGTTGAGGAAGTGGGAGA
The DNA here is from genome assembly GCA_045659805.1 of Acetatifactor sp. GTDB lineage: Bacteria > Bacillota > Clostridia > Lachnospirales > Lachnospiraceae > Acetatifactor. Next base: position 21,604 of record JAZRCR010000020.1, read on the forward strand.
GGAGCATGCGTTCATCTTCGGACTGAGCTCCGACGAGGTGATCCATTATGAAAACTTCGGCGGCTATGATCCCATGGAGATCTTCAACAATGATCAGGACATCCGCAAAGTATTGATTCAGCTGATCAACGGCACCTATTCCCATACGGAGCTGTTCCGACCTCTGTACAATTCCCTGCTGAACACTCAGAGCACCAGTAAGGCTGATACGTACTTTATCCTCAAGGACTTCAAGTCTTATGCAGAGGCACAGAGGAAAGTGGAGAAGGCGTACAGGGATGAGGCCGGCTGGGCAAGAAGCGCCATCCTGAACGTGGCAAGCTGCGGAAAGTTTACTTCTGACAGAACCATCCAGCAGTATGTGGATGAGATCTGGCATTTGGATAAGGTTGTTTTATAATGTTTGATCATCTGAAAAAATGTATGATACTATTTCTGGCGACGGTTGTGGGCGCCTGCTGCCTCGGCGGCTGTGCCGGCACACCGGAACCCGGAAATATTCTGACGGAAGAGATCGTTCTTCCGGGACTGACGAAAGAATATGACTTCCTCTTTCTGACAGATACCCATGTGGTGGCAGAGTCGGATACGGATACGGCGCAGGAAAAAGAGAGCGCCCGGGAGAGAGCTCCCCAATTCGTGAATGAGGAAGGTACCTCTTCCAAGGAGCAGTTCCCCGTCTGGATCGATCATGCCAACAAAACAAAGTATGATGCGGTGCTTTTTGGCGGCGATATCATCGATTCCCCGACTGCCGGTAACATCGATCTGTTGGGAAAGCAGACGGAACGGCTGAAAATGCCTTATCTGTACACCCCGGGCAATCATGACTGGACCCAGCCCTGGGAATATATGACTGCGACAGCCGAGGTTGAATATCTTCCGAAGCTTTCGCCATATATGAATGACAGCCCCCGTATTCAGGTTCTGGATGTGGGAGAGATACGGCTGATCGCTGTGGACAACAGCAGCAATCAGATCCATCCGGAAGTCATTGACAGATATGAGGAACTGTTGCAGACGGATAAGCCGGTGATTGTTCTTTTGCATGTGCCGCTTCTGACACAGTCGGTTCTGGGGCGCGCCAGGGAAGTGTGGAGCACTCCCGTGGTTCTCGGCGGCGGCAATTACGGCGGTATCTATCCGGATGAGTATTCCGAGAAGTTTGTGGAACTGACTGCCGCAGCAGACAGCCCTGTGGAGCTTGTGCTGGCAGGACACGTACATTTTTACGACAAAGATTATATTGAAGGCGAGAAAAAGGTGCTGCAGATCGTAGGGCCTGCCGGATATACGGGAAGCGGTATTCACCTGCATCTTACTTCCGGTGAACAGTAACAGCACAAAAGGAGAAATGATATGGTAGAGTTATTAAAAGGCGGAGCTTACCTGGTGAACGGTGTAGAGATCATCGAAGAAAATCAGGAAGCATCTGCGGCCATTGCGGCAAAGACAGGTAAAAACATCACAAAGCAGGAAGCAAAACAGGGAACCATTGCATACGGTATTTTGCAGTCCCACAATACTTCCGGCAACATGGAAAAGCTGAAAATCAGATTTGACAAGCTGACCAGCCACGACATCACCTTTGTAGGTATCATCCAGACTGCCAGAGCATCAGGACTTACCAAGTTCCCCATGCCCTATGTACTGACCAACTGCCACAACTCCCTGTGTGCGGTGGGCGGAACCATCAACGAGGATGACCACATGTTTGGTCTGTCCTGCGCCAAGAAGTACGGCGGCGTGTATGTGCCTCCTCATCAGGCAGTTATCCATCAGTTTGCAAGAGAAATGCTTGCAGGCGGCGGCAAGATGATCCTGGGAAGTGACTCACACACCCGTTACGGCGCCCTGGGTACCATGGCAGTGGGTGAGGGCGGTCCCGAACTGGTAAAACAGCTGCTGAATCAGACTTACGATATCAATATGCCCGGCGTGGTAGGTATCTACCTGACCGGCGAACCGGTGAAGGGCGTGGGTCCTCAGGACGTGGCACTTGCCATCATCGGCGCTGTGTTCAAGAACGGCTTTGTAAAGAATAAAGTAATGGAATTTGTAGGCCCCGGCGTATCCTCTCTGAGTGCCGATTTCCGTATCGGCGTGGATGTCATGACCACAGAGACTACCTGTCTTTCCTCCATCTGGAGAACCGACCGTGAGATCGAAGAATTCTACGAGATCCACGGCAGAAAAGAAGAGTACGCTGAGCTGAATCCCGCAGAGGTGGCTTACTACGACAGCATGCTGACAGTAGACCTGTCCAAGATCAGACCTATGATCGCTATGCCTTTCCATCCCAGCAACACCTACACCATTGAGGAGCTGAACGCTAACCTGATGGATATTCTGGATGAGACAGAGAAGCGTGCACTGGTGAGCCTTGACGGCGCTGTGGACTATCAGCTGAAGAATAAAGTGGTAAACGGTAAGTTTATGGTGGATCAGGGTATCATCGCCGGCTGTGCAGGCGGCGGATTTGAAAATATCTGTGCGGCAGCAGACATTCTGAAGGGTCAGTATATCGGATCCGACGGATTTACCCTGAGCGTATATCCTGCTTCCATGCCCGTATATATGGAACTGATCAGAAATGGCTGTGCAGCTACCATCTTAGAGACCGGTGCCGTAATGAAGACTGCTTTCTGCGGTCCTTGCTTCGGTGCGGGTGACACCCCTGCCAACAACGCATTCAGTATCCGTCACTCTACCAGAAACTTCCCCAACCGTGAGGGAAGTAAGCTGCAGAACGGACAGATTTCTTCCGTTGCGCTCATGGATGCCCGCTCCATTGCAGCTACCGCAGCCAACAAGGGCGTGCTGACTCCCGCAACTGATTTTGACGGCGAATTCGGCAAATACAAATATCACTTTGACAGCAAGATTTACGCAAACCGCGTATTTGACTCCAAGGGCGTGGCTGATCCCGACGCAGAGATCCAGTTGGGACCCAACATCAAAGACTGGCCGGCAATGTGCGCTCTTCCCGAGAACCTGGTACTTAGGGTTGTCAGCGAGATCCACGATCCCGTGACCACCACTGACGAGCTGATCCCCTCCGGTGAGACTTCTTCCTACCGCTCCAATCCTTTGGGACTGGCAGAGTTTGCCCTGAGCCGCAAGGATCCCGCTTATGTGGGACGTGCAAAGCAGGTTCGCGCAGCACAGGAAGCTGTTATGCAGGAGAAATGCCCGATAGAGGCATGCCCTGAACTGGAGCTTCAGAAGGTTTGTGACACCATACATACCATGTTCCCTGAGATGGGCAAGGGCAATGTGGGCTTCGGTTCCACCATCTTTGCCGTAAAACCCGGCGACGGTTCTGCCCGTGAGCAGGCTGCTTCCTGCCAGAAAGTACTGGGCGGATGGGCTAATATCGCAAACGAGTATGCCACCAAGCGTTACCGCTCCAACCTGATCAACTGGGGTATGCTGCCCTTCCTCATTGAAGAAGGCGATCTGCCCTTCAAGAATCTGGATTATCTCTACATCCCCGGCATCAAGAAGGCTGTGGAGGATAAGACAGACGTGATCAAGGCATACGTGGTCGGCGACGGCACCATGAAGGAATTCGATCTTCGCCTTGGTGAACTCACCGACGAAGAACGCCAGATCATCTTAAAAGGATGCCTGATCAATTACAACAGAGTGGACTAGGTCGGAAAAGAAAGGCCGGTTCCCACTGTCCGGTTATTCGAGTTTTGCGTTTTCAAAAGTGTAAGAAGCACTAAGAACAATCCATGAAGTAAAATACAACGCTCCAGGTATCACCAACTCGCAGCAAAAGCTGCTCGGACAAGTGATATCTGGAGCGTTAATACTTCATTGGAATGCTCAAAGTGCTGCTAACACTTTTTCAAAAGGACAAAACCTCGGATAACCGGACAGCGGGAACCGGCCTTTCTTTTTTTATCTAATCTGTTGTAATAAATGGATATTTATTTGGTAAAAACGGGTCAGATTGCGATTGTACTAAATTATTCTCTTAAATACAAGGGATCTTCTTTACGAACCTTATAGATTTTGTGTATAATAAAATAACCTCGAAAAAATAAAACAAAAGAGGATTTATTATGAACAGAAATTTAAAGACATTATTAATAAACATAGGACTTATTCTGGTTATTATTGCAATCAGCTCGCTTTTGGTACGGCATTTTCCCGGCACTGAAACCTTGTCTGAATACGCCGAAAAAAATCCTCCTGCGAACAACCGGACAGCTGATTCGACAGGGGCGGAGGATACTGATGATACCCAGATCCGGCCGGATGTTTTCTCTGATGATAGTGCTGATAACAATGAAAAATCTGACGCAGCCGATGTCAATGAAGAAAGCATTCCTGAAGAAAGCATCTCTGAAGAAAGCACCTCTGAAGAAAGTATCCCTGAAGATAGGGTTACCTATCAGAATGGTTTTTATTACCAGCCACTGGATGATATGGTTATAGACCGGATTACCGGTTGCAGCTATCCTGTTTTGGAAGAAGGCGAAAGTATCGGGATTGACTATGAAGATTTGTCTTATGTGGTGATACAATATGTAGGCTTTGATTTTGAAACCCACCAGGGTGAAATTATTTGCAACAATGCCATTGCACAGGATCTGGTAGAGATTTTTTATGAACTGTACAAAAGAGAATATCAGTTGGAAAGGGTTGCTTTAATCGAAGAGTATGATGGTGATGATTACGCTTCCTGCGAGGCTAACAACACCTCCTGCTTTAATTACAGACAGGTTGTCGGCAGCAGTTCTTTGTCAAAGCATGCTTTGGGGCTTGCCATTGATATCAATCCTCTTTACAATCCTTACATTACTTATAATGGTGACGGAAGCGCCAAGGTTTATCCCCAAAATGCTGCGGATTATATGGACAGAACCGAAGCTTTTCCTCACAAAATCGATGAAAACGATTTATGCTATAAACTCTTTACGGAGCATGGATTTACCTGGGGTGGCAATTGGAAGAATGTAAAGGATTATCAGCATTTTCAAAAAAATTGATTTCTATTTTAACAGGAGTGCTTGTAAATAACCTTTCCTATTAATTTTCTTCATTATTCATCTAGTCGGTTTGTCTTTGTTGAACGATGCGCCATTCTTGGCAAGTCAGCTCTTTCTTTCAGACAAAAACTGCAAGATACGGAAATCGTAATGCGTTTCCAGGCTTGATGTGGGCAAATGCACCTAAAAGCCAATATATACCGATATTTCACAGAAACCGACATTGATTAAATGAATAATTCCCTCCTTTTCGGCAAGAATAAGCCTAGAAGAAAGCAAAGCGCGGATTTGACCGGGCTGTTTCTGATAGAAGTAGATAAGCTTAGGACGGCGAAATGGAGGATCGGAATATGAGAAGAGACAGAAGGAGTAAGAATAAGAAGGAGCGGATGATCATCATTGCATCATCCGCTCTTGTGATGGGAGCGTTAACCCTGACGGGGATCTCTATCAGGAATCGTTCGGAGGAACCTGAAAACGACGGGTATATCATTGATTTCGCGGATTTAGAGAATGATCTGAACAACAAAATGCAGGAAATTGCGCAGAATGATCAGATGTTGGATCAGGCGGATGGTCTTTTGTCTGACGATGCACTGGATTATGCACCTCCCATGGAGGCAGGGTCCGGGCTGGTAGAGATTCCGGGACTGACAGACGTGGAAACGGACAAGGTTAATGAGGATGTGACGGCCGGACAGTCGGACCGGGATACCCAGACAAAGCAGGAGAAAAAGAAAGAGGACAAAAAAGAGGATAAAAAAGAAGATAAGAAGCCGCAGGAGTCCCCTGGAGATGGGACACAGCCGGAGCAGGATGCCCGTGAGACGGTGGCAGAGACTGTGACCAAGGCGTTAAGTTTTTCGGAAGATCAGGGACTTTTGAGACCGGTACAGGGCGAGATCTTAATGTATTACAGCATGGACAAGAGTATTTATTTTGCCACACTGGACCAGTACAAATATAATCCAGCCGTGGTGATCTCCGGGACAGAGGGAGAGCAGGTTGCCGTATGCGCAGATGCCAAAGTGGTCTCTGTCTTTGAGGATGCGGAGATCGGACGAGCCGTGACACTGGATCTGGGCAACGGTTATCAGGTTGTGTATGGGCAGCTGAAGGATGTGCAGGTGACAGAAGGCGCCTATGTGAACCGCGGAGAGCTTTTGGGAAGTGTGGCGGCACCCACCAAGTACTATAGTGTAGAGGGGCCTAATCTCTATTTTCAGCTGAAGAAGGATGGGGTACCCATGAATCCGGAAGAATTGTTCCGATAAGCCAGGCAGGAGGACTGTGATATGTATATTGTAGGCGGCAGGGTCCTGACCATGGCAGGCAGGGAATATGACCGGGGAACGGTTCATATCGTGAATGGTAAGATTGCAGAAGTGGGAAGCTGTGAAGAAATCAAAGTGCAGCAAAAGTCCGGAGAGACTGTAATCGAGGCAGAGGGCGCGCTGGTCATGCCGGGTATCATAGAAGCCCATTGTCATATGGGTATCACAGAGGAAAAGAAAGGGATGGAAGGGGACGACTGTAACGAGACAGTCGATCCCCTTACTCCATGGTTACGGGCGATTGACGCCATTCATTCCATGGATGCTTCCTTTGACGATGCGGTGCGGGCGGGGATCACTGCGGCCATGATCGGTCCCGGCAGTTCCAACGTGGTCGGAGGACAGTTTGCGGTGCTGAAGACAAAAGGGCGCCGGGTGGACGACCTGATTGTGAAGGCGCCGGCGGCTATGAAGGTGGCATTTGGCGAGAATCCGAAGGTCAACTACTCAGGACAGGGCAAAAGCCCCGTGACCAGAATGTCTATTGCGGGAATGCTTAGAAAAGAGCTGACGGAGGCCAGATCCTACTATGACAAAAAACAGGTAGCAGAGACGGCGGGAGAAGCATTTGTGCAGGATTTTACCAAGGAATGCTGGATACCTGTGCTGCGAGGGGAAATTCCCATCAAGGCCCATGTGCACAGAGTGGATGATATTTTTACCGCCATACGAATTGCGAAAGAGTTTAATCTGAAAATGACCCTTGACCACTGTAGTGAAGGTCACTTAATTGCTGAGGAAATCGCCGCAGAGGGGTATCCGACTATTGTGGGCCCGGACTTTGCCAGCCGCAACAAGATTGAAGTGCAGAATGCGGCCTTTAAGACGGCAGGGATTCTGAACAGAGCCGGGGTCATGACTGCCGTCACTACCGACCATCCCGTGTCCCTGATTCAGTCTCTTCCTCTGTGCGCAGGGCTTGCGGTGAAATCGGGACTTCCCATGGAGGAAGGATTTAAGGCGATCACTGTCTATCCCGCTATTATCTGCGGCGTGTCGGACCGTCTGGGCACCATCGAGCCGGGTAAAGACGCAGACATTGCTATCTTTGACGGCAATCCCATGGAGACCTTCACACGCACCCTATACACCATCATAGACGGTCAGATAGTATACAGCTTTTCCGATCCGGACTGAAAAACAGACAGTGATGCCGGAAACGTCAGCAGTTCCGGAAAAGCTGCTATATTTTTTGTAAGACTTCTTTACCCGGGAGAGATTTTGGTTTATAATAGTTTTAACTATTGACAGAATCGAGGTATGGATATGAAAGTAGTAGTGTTGGCCGGCGGAACCAGTACGGAGAGAGATGTTTCCTTGAGCTCCGGCAGCATGATTTACAAGGCACTGAAGAAGAACGGTCACAAGGTGATGATGCTGGATGTGTATCTTGGCTATGAGGGTGACGTTTCCGGTATTTTTGAGAAAGATATTGACTGGGCGGCCGAGGTAGGCGGCGTGTCGGAGAAGGCACCGGACTTAGAGTCGGTGAAAGCGATGCGTAAGGACGGAGGCAAGAGCTTTTTCGGTCCCAATGTACTGGCGATCTGCGAACAGGCAGATGCTGTGTTCATGGCATTGCACGGAGCCAACGGTGAGGACGGTAAGATTCAGGCTTGCTTTGAGCTGATGGGTGTTCCGTATACAGGTACGGATTATGTGAGCTCTGCCATGGCTATGGATAAAGGGATTGCAAAGGACATTTTCAGGGCGCATAATATTCCCACACCGGACGGTATCCGTCTGAGAGCAGGAGAGGCAGAGGCAAGGAAGATTCCTTATCCCTGTATCGTCAAGGCTTGCTGCGGCGGTTCCAGCGTAGGCGTTTATGTGGCCAATAATGACGAAGAGTATGAGAAAGCCAAGCAGGAGGCTTTTGCCTATGACGGTGAAGTGGTGATCGAACAGTACATCAGGGGAAGAGAGTTTTCCATCGGTGTGATGGACGGCAAAGCCCTTCCGGTCATTGAGATTGCTCCCAAGCAGGGATTTTATGACTACAAGAATAAATATCAGGCGGGAAGCACGGTGGAGACTTGTCCGGCACAGATACCGGAGGATAAGACTCTTAAGATGCAGAAGATCGCGGAGGATGTGTACCGTGCGCTTCGCATGAAGAACTATGCCCGTATGGACTTTATGATGAATGAGCAGGGCGAAATGTATTGTCTGGAGGCCAACACCCTTCCCGGCATGACCCCCACTTCCCTTCTGCCCCAGGAGGCAGCAGTGGTGGGCATCGGCTTTGAGGAGCTCTGTGAGAAGATTTTGCAGTATGCAGTAAAATAACAACGATGCGAAGGACGGCGCCTGCTTTGGGAGAAGTCTTGTAAAAAGGCTTCGTGGAGCAGGCGCTGTTGCGGGAAAGGAGCATGTGCTGTATGGAGAAGATGAGTTTACGACAGATAGCGGCAGCCTGTAAAGGCAAACTTGTGATACCTGCGGGAGCATCGGTTACGGAAGAAACAGAAGTGTTGTCTGCCGTGTTGGATTCCCGGAAAGTGACAGAGGGAGCACTGTTTTTTGCCACAGTGGGAGAGCGCGTGGATGGACACAGATTTATCGGTGCGGTCTACGGGAACGGCGCATACTGCGTGGTGACACAGAAAGAACCCGGACAGGTGGAAGAAGAGCATGGGCTTGCCTCTTCCGTCTGGGGAGCATACATATTGGTGGAGGATACCCTGGCAGCATTAAAGGCAGTGGCGGCATATTACAGGTCAACCCTTGCGATCCCGGTGGTGGGGATCACGGGAAGCGTGGGAAAGACCAGCACCAAAGAGTTTATTGCCGGCGTGCTCTCTGAAAAGTATCATGTGCTGAAGACGGAAGGCAATTACAACAATGAGATCGGCGTTCCGCTTACAATCCTGCGGATCCGGCCGGAACATCAGGCGGCCGTGGTGGAGATGGGCATCAGTGATTTTGGCGAGATGCACCGCTTAAGTGAGATTGTCAGACCGAACGTGTGCGTGATCACCAATATCGGTCAGTGCCATCTGGAGAATCTGAAGACCAGAGACGGTATTTTGAAGGCCAAGACAGAGATTTTTGATTTTATGGCTGATGATGCTTTTGTGTGCCTGAACGGAGAGGATGACAAACTGGCAACAGTAGAAGAGGTAAAAGGGCGCCCGGTGCACTTCTTTGGATTGGGTGACAATCCGGCGGAGGAAGTATATGCCACGGACGTGGTGAGCAAGGGACTGTTTGGAAGTGAAGCGCTGCTGCATATGCCTGCAGAGGCAACTGCTGCTGAGGCCCCGGGATTCATACAGCAATTAGCAATCGAAGTAACCCTTCCGGGTATTCATATGGTCACCAACGCCGCCGCAGCGGCCTGTGTGGGGCGTTTGCTGGGACTTCCCCGTGAGCAAATCGTGGAAGGTATCCGCAAGGTGGAGCCCGTGAGCGGCCGTAGTCACCTGATTTCTTTGCCGGGATACACTCTCATCGATGACTGTTACAATGCCAACCCCGTGTCCATGAAAGCAGCCATTGATCTGCTGAATATGGCAGACAACCGTAAGATTGCGATTCTGGGAGATATGTTTGAACTGGGGGCGGATTCGGATCGGATGCACAGAGAGACCGGAACATATGCTGCGGCGGCG
>JAZRCR010000021.1:0-12321 GCA_045659805.1 Acetatifactor sp.
AGCAGTGTAAACAGTTCTTCTGCCTGTTCCTCAGCATCGCCGTCAATGGTATATTTTTCCAGATTCTTCTCCGGCGGGAAGATACGCTCAACCTGTGTGGCACTTCCTGCAAGTCCGTAGTGATCCGGATTCTGGTCTTCAAAATCATTGAAAGTCAGAAACTTCACAGCATCATCCTTCAGGTTCTTTCTCACCTTATAGGAAGGAAGTCTGGGGGTATTGATGTCACTGTCTACGGAGATCAGACAAGGAAGTGCAATGCTCAGCTTAACTACCTTATCATCCAGAGAGGTAGTCAGATACACCTTGCCGTCACGCACATCGTCCACGGAAAGTACATTGGAAACATTGGGCATTCCCAGATATTCCGCAACCTCAGCACCAACCTGGGCAGTGTCGCCGTCAGTGGTCTGTTTGCCGCAGATGATCAGATCAAAGTCACCGGATTTTCTGATTCCCTGAGAAAGGGTATATGCCGTAGCCAACACATCGGCCCCCGCAAATTTGCGGTCTGTCAGTACGGTTCCGCTCTCCACTCCCATGCAGACACATTCTGTGATGATCGCCTTCGCCTGGGGCGGTCCCATGGTAATACATTTCACACTTCCGCCGTACTTCTCCGTCAGAGAAAGTGCCGTCTCGATACCGTAAAGATCATAAGGATTGATCTTACTCTGGATACCGTTTCGTTTCAACACGCCGGTAACGGGATCAACCTCAACATTACTTGAACCCGGTACCTGTTTTACACAAACCAGAATGTTCATAGTTACCCTCCATATCTCTTTTTATCTTATCGCTTTCCTTTATCATAAATTTCACCCAGCGCCTTGGGTGCATCATTATGCTTGGAGAAAAATACCAAAAGCAACAAGGTCAGCACATACGGCAGCACCATCACAAGATCGGAATAACTACTCGGCATTCCCAATGTCTGTACAATCTGATAGCCACCGGACTTTGCCAGACCGAACACAAGACAGGCGCCCAGAGTGGGCATGATCTTCCAGTTACCGAAGATCAGTGCAGCAATGGAAAGATATCCGTAACCAACATAGATACCGGAAGAATATTTTGCCGAGATGGAGTAGGCAAAACACATTCCCGCAAGTCCCGAAAGAGCGCCGGACACCATAACTGCCTTAAAACGAACTTTTACAACATCAATTCCGGCTGCATCCACCGCCTGGGGATTGTCACCGCATGCCCGAAGATGGAGACCGTATTTGGTCCTGTACAATACATACCATGCAATGGCTGCCACCACCACAATAATCAGTTCAAAGGGATATACATTGGTAAAAACAGCGCCCAACACCGGAATCTCACTGATTCCCGGCACGGTCCAACGGTCCGAAACGCCGAGTACAAACTTGTCAGAAGCTGCGCCGAACGCAAGACGGTTGATCACCTTGGTCAAAAATACGGTAAGTGCCATGGCAAGAATGTTGATCACCACGCCACTGATTACCTGATTGGCCTTAAATCTGATACACAATACTGCATGGAGGATGGAATACAACATACCTCCCACCATTGCAAAAATCATAGCTGCATAATAGGGAATCCGGGAATCTGCGCCGAAAACCTCCATGAAAAATACTGCCGCCAGAGCACCAACAAAAGCGCCGGCTCCCTGCAGTCCTTCCAGTGCCAGGTTGGTGATACCGCTCCTCTCACAATAAATGCCACCGATTGCCATGATAAACAGAGGTAATGCAAAGGATAAGCCGTCAATAATCACTTTATCTATCATTTATGCTTCCTCCTTTGTCACTTTATTTTCCTGTTCAGCAAGCAGTTCTTTGCTTCTCCGGATCTTGTATCCGATGTATGCACCGCAGGCACTGAACAGCAGAATCAGTCCCGTGATCACGGAGGCAATCTCTGCATCCAGTCCCGCACGGGAACTCATGTAGGTACTGCCGTTACTGATCACAGAAATCAGGAAAGAGGAACCAAGGATTCCGACAGGATTGGAATTGCCCAGCAAAGACACGGCTATGGCATCAAATCCGGTGCTCGCAAGTACCTTGGGCTGAATGGATCCGAAGTAGCCCAGGTAATATGTAGCACCTGCCAAACCTGCCAATCCGCCGGATATCACCATTGCCATGATCATATTCCGGCCCACATGAATACCCGCATAAGAAGAAGCCTTGCGGTTAAATCCCACTGCCTTCAATTCGTATCCGAAGGTTGTCCTGTTAAACACATAGCGTATAATAAATGCTGCCGCGATAGCAAGAACAATACCCAAAGGAATATCGCACTTCAAGCTTCCGATCTGCACACCTTTCAGTGTCAGCCTTGCTGCACTTCCGATGGCAAGGGACTGTCTGGAGACAGGATCGATAAACTTGGTATAAATGAAGAAGGCGACCACATACTCCACAATATAGTTGATCATGATGGAGGATACCACTTCATTGATATTGAACTTATATTTGAGCCAGCCGATCAACCCGCCGGTAAGGCCGCCGACCGTAAGTGCGATCAGAATTACAAGAGGCTTTGCTATAGGGGCTGCCAGTGTACTGTAGCCCACTGTGACGGAGCTGACAAAACCCGCGATCAGCATCTGGCCGGACACACCGATATTGAACAACCCTGCCTTCAATGCCACTGCCACTGCCAAGGCCGCAAAGATCATAGGTGTCCAATAGTCCATAAAACTAAGGAAATCCGTAACCATGCTTCTGCCGCCGGCATATCTGGCCTTCATGGCAATTCCGGAGCCCTGCAGCAGATTCCAATACGCGGAAAGGGGATTCTTTCCAAGAATCAGGATCACAACAGCACCCACAAGAAGGCTTAGAAGAATGGCAAAAACAGGGATTGTGATCACCTGATACTTTTCATTTCCCAAAAGCTTTACAATGAATTTTGTAAAAAGTCTACGCTTTGGCTTCATTCTTTTTCACCCCCATCATAAACTCGCCTACTTCCTTCACAGAAAGCTCCCTGGCATCCGCCACACGCAAAAGCTCTCCGTTGTAGATAACGCCTATGGTATCCGCCAGATTCATGATCTCATCCAGCTCCAGGGAGATCAAAAGGATCGCTTTACCCTTTTCTCTCTCCTCCACGATCAGTCTGTGGATGTTTTCAATGGCTCCTATATCCAGTCCCCGTGTAGGCTGCACGAAAATTGTCAGACAGGAATCCTGTTCCACTTCTCTGGCAATGATAGCCTTCTGCTGATTACCTCCGCTCATGGAGCGCACAACAGTCTCAGTACCCTGGCCGCTGCGGATATCATAATTATCTATCAGTTCCTGGCCGAACTCGTCTATTTTATCATGGTTGATAATGCCTTTTCTGGCAAAAGGCTCTTTATAATAATTCTTGAGGACCAGATTTTCACTGAGCGTAAAATCAAGTACCAGTCCGTAAGTCTGTCTGTCTTCGGGAATGTAGGAGATTCCCTCCTGTATTCTCTCCCTGATACTGTCAAACGTAATATTTTTCCCGTTCAGGATTATCTTTCCATCCGCAACAGGGAGTAAGCCTGCAATGGCATCCGCAATTTCAACCTGACCGTTACCGGATACACCTGCAATGGCGAAAATCTCACCTCCGCGGATAGAGAAAGACACATTCTTAACTATTTCGAATTTATTCTCATCTTTGACCGTCAGGTTCTGAACAGTCAAAATTTCATCCCGGTAATTGGCAGGAGGCTTATCTGTCTCAAAGGACACCTCTCTTCCCACCATTTTATTGGCCATCTCTTTGGTAGAGGTGGTGGCAACGTCAAGCACATCAACTAACTTGCCTCTGCACAGGATCGCACACCTGTCGGCCACTTTCTTGATCTCCTCCAGCTTGTGAGTGATCAGAATGATGGTCTTTCCGGCTTCCTTCAAGCCTTTGATGATCTCCAGCAGGAAATCGATCTCCTGCGGTGTCAGAATGGCAGTGGGCTCGTCAAAAATCAGGATCTCCGCTTCGCGGTACAACATTTTCAGTATCTCCACGCGCTGCTGGATCGATACATTTACTTCTTCAATGCGTTTTGTGGGATCGACTTCCAATCCGTAACGTTTTGAAAGTTCAGCAATCTTGCGGTTGGATGACTTTATATCTACATAGGGAAAAAGCCCCAGAAACTTCTTCTGCGGTTCAATTCCCATGATAATATTCTCTGCAATGGTATAATTGGACACCAGTTTAAAGTGCTGATGAACCATTCCGATATTTAACTGTGTAGCATAGTTTGGAGACGTGATCGTCTCTTTCTTTCCTCTTACATAGATCTCGCCCTCATCAGGCTCATACATGCCGAAAAGCATACTCATAAGCGTGGACTTTCCGGCGCCATTCTCTCCGAGAATGGCATAAATCTCACCTTTTTTGATCCGAACCGTCACATTGTCATTGGCAACAATACCCGGAAATTTCTTGGTGATATTTTTCATTTCAATAATGTATTCTGACATGTGGATCCTCCTTAATCTCTTGCCGAGACAGTTGATCAACGGTCCGAAAGCAGGCCGGGGAAGAGAAGGCAATTCTTCTCTTCCCCTGTATCCTTACTTAATATTACTTCTTACAGACCTGTAAAGTTATCGGGAGTCATTCCGTTAAAGTTAGCTGCGGGAACAATTGCTCCGCTCTTAACCTTTGCAAATGCATCTTCAATCTTCTTCACGGTATCTTCGGAAAGCTGATGTCTGCCGTCAGCTTTTACAAAACCGGTGGAATCGGTGTCAGCACCCAGAAGCGCATTCTCACCCTTGAAGGTACCGTCCTTGATATTGTTCAGCTGCTTCTCAACGTTCATGCCCATGATCTTCAATACAGAAGTGAGAATGATGTTGCTTTCTCCGTTAGCACCGTCATTAAACTGGTCTACGTCACAGCCGATGCAGTATACATCCTTAGCTTCCTTAGCTGCAGTGAATACACCGTTACCGGAAGCGCCTGCTGCAACAAAGATCACATCACAGCCTTCACCGATCAGAGCCTGTCCAACAACCTTACCGGTAGCTTCATCAGCAAAGCTTCCGATATAGTTACCGCCTACATTCGCGCCGGTAACATCGATTCCCGCGTAGGATGCCAATTCAACAACTTCAGCCTTGGTTCCGTAATTCTTGTTGGCATAGTTCACACCGGACATAAATCCGTACTGATAGTTAACATTGGAAGGATATGCAATACCGTTGACAACAGCAACCTTGCCGGTCTTGGTCTCAAGTGCAGCTGCGATACCTGCACAGAATCCGCTCTCCTGCTCTTTGAACAGCATAGCATAAATATTGTCTACAACAACTTCAGCACCGGTTGCATCGGTGGGGTTGGTATCAACCAGGATGAAATCCACATCAGGATTCTCCTTGGCGATCTCTGCAATACCTGCAAACTGGAAGCCACAGCATACGATGGCATCATAATCAGCCACGATATCAGCTACAGTTTTCACAGCTGCTGCCACGTCACCGGTGGGCTCCTTAACAGGGGTTACAGTTGCTCCGGGGTTGGCTTCGATAAATGCCAGGATACCGTCGTAGTTGTTCATGTTGAAACCGCCGTCATCAACACCTGAAGGACTGCTCACGATGGCAATCTTCATTCCGTCTGCAGCATCTTTCTTGCCACAGCCGGCAAGCATTGCAACAGACATAGCAACACATAAAAGTGCAACTAAAAGTTTTTTCATAATAATTCCTCCTTAAAAGTATGAAAAATGTTTATATCAACCGCTATTCAAGCGTCCGATATCATAGTTAAAAAAACAAAACACCCTCAATAGTAATTGTGCAAGAAAAAGCCAAAAATGTCAAGTATGACTTCCACAAAGGAATTCCCAAAAATAGAACAAAGAGTCCGCAAGCGGACTCTCGCGCCGAGCGCGGTCGCGAAAGCGACATTTACCTTGTACGCGCGAGTGCGCATCCACGCGGAGCGATTTTTGTGTAATAAGAAATTCAGAAAAATTTCTTATTACACAAAAAAACCGTGTACGTTTCTTCTGTAAACATACACGGCTTTCCCATTCAACTCACGCTTACGATGCGCTGGCAATTCTTGTATCAAGATACTGCTTCAGGGCATCTCTCGCCTCATCCGCAGTGAGTCCCGCCTCCTCGATCAGCACCTTCACTGTCTCAAGGTCTTTCACCCTCTTCTCCTCATACAGAGCTTCCAGCTCCTTCTTCTCAGACTCAATCCTGGTAAGCAGCGCAGAGAGAAGTTCCTGCTTGGCTGAAATCCTTTCTTCCACGGTTTTCTTTATTCCTCTTGCCATAAATACCTCCTGATCTTCCGGCAGACGGACTGCCGGGATACTGACATTCAAAGTATACGGACAAGACCGGAAAAATATACCTGTAAAGACAAAATATGTTTCAGCAACTTACTGATCAGATCTCTCTGATATCATAAGGTGTTGCCTGATATACATAATAATTCAGCCAGTTGCTGTACAGATTGTTGCTGTGGCTTCTCCACTGAAGCAGCGGCTTCTGTTCCGGATCGTCCTGGGGATAATAATTATAGGGCACCTGAATGGGAAGTCCCTTGTTCAGATCCCTGTAGTATTCATTGTTCAAAGTGAATCTGTCATACTCCGGATGACCGTTGACAAAGATCTTCTTGCCGTTCTCGGCAATGGCAAGGAATACTCCCGCCTCCGGCGATTCCGCCAATACGGTCAGTTCCTTGCAGGCGTGGATTGCCGCAGCCGGCGTCTCGGTATGACGGCTGTGGGGTGCCAGGAAAATATCGTCAAATCCTCTCACCAGTGGAATCTTGCGGTTGGCTACTTTGTGCTCATATACACCGAAGAGCTTCTGGGGCAGCTGCGCCTTATTAATTCCGTAATAGTGATAGAAGCCTGCCTGGGCTGCCCAGCAGATATGGATGGTGGAAGTCACATGAGTCTCTGCCCAATCCATAATCCGGCACATCTCCTCCCAATAGTCCACTTCCTCAAAACTGATATCTTCAACAGGTGCACCTGTGATGATCATACCGTCAAACTTCTGATCACGAATCTCATCTATGGTAGTGTAAAATTTATTCAGGTGACTGGCTGAAGTATTCTGAGACACATGACTCTTGACATTCATAAACGTCACATCAACCTGAAGCGGTGTGTTTGACAGGGCTCGCAGAAGCTGCAGCTCCGTATCCTGCTTTACCGGCATGTTGTTGAGGATCAGTACCTGAAGCGGACGGATATCCTGGTGCAGGGCACGGTATTCATCCATCACAAATATATTTTCATTCTCAAGGATCTCTCTTGCCGGCAGATCCCGCTGTGTCTTAATAGGCATCTTTCATCCCTCTTACTTTCCTTATATTTCCATCCCAAGATATTCTTTCATGAACTGCTCTTCCGTGACAATGGGGATGTTCAGCTCCTTGGCCTTCTTGTTCTTGGAGGACGAGGAGGTAATGTCATTGTTGATCAGACATTCTGTCTTGGCTGTCACACTTCCCGTAACCTTGCCGCCCAGCTGTTCAATGGCTTCTTTCAGTTCGTTCCGGCTGGGATAATGCTGAAGGCTACCTGTCACTACAAATATCTTGCCCGAAAGAGTCTGGACATTCTCATTTGCCGCAGGCACCTCGATCTCCAGCTCTTTCACCAGATTCTGCAACCTGGCAAGATTATCCTCGCGGTGCATATATTCCGCAAAAGCTGCTGCAATCACATCTCCCACACCTTCGATGGCACTGAGTTCTTCCACATCTGCCTGTGTCAGCCGCTCCAGACTATAATCAAACTGTCTGCAGATCATCTTGGCATTGGCCACACCGATATTCTCGATGCCAAGTCCGTAAAGAACTCTGGGCAGCGTGGTCTTTCTGGAAGCATCGACGCTTTTGATCAGATTGGCGTAGGATTTCTCTCCGAAACCTTCCATTTCGGTGATCTCCTGACGGTATCTGTCCAAATGATATAAATCAGCATACTCTTTTATAAAGCCTCTGTCAATAAACTTCTGAAGTGTGGCCTCGCTCAATCCGTCAATATTCATGGCATGCCGGCTCGCAAACAGTGTAAATGACTTAATCTTCTTGGCGGCACAGTTCTCATTGGTACAATACAGAGACTGCACCTCGTTCACCTGCCTGATCTGCGTAGCTCCGCCGCACACCGGACATCGGGAAGGGATCTCAAGATTGTCGCTGCAGGTCAGGTTTTCTGCAATCTGAGGAATGATCATATTGGCTTTATATACGGTAATCCGGTCACCGATGCCAAGCTTCAGCCCTCTTACGATGCTGATATTGTGCACGGAAGCACGGCTTACCGTAGTTCCCTCCAATTCCACCGGTTCAAAGATCGCCACCGGATTGATCAGTCCTGTCCTGCTGGCGCTCCACTCAATCTCTTTCAGCGTGGTCTCCTTAAGCTCATCTGCCCATTTAAAGGCAATGGAATGTCTGGGGAACTTCGCCGTGCGCCCCAGAGACTCTCCGTATTCGATATCTTCATAGGAAAGCACCAGACCGTCAGAGGGAATATCATACGTTCCGATCCTTAGCTCAAATTCCCTGATGCCTTGCAGGATGGTTGTCCGGTCCACTTTCAGGTAATCAACCACCTCAAAACCCTGGCGGCGCATAAACAGAAACTGCTCTTCTTTGGAATTCTTAAAATCCACACCCTCTGCGCTCACAAGGGAGAACGCATACAGCTTTACATTCCTGCGGGCTGTGATCTCATTATTCAGCTGTCTCACAGAGCCGCTGCAGAGATTCCTGGGATTCTTATATTTATCCTGATCATCCGCGATCTCATCATTGATCTTTTCAAAATCACTGTAACTGATCACTGCCTCGCCGCGAAGCACCAGCTCTCCGCGGAAAGGAATGGTGAGGGGCAGATTTTTAAAGGTTCTGGCGTTGTTGGTCACAACCTCTCCGATCTCACCATTTCCTCTGGTCACCGCTTTTAACAGCTGACCGTCTCTGTAAGTGAGGACCACCGTCAGCCCGTCAAGCTTCCAGCTTAAGAGTCCTTCTTTATCTCCCAGCCAGTCCCGCAGTTCCTCCCGGTCCTTGGTCTTACCCAGAGAGAGCATGGGACTTTCATGTTTTTCTTTGGGGAGTTCTTCTACCGCCTCATAACCCACATTCACGGTAGGACTGCCGGCCATGACCATGCCGGTCTCAGCCTCCAGCGCCACCAGCTCATCATAAAGACGATCGTATTCCAGGTTGCTCATGATCTCCCTGTTCTGGGAATAATATGCCTTGGCAGCTTCATTCAGCACGTCCACAAGATATTTGATCCTGGCTGTTTTTGCAGTATCCATCTTTCATTCCACCCTATCTCTCTAATCCCCTGCCGGAACCTTTCCGGTGGGCAAAATCCGAAAGCCCCGTACGCTCGTACAGTTCCTGTATCTCCTGCGCTGTCAGTTCCCTGTATTTTCCGTAGGGAATGCCGTCCAGCGTAATGTTCATGATCCTGATCCTCTGAAGCTTGCGCACTTCGTAACCCAGCGCCCTGCACATTCTGCGGATCTGACGGTTCAATCCCTGAGTCAGCAGGATGCGAAAGGTATACTTTCCTGTCTTTTCCACCTGGCAGGATCTCGTGGTCTTATCCAGATCTTTCAGATAGATCCCTGCTCCCATAGCTTTCAGAAAATCATCGGTGACCTCTTTATTCACCTTGACAACATATTCCTTCTCGTGGCGGTTGGCTCCCCGCATCATCCCGTCGATCAGCGCGCCGTCGTTAGTCAGCAGGATCAGCCCCTCCGAATCCTTGTCCAGGCGTCCTGCATAAGTGACGCGCACCGGATACCGGATCATATCGGTTATGATCTTCTCTGCGTGCCTGTCTTTCTCTGTGCAGGTCACGCCCACAGGCTTGTGAAAGGCAAGCACCACTCTCTCAGGTCTCCCTGCAATCTGTTTGCCGTTCACCGAAACCGCATCTTCCTCTGACACCTTGCATCCCATGGAGGCGATCTGCCCGTTCACCGTTACCCTGCACTGCTCTATCAGCCTGTCTGCTTCCCGACGGGAGCAGATCCCTCGGTCCGCAAGATATTTGTTAAGTCTCATCTGTTCCATTGATAGGCTCCATCTCACTGATCCTTCTCACGGAAGGTACACCCTTTAATTCCGGCAATGCCTGTCTGGCAAGCTTGTCGGCCATTTCATTGTAGTACACATTGGTGTGTGCCGTTACCTTGGTAAAAGAAATCCGGATATTCTCAGACCATTTCCGCATGGCCTGTGCATATTTCTGCGTGAGGTCTGTCTTACTCTTCCACGCTCCGGTCACCCACTTCTCAATGCCCTCATAATCGTAACGGATCTCAATCTCGCGGAACCCGTTGACAATGGCAAAGCGCACGGCAAACATTGCCCCCAGCATTTCCCCTGTCACATTGCGCAGTGCCGCTGAGTCCGGATTGTCTCCGTTACCGTTCTCCGTATATACTCTCCCGTCAGGCAGAATAAATACACAGCCAAAGGCATAATGACCGATGGAATGGTCGTAGCTTCCGTCCACATAGGCAATGATCCCATCCGGATTCTTTGGTCTGATTGCTTTGATTTCTTCCCAATTGATCGCTTTCTTCGCTGCCATATTCTCTACCTGATAAAGCTGGTCCTGATCGCCGGTTCTCTCTCCGGATAAGTTACACCATTGTCTCTGCCAAGGCTGATACACTTTAACAGCCAGGCCATATTGTTGCCCAGAGTGCGCATGATCTGCAATCCTTCCTGATCCTGTCGCACCTCATCGGGGGTATTGCCGTGCACCATATTCCAGTACTGGCTGGATACGATGGGCATACCGCCGATCATAAAATATTTGTTCAGCTGATCAACCGCAGCCGTTGCTCCGCCTCTTCTGCAGCTCACCACACAGGCAGCAGGCTTTCCGCGCATCTTGGAAGCACCGCTGTAAAAAGCTCTGTCCATAAAGGAAGTCAGTGCCCCTGATGCTGCTGCATAATGCACCGGTGAGCCAAATACAAAGCCGTCCGCTTCTCCGGCCTTCTTCACAAATTCATTCACTTTATCACCGCGGAAGCACTCTCCTGTCTGAGCGCAGGCCTTACAGCCGATACAGCCTGCAATGGGCTGTGTTCCCACCCAGAAGATCTCTGTCTCAATCCCCTGACGGTTCAATGCACCTGCCACTTCCGAAAGCGCCGTATATGTGCAGCCCTTTTCCTTAGGGCTTCCGTTCACCAACAAAACCTTCATACATTCCCTCTCCTTTTGACATATAGATACCAGTATTTTACCACAACAACAGTTAAAACACAAATAAAATCGAGGGCATCCGAAAAGCCGTTAACGACTTTCGGGCACCCCCGAATCTCACTTATTCTGTTGTGTGATTACAGCGCCCGCTGCGGGCATGGGGGCAGTGATCTGCCGCCGGACACCCGATACATTTCACGCCGCGCTTTCTCTCACGGACGATATACGCGATGGCGGCGCCAACAATGATGAGTATCACACCTGCAACGATCAAATCTGCCATGAAACCATCTCCTTTTTATGCAGCACGCCTGCATTGATTCTTAACTTTTCTGTCGGCTCTTGCAATCAGCGCCACCACTGCCGCAACCATCAAAAGGATTGCGATCAGGCCCGGAAGGAAAGCATCTCCCAACGTTCCTGTGGCAACCAGTGTACCCACCTGATAAACCAAAAAGGCTATAGAATATCCCGTACCAATCTGCAGCGCGATACCGCCCCAGAACCATTTTTTATCTTCTATCTCCGCGTTCATTGCGCCCATAGCTGCAAAACAGGGCGGGGAAAACAGATTAAACATCAGATAGGCAAGGGCCGCTGCCCTGGTCAGACCGATGATCGCAGCCACTTCGCTTCCGGCACCTGCACTCAGGGCCAGTTCGTCCCGATTGATCAGGTCGGCCGACATGGCATATACCACCGCAAGGGTTCCCACTACATTTTCCTTTGCGATAAATCCGGTGATCGCAGCCGCCGCCAGCTGCCAGACTCCGAATCCCAGCGGGATCATCACAACGGCAAAAGGAGATGCAATTGACGCCAGGATAGAATCCTGGGCAGATTCCACCATCTGCAGCTTCCAGCTAAAGTCAGACATGATCTGTACCACGGCATTACATACCAGAATAACGGTACCGGCCTTGATAATGTAAGCCTTTCCCGGGGAACACATGGAGACAAATGCTCTCCGGATGCCGGGCGCCTTATATTCCGGAAGTTCTATGATAAAGAATGACTTTCTGCTCTTATGACCGGTGATCCTGTTTACCAGCAAAGCACCGGTCAGAATCAGAAGGATTCCCACCAGATACATTACCGCACCCATCCAGGGAGCATCACCGAAGAATG
>JAZRCR010000022.1:0-8093 GCA_045659805.1 Acetatifactor sp.
ACCCCTTGTCTCTGCGGGGCAGAGCCCTGAGAGCCCTTGCCTCTGAGGGGCAGAGCCCTGAGAGCCCTTGACTCTGACGGGCAGAGCCCGGAGAGCCCCGTACGGGGGCCCTCAGGGTCGCTTCGCTCGTCAAATACACACAAGAGCAGATGCCCGAGCAAGCTCGGCATCTGTTCTTGCATGTATTTGACTCTGCCCTTAACGAACATTATACCAAATTATTGTAAAACATGCTACAGTTTAATTTGTAGAAAGAGGAAAAGATATGTAAATTATCCGTGAACAGACAAAAATTATACAATAAAAAATCCTGCGGACTTTCTTATTGTATTAAAAAAGAATTTTTCTCAGCAAAATTCTCCGCCTGCGGCGGGTCTGCACAGCAGACAGTTTCCGCTACGCCGTAGTGCGATCCACGCACAGCGCTTTTTTGATGTAATAAGAAATTCGGAGAAATTTCTTATTACATCAAAAAAGCTGCCGCATATAGCGACAGCCTTTAAAAGTTCGACCTTAATCACAGGTATAAGGCATCAGTGCAACGTGACGTGCTCTCTTGATAGCTACGGTCAGTGCTCTCTGGTGCTTTGCACAGTTGCCGGTGATTCTGCGAGGAAGGATCTTTCCTCTCTCGGACACGTATCTCTTCAGCTTGTTGGTGTCCTTGTAATCGATTACATTATCTTTACCACAGAATACGCATACTTTCTTTCTTCTGCGAATTCCGCCTTTTCTTCTCATTGGAGAATCGGTTTTCTCTGCCTTGTTAAAAGCCATTTCAGTGCCTCCTGTCTTCAAATCATTACACTTAGTTAAACGGTAATTCTTCGTCAATTCCATCGGGGATGTTCATGAAACCGTCACCGGCGCCTCCGGAAACAGGTCTGTTATAAGATCCGCCGCCATAACTGTTGCCGCCAAATCCTGCGTTACCGCCAAAACCGTTATCTCCGCCGCCTGCAGCATTCTTGCTCTCGGCAAATTCAATTTCATCAACTACCACACGGACACTGTATACCATCTGTCCGTCCTTGTTGGTGTAATTGTCGTTCTGAATGCGTCCGCTGGTCAGGATCTTGGTTCCCTTATGCAGATAGCGCTCTACGAACTCTGCCTGCTTACCGAATGCGGTACAGTTGAAGAAATCAGCATCGGGCTCACCCTCACGCTTGAACCTCCTGTCAACGGCAATGGAAAATCTTGCAATGGCCATCTGATTGCCACTTTGTGCATATCTCACTTCAGGATCTCTGGTTAAACGTCCCATAAGAATTACTTTGTTCATATCGTTACTCGCTTTCTTTATGCCTCGTTCTGTCTAACGCATAAATATCTAACAACGTTGTCCATGATGCGTACGCGGCTCTCGATCTCAGCGGGAGCAGTGCTCTCAGCATCGAATCTGATGAAGTAGTAGAAAGCTTCTTTCATGTGCTGAACTTCGTAAGCAAGTCTCTTCTTACCCCATTCGTCTACTTCGGTGATGGTACCGCCAAATCTCTCGATCAGAGCCTTGCACTTGTCAACAACTGCTGCTCTCTCATCGTCTTCGATCTTTGCGCTAACAACAACGGCTAATTCATACTTGTTCATGCTTTGTTACCTCCTTTTGGTCTCTGGCCCCCGTCTGACCGGGAGCAAGGATTTAATATATCACAATTAATTATGTTATCATGAATTCCCCCATTTTTCAAGTATTTTCTTTGATTTCTTTCACATTTTTTTCTAATAATCTCCTTGCAATCATAATCTGATGACCACATCCCGTACATTTAAGTCTGAAGTCTGCCCCCACGCGCAAAACTTCCCATTCATGACTGCCACAGGGATGCGGTTTCTTTAATTTTAAAATGTCTCCCACATGTATTTCCATCTTATTCTCCTCACTGCGATCAACGCCTATAAATTGCCGGCCAGACCGTCCTTGATCACTCCCAAAAATTCTCTCAGCAAATTGTTCGGCACCATCAGGGGATAGGAATCCGCGGCAAGGCCGCTTATCTTTTCATATCCCGTTTTCCTTGCGATCCCCAAAGCCCGGAACATGTGAAAATTGTTGGTAACCAGCACCACGGAGTCTTTATCCGGATCCAGAAATTTACTGCTGAATTGCAGATTTTCCACGGTATTGCCGGATTCCTCCTCCAAAAGGATCCTGTCCGGTGCAATTCCTCTTTCCACCAAGTACTCATACATCCCAAACGCCTCCGTCACCGGCTCATTGACACCCTTTCCGCCGGAAACGATCGCTTTCGTATCCGGGTTCTCACCCAGATATGCAACAGCTGCGTCCAGCCGCCTCTGAAGCACATCACTGGGGCCGTTAGCCTTCATCTGCGCTCCAAGGATCAGGCAATAATCCGCTCCCGGCTGTGCCTTTGCGCCAAACTGCCCCAGGATCAGACCTTCTATGATCATAAACAGGATCAGACCCGATCCTATGACCGTAAGAATCCCTGCCTTCAGCGCAGACGGCAGCCTATCGGTCCACAGCTGATGGGAAATCATCCCGGAAAACAAGCACAAAGTCACCCCCAGAATTCCCCAGACCAGAAAAAATTTGGTGCCGTATCCCATGAACAGTCCGATACTGATACAGTACAGGATACACAAGATTCCAAAAAACAGAATCAAAACGGATGCCGTCGACATACGATATTCCTTTCTTCCACTTATTTTATTCCTTCTCATATGTACACACCCATTTCACCGGTCGGACTATTATTTACCTTTTTACTATATCAGAACAAAGGCATTAACTCAATATTTAAAAACCTAAGGTTTTCTTAAGTTTTTTATTCTCGTTAAAACCCTTGTTAATTATGCCGAAAAATGTTATAATATAACAAACAAATATGTACATATTTTTTGAAAATATCAGTAAAAGGAGAAACTTTATGGCAAAAGAAATGATCGCAATGATTCTTGCCGGCGGACAGGGCTCCCGTCTGTATGCTCTGAC
This sequence comes from Acetatifactor sp., assembly GCA_045659805.1. Lineage (GTDB taxonomy): Bacteria > Bacillota > Clostridia > Lachnospirales > Lachnospiraceae > Acetatifactor. The sequence goes on from JAZRCR010000022.1 coordinate 2,963, forward strand.
GCAGAAACTGGCAAAACCCGCAGTTCCTTTTGGCGGAAAGTACCGTATCATCGATTTCCCCTTATCGAACTGTGTCAACTCCGGTATTGACACCGTAGGTATCCTGACCCAGTACCAGCCTCTGGTGCTGAACGAGTACATTGGCCACGGCCAGCCCTGGGATCTGGACCGCCTGTACGGCGGCGTGCATATCCTGCCCCCCTATCAGCAGGCCTCCGGTTCTGACTGGTACAAAGGTACGGCCAATGCCATTTACCAGAATCTTTCTTTCATTGACAGGTATGATCCCCAGTACGTGATCATCCTCTCCGGCGATCAGATCTGCAAGCAGGATTACAATGATTTCCTGAAATTCCACAAGGAAAAGGGTGCCGAGTTCAGTGTTGCCGTTATGGAAGTTCCCTGGGACGAGGCTTCCCGATTCGGCCTGATGGTGACAGATACCGATGCAAGAATCACGGAATTCCAGGAGAAGCCCAAGAATCCCAAATCTAATCTGGCGTCCATGGGTATTTATATTTTTAACACCGATATTCTCAAAAAATATCTGATCGAGGACGAGGGCGATCCCGACTCCCAGAATGATTTCGGCAATAACATCATCCCTAACCTGTTAAAGGACGGGCGCAAAATGTATGCTTACCGTTTTAACGGCTACTGGAAGGACGTGGGAACCATCTCCTCTCTCTGGGAAGCCAACATGGAGGTCATGGATCCGGAGCACAGCGGCATTGACCTGTTTGACGAGAACTGGAAGATTTACAGTCGCAACAGCGGCAAGACCGGTCACAAGATAGGCAAGAACGCTGCCGTGGAGAACTCCATGATCACCGACGGCTGCCGTATCAACGGAAGCGTGAAGCATTCCATCCTCTTTGCAGGCGTTAAGGTGGAGGAAGGTGCTCAGGTACAGGATGCCGTGGTCATGGGCAATACTGTGATCAAAGCAGGTGCCAGAGTGGAACACTGCATCGTAGGCGAAAATGCATTTATTGGCGAGAATGCCATTGTGGGCGCGATGCCTGCCGGTGACGAAAATGGCGTTGCCACCGTGGGGCCCGGTGTATGTATCGGTGCAAACGCCAAGATCGGACCCAATGCAATGGTCGGTCACAACGTAAAGGAGGGTGAAGAACAATGGTAAATTCCAATATTGATGCGCTGGGCGTTATTTTCCCCAACAGCTATGACAATCAGGTACCGGAGCTGGTCATCGAGCGTCTGATGGCCTCTATTCCTTTTGCCAGTCGTTACCGCATGATTGACTTTTTGCTGTCAAGCATGGTAAACTGCGGCATTGGCAATATCTCCGTTATCGTCCGCAAGAATTACCGTTCTCTCATGAGACACCTGGGATCCGGACGGACCTGGGATCTGGCACGAAAGAACGGCGGCCTTAACATCGTACCACCCTTCGCCGAAAGGACCGTGAAGGTCTATAACGGACGGGTACAAGCCCTTGCAAGCATTTTAGATTTTCTGAAGAACCAAAGGGAGAAATATGTGATCATCTCCGATGCCAACATTGCCGCCAACTTCAATTTTAATGATATGATCAAGGCCCACGAGGCTTCCGGAGCAGATGTGACCATTGCTTACAAGAGAGAAGAAATCCCCTACGGCTTTATGAATCTGCAGGCCACAGCCACCACCGACTTATATTATACCTTAAGTCTGGACGGCGACCGTGTGAAAGATATCCAGATCAATCCCAAAGAGTACGGCCCCCAGAATTTCTCTATGAATATTTATCTTATCGAGAGAAATCTGCTGATCCAAAAGATCTCCGATGCTTATTTGCGCGGCTATATGTATTTTGAGCGCGATATCCTGGCTCCTCAGCTTGACGCCCTGAAAGTACACGGCTACGAATTCACCGGCTACAGCGTTCGTATCAGTGATATCAAAAACTACTTTGATGAGAATATGAAGCTCCTGGATGATGAGAATCTGGATGCGCTGTTCAACGGTTCCCGCGTTTACACAAAAGTCCGCGACGACAACCCCACAAGGTATATCGGCAATGCCAAGGTCAAAAATGCCATGGTTGCAGACGGCTGTGTGATCGAAGGAGAAGTGGAAAACTGCATTTTGTTCCGCGGCGTCAAAATCGGAAAAGGAGCCAAAGTAAAGAACTGTATCCTGATGCAGGATACAGTGATCGAAGACAATGCCGAAGCGGAATATATGATCACCGACAAGGAAGTGACCGTCACACAGGGCAAAACTATTATCGGTTCCGATACCTTCCCCGTATTTGTAGCTCCTTACAAAACCGTATAACCCGTAGCCAGGAGGTTACTATGGAACACTCCTCAAATCTGAATTCCGAAGCAGTCAACCTGCTCCGTGAAATGGTGAAAAGCAGCGACAATATTGTTTTTTTCGGCGGTGCCGGCGTGTCTACGGAAAGTGGGATCCCCGACTTTCGCAGTGTGGACGGCCTGTATCATCAGCAATATGACTATCCGCCTGAGACCATTTTGAGCCACAGCTTCTACAGGAGAAACCCCGGAGAATTTTACCGTTTCTATCGCAACAAAATGCTGTTTCCGGATGCCGGCCCTAATCCTGCACATAAAAAGCTTGCCTCCCTGGAACAGGAAGGCAAGCTGAAAGCTGTTATCACTCAGAATATTGGCGGTCTTCATCAGGCCGCCGGAAGCAAAAACGTGCTGGAACTGCACGGCTCGGTACTGCGCAATTACTGTGAACACTGCCATGCCTTTCACGATATCGGCCACATCATGAGAAGTGAAGGCATTCCAACATGCACACACTGCCAAGGCCCCGTCAAGCCGGATGTGGTCCTGTACGAGGAGGGCTTGGACCAAAAAACATTGAACGCTGCCATCTCCTACATTGCCCATGCCGACCTTCTTATCATCGGCGGCACCTCTTTGGCGGTATATCCTGCTGCCGGTCTCATAGATTACTTTGCCGGCAACAAGCTGGTAGTCATAAATAAATCCCCGACTCCCAGAGACAGTCATGCTGATCTGGTGATTCAGGGATCCATCGGCGAAATATTTGCTGCGCTTACTCAGTCTCCTGATTAAGCATTTCCATACTGAGCATGATGCCTTTTACCATCTGCTCCGCAAGCGTCTGCTGATACGCACTGTCATTGAGTCTTTCGCACTCAGCAGGATTGGACAAAAAGCCCAATTCCATCAGTACGGCAGGCGCATTATTATGCATCGTCACATAATAATCTTCTTCCTTGGCGCCTCGGTTTCTGAGACCGTCTACTTTGATATTTTTCATGATAGTTGAAGCAACATCCCGGCTGACCTCATCATTCTCCGGGAAGTAACACTCGATACCCTTAACGGTGGAATCACCTTCAAACGCATTGCAGTGAATACTCACAAACAGATCTGTCTTCTCCCCATTGGAAATAAGCACACGGTCCTCTAATGACACGAAATCATCCGTCTCTCTGGTCAATATCACCGTAATATCATGCTCTTCCAAAAGCGCCTTCATCTTTTCAACCACTGCCAGAGTGATGTCCTTCTCTATCACATCATCCAGAAAAGTACCGCCGTCATATCCACCGTGTCCAGCATCCAATACCACAATATCCAGATCCGGCTCCTCAACAGTAGGCTCCGGCACGGGCTCAGAAGGTTCCTGCTCCGTTTCATGCTGAGATGTCTCCTGTGTAGCGTCCGCTATGATCCCGATATCATTGCCGGCCGGCACTCCGTCCTCTTCAACGAAAGTTTTCCATAAATATATACAGCCGCATACCATCAGAAAACTGAGCACCGTAAGTCCCAGTATCACAGCCGTCCATCTCACATAAAACATAACCGATCTTTGTCTTCCGTATCTTGTGCGTCTCATCAGCCCGCTCCTCAATCACTGTACTATTCAAAAATAAATGCCTAACATAATAAATTTTACAGTTTTTCCCTACGGCTGTCAATCACAATTCTTTATAAACTTTTCAGATATTTTGTAAAATCAAATACATGTAATACAAGCCCCTTGGAAATCGTATATAATTATCCATTGACGATTTTCATGCAGAAATCCAGTTGACTTACCTAAACATTAGAAGGCAAAACTGAACGTAATTCACCTAAATATTTATCATTATCTAATTCCACAATCGAAAATTTACCATTTTCATATTCAAAAGTGTTAATTGACGCATTTGCACACCATTCTACGTTTTTCAAATTATCTATAGGAATTTGTTTCGCAATTGCTGTCATAACTCTTATAGGTGTCGCGTGTGTTGCTATACACAACGTATTCCCTTCGTGCTTTTTCGCAATTTTTGTAATAACTGTTAGTATTCTGTCCGCAAAATTTTTCACACTTTCTCCATTAGGACACTGTGCATTTCCAATATCGTTTACCCATATTCCATATTCGACAGGATAACGCCTGCACAATTCATCATAATTCATTCCTTCCCAATCGCCGCCCTCACATTCCCTTAAATCCTTGTCAATTATAATACCAAGACCTGTTGCCTTCGCTATTGGTAATGCCGTATCATAAGCCCGCTTCAAATGACTTGAATACAAAAACGAAATATCGGATTTTGCCAAATATTCTCCACATAACTTTGCTTGTTTCAATCCAAGTTCAGAAAGAGGATAATCCCTACTGCCCGCATATACATTCTGGTCATTAGCTTCACTGAACCCATGACGAATCATTATGATTTTAGTTTTCATATAACAACCCTTTCATTTACGTATCAAGACCGAATTGACTTATTTGATAGAATGAAAATGATCCTTTACAACCTCTTACAATAACAAGTACACCAATTGTAAAAAAACAGTAAATTTTTCTCTTTTGGCAAACCCGTCTTTGTCCGTTAAATTTCATCATAAACTTTTCTGATATTTTCGTATACAAATTCCGGCTTTACATCACTCAGCTCCAGGTCCTTCAAAGTTCCCTCCCCGCTGAGTACAAAGATCGTACTGATCCCGGCATTGACTCCGCAGGCAATATCCGTGTACAGCCTGTCTCCGATCAATACCGTCTCTTCCGGGCGAAAGCCGGTCTTTTCCATGGCGAGATATGCCATCGTGGGCTCCGGTTTCCCGATAAATACCGGTCTGCGCCCGGTAGCGCGGTGAAGCATCTCACTGACAGATCC
>JAZRCR010000023.1:0-56425 GCA_045659805.1 Acetatifactor sp.
ATCCCCAACAAGCAGAAGCTGAAGAAGAAAAAAGAGAAGGCGGCCGATGCGGAGCCGGTGCTGAACATTAAGAATATCCCTGCGCTCCACAAGATCAAGGCCAGTCTGGACGAGTATGTGGTGGGACAGGAGCATGCCAAGAAGGTGATCTCCGTGGCGGTTTACAATCATTACAAGAGAGTGGCCACGGGAACCATGGACGAGATTGAGATCGAGAAGTCCAACATGCTGATGATCGGACCTACCGGCTGCGGCAAGACCTATCTGGTAAAGACGCTGGCAAGGCTTCTGGATGTGCCTTTGGCCATTGCAGATGCAACCTCCCTGACAGAGGCCGGATATATCGGTGACGACATTGAGAGCGTGGTATCCAAGCTTCTTGCGGCTGCGGACAATGATGTGGAGAAGGCTGAGAGAGGTATTATTTTTATTGATGAGATTGACAAGATTGCCAAGAAGAAGAATACCACTTCCCGCGATGTGAGCGGTGAGAGCGTGCAGCAGGGGATGTTGAAGCTTTTGGAAGGGGCTGAGGTTGAGGTGCCGGTGGGTGCCAACAGCAAGAATGCCATGGTGCCCCTTGCAACGGTCAACACCAGAAACATCCTCTTTATCTGCGGCGGTGCTTTCCCTGATCTGGAGGGCATTATCAAAGAGCGGCTGACAAAGACGGCGTCCATCGGTTTCGGAGCGGAGCTGAGGGACAAGTATGACAAGGACAAAAACATTCTGTCCAAGGTGACCGTGGAGGATATCCGTAAATTTGGCATGATCCCTGAATTTATCGGCCGTCTGCCGGTGATCTATACCCTGGAGGGCTTAAGCCGGGATATGATGGTAAAGATTTTGAAGGAGCCCAAGAATGCCATTTTGAAGCAGTATCAGAAGCTTCTTGAACTTGATGAGGTAAAGCTGGAATTTACCGACGAGGCTCTGGAAGCCATTGCGGATAAGGCGATGGAGCGTGATACCGGTGCAAGAGCGCTGCGATCAATCATCGAAGAGTTCATGCTGGATATCATGTATGAGATTCCCAAGGATGACAATATCGGCAAGGTGACCATCACCAGAGAATATATCGAAGGAACCGGCGGCCCGGTGATCGATATCAGAAGCAATCAGATAACAGGCCGGATTGAGGAATTAAAAGAGTATCCGAACGAATAACATATAAAAGGGGACACACGAGGAAAAGGTAATGTTTCAAGGCAAAATGAAAGTACTGACATTCAGCTATGACGACGGTGTGACACAGGATATCAGACTGATCAGGCTTTTTGACAAGTACAATATGAAGGCTACCTTCAATCTGAACAGTGAACTGTTAGGCAGGGAGGGATTCCTTGACAGGGAAGGCGTACGTGTGGGCTTTGACAAGGTGAAACCGGAAGATGTGAAGTACGTCTATGAAAACCACGAGGTTGCTGTTCATACGCTGACGCATCCCAATCTGATTAAAATTGAGGATGACAGGGAAGTAATCAGGCAGGTGGAGCAGGACAGACTGAACCTGAGCGAACTCTGCGGCTATGAAGTGGTGGGAATGGCTTATCCCTTCGGCACCAACTATTTTGACAACAGAACTGTGGATCTGATCCGTAAGTCTACCGGCGTGAAATATTCCCGTACCACCAAATCTACCTATTCCTTTGCACTGCAGAAAGAACTGCTGGCCTTTGATCCTTCCGTGTACCATCATGTGGAAATGGACAAAATGTTTGAACTGGGCAAAGCATTTCTGGATCTTAAGACGGATGTTCCGCAGGTATTCTATGTGTGGGGGCACGGGTTTGAATTTGATATTCATGATGACTGGAAGCGGTTTGAGGAATTTCTGGAGATGATGAGTGGAAGAGACGACATCTGCTACTGCACCAACAAAGAAGCACTCCTGACTCATGTGATATAATGACTTGACAAACAGAATAATTATGATAATATAAACATATGAACAACAATTCATATGTTTATATTTTTATAATAAAGATTTTTTATAAGGAGGATGCGGGATGAAGAAGACATACAGGATTGAAGTGGACTGTGCCAACTGTGCCAGGAAGATGGAGGAAGCCACAAAGAAGGTGGCAGGTGTTGCAGATGCGTCGGTGAGTTTTATGGCCCAGAAGATGAGTGTGGAATTTGAGGAAGGCTCCGATGTAAATGCAGTTATGAGTCAGGTGGTAAAGGCCTGCAGGAAAGTGGAATCTGACTGTGAGATTTATCTGTAAGGAGATGGGAAAATGACACGCAGGCAGAAGAAAGTACTATGGCGCATCATTGCTGCGGCGGTACTGCTCGTGGCAGCGAGTCTGATCCCATCTTCAGGGTGGTTTCGGGTGCTGTTATTTCTGATCTCCTATTTGGTCATCGGCTATGATATTTTGCGGAAAGCCGTTCTGGGAGTGATTCACGGGGAAGTGTTTGATGAGAATTTTCTGATGACGGTGGCTACCGTTGGAGCCTTTCTTTTGAGAGATTACAGCGAAGGTGCGGCAGTCATGCTGTTTTATCAGGTGGGAGAGTTGTTCCAAAGTGTGGCAGTGGGCAGGAGCCGCAGGAATATCAGTGCCCTGATGGATATCCGGCCGGATTATGCCAATGTGGAGAGAACAGACGGCTCATTAACACAGGTGGATCCGGAGGAAGTGGCTGTGGGCACAGTGATCGTGGTAAAGTCCGGAGAAAAGGTGCCCATCGACGGTGTGGTCCTGGATGGCTTCTCCACGCTGAATACCGGTGCCCTCACCGGTGAAAGTCTTCCCCGGGAAGTGAAGGTAGGGGATGAAATCCTCAGCGGCTGTGTGAACCTGTCCGGCGTGCTGAAGATTCGCACCGTGAAGCCATTCGGAGAATCCACAGTGTCCAGAATATTGGAGCTGGTGGAAAATTCCGGCATGAAGAAGGCGAAGGCAGAAAACTTTATCACCAAATTTGCCCGTTATTATACACCGGCTGTCTGTTACAGTGCCTTGGCATTGGCGTTGCTTCCGCCTTTTGTAAACATACTTACTGGGGTGTCACCGTCCTGGAGCAGTTGGGTGGTGCGAGCGCTGACATTTCTGGTCATCAGCTGCCCCTGTGCCCTGGTGATCTCCATTCCTTTAAGCTTTTTCGGAGGGATCGGAGGAGCATCATCCTGCGGGATTCTGGTGAAGGGATCCAATTATCTGGAAGCGCTGGCCAAAACAAAATATGTTGTCTTTGATAAGACCGGAACCTTGACAAAAGGTGTTTTCCAGGTGACTGAAGTGAGACCGGCAGAAGGGGTCTCAAATCAACAGATTTTAAAATATGCAGTGCATGCGGAATACTACTCGGATCATCCCATCAGTAAAAGCCTGAAGGAAGCCTATGGTCAGGAACCGGATTATGCCCTGGTCGGCGAGACCCGGGAAATCAGCGGTCACGGGGTGATCGCTGAGGTGGATGGTGTAAAAGTTGCGGCAGGCAACCGGCGTCTCATGGAAATGCTCGCTATTCCGGTACCGGAGACGGACGGAACAGGTACCGTGGTACATGTGGCGGCAGACGGCAGTTACCTTGGTAATATCCTGATTGCAGATGTGGTAAAAGAACAGTCGGCAGCAGCCATCAAGACCTTAAAGAGATCGGGAGTCCGCAATACCGTGATGCTGACAGGTGACAGCAGACAGGTGGCTGAGGCTGTGGCAGCACAGCTTTCGGTGGATGAGTTTTTTGGTGAGCTTTTGCCGGAGGATAAGGTTCTTAAGGTGGAGTCTCTTTTGGAGAAGAAGGGCAAAAATGAGGTGCTGGTGTTCGTGGGTGACGGCATCAACGATGCGCCTGTCCTGTCAAGATCCGACGTGGGGATCGCCATGGGAGCACTGGGTTCTGATGCGGCTATCGAGGCTGCAGACGTGGTGCTGATGGATGACAATCCCGCAAAGATCGCCCTTGCGATAGCTATCTCACGCAAATGCCTGCGCATTGTCCGGCAGAATATCCTGTTTGCCCTTGGGGTAAAGGCAATCTGCCTTTTTCTGGGTGTCCTTGGGTACGCGGGAATGTGGCTTGCCATATTTGCGGATGTGGGCGTGATGGTCATCGCTGTGCTCAATGCAGTGAGATGCCTGAAAGTCCCGCACCGCCTGTAACTGAGTCTGTCCAAAGTCTACCCCCAAGGGTCTCCGGGTGCCGCTATACGAATAATATCTGCGCCCGGATGCCCTTGGGGGGCCGACTTTTCAGCTGCTATAAATGATACAAATGTGGCGGAGAAGAGGTTTCGGGCATATATTAGTTAAAAAGTGGTCTCGGCGGTGGGTATGGATTGCAGGGACAGAATACTTTCGGAAAATTACAGGGATTTGATTCTTGATTACTCTTTTCGTATCGATCCGGAGGGAGGATACGATCTTTGTTATACGGATGTGGATGAGCTGTACCATCTGGCCTATGTAAATAATTTGGGGTTGCCGCCGGTTATGGAGTCGTCCGCAGAATATCAGAATACGCCCAAGCTGTATGGGCTGATGCCGATCACGGGCGGCGCTGGCAGCAGTCAGTTTGATCCGGTTGGTCTGTCTGCAAGCGGCATTACGCAGGTGCAGCGTCAGCCGTTAAGTCTCACCGGGAGAAATGTGATACTGGTCGTGATCGGTTCCGGCATTGATTATCGCAATCCCGCGTTTTTGGATGAGCAGGGAGGCAGCAGGATCCTTTCCGTCTGGGATCAGACGATACAGACAGGTCGGCCGCCTGCCGGTTTTTTGTTTGGAACGGAATATACAAGAGAAGAGATCAACAGGGCGCTGGCTTCAGAGGATCCTTATTCCGTGGTACCTACCCGGGATGAGTTGGGGCACGGTACGACTATGACGGAAATTGCAGCGGGGAGCAGGTTAAACGGAGGAAGCCGGTTTATCGGCGCGGCACCTGATGCAGATATTGTGGCCGTAAAATTGAAACAGTGCAAGCAGTATCTCAGGGACTATTATCTGATCCCGGATGATGTGCCTGCTTTTGCAGAGCAGGATATCATGATGGCTGTGGACTATGCGGATTCCCTGTCCCGGTCAGCCAACAGACCGGTGGTGATCTGTATGGGCATCGGCACCAATATGGGAGCTCACGACGGCACATCACCTCTTTCCAGGTATCTCAACAGTGTTGCGGCAAAAAGAAGCCGGGCAGTGGTGGTTGCGGGAGGAGATGAGGGCAATGCCGCTCATCATTACAGCGGTATTCTGGGGCGTGGTTCAGAAACTGCCAATCTGGGTCCGGCGGATAATTACCGTGACGTGGAGGTTCGCGTGGGTCCGGACAGCAAAGGCTTTGTCATGGAATTCTGGGGGAGCACTCCCGATATTTACAATATCACTGTGAGAACCCCCGGAGGAGAAGCAGTACCTGCCACAAAACTTGCGTTGAGTGAGAGCATCACCTACAGTTTTATATATGAGAGATCGCGGGTTACCGTGTCGGGCATTTTGGTGGAGCCGGTGACAGGAGATGAACTGATTATTTTTAGGATTGAGGAGCCAACGGAGGGAATCTGGAATTTCAGAGTATCGGCCACCGGAAAAGTGCACAACGGCATTTTTCATATGTGGCTTCCCATTAATCAGTTCCAGAACTCCGAGACTTCCTTTTTAGAGCCGGACCCTTATGTCACAATGACAGAGCCCTCCATGGCGGTGGAAACTATTGGTGTGTCTGTCTATAATGATCAGAACAACAGCTTTTTCATAGAGTCAGGAAGAGGATTTTCCAGAACGGGCCAGATCCGTCCTGATTTTGCGGCTCCCGGAGTCAACGTGTCCACACTGAGAGGAAAATATACAGGAAGCAGCCTGGCCGCAGCCATCACGGCGGGAAGTGTGGCTCAATTTCTGCAATGGACTGCCGTGGAACGTAACGGGGAGTTCATGGACAGTAAGGAAGTAAAAAACTACTTTATCCGGGGGGCGGTCAGATCACCGGAACTTGTCTACCCCAACAGAGACTGGGGCTACGGGAGACTTAACATTGCGGGGACTTTCGATGTCCTGGCAGGCGTCTGACTGCGTGAATTATCGACAGAATACAATTTTTTTTGATAAACTTTTTAAAAACACTTTGCATATTTTTGAAATATGGTATAATCTCCTTATGTGGGAAAGAATTCCCCCTGTACGGCGGAGAGGAAATTGTCTGCTGCACAGACCCGCCGCAGGCGGAGAGTTTCGAGGGGCGAAATTTTTTCTTGTTTATGGAGGAGGATATGACAAACAAGGTAACCATCAAGAGCAACAAGTACGGAATCAACCTGATTCTGGATGAACAGGTGCCGTTTCCGGAACTTTTGCAGATCATAGCAGAGAAATTCAAAGAGTCCGGCAGCTTTTTCAAGGATGCGCTGATGTCAGTCTCTTTTGAGGGAAGGACACTGACGGCCAAAGAGGAACAGGCCATTGCCGACGCCATCATGGCTAACAGTGCCATCCGCATTGCCAGCATCATAGACAGCAACAAGGATCTGGAGGAGCTGATGAAGGAGCGGGTGGAAAGCTATCAGGAGCAGCAGGCGGCAGCAGTTTACGTGCCGGCTCCGGAAATGGCAGACACGAACATCGCTCAGCCTATCGCCGGATTTTACAAAGGTAATCTCCGCTCTGGACAGACACTGGAGTGTGCCTCATCCGTGACATTGATCGGAGATGTGAATCCCGGAGCCAATATTATCTCAGACGGCAATATCGTAGTGCTGGGATCATTGAAAGGTAATGCCTGCGCAGGCGCTTCCGGTGATGAGAACTGTTTTATCTTTGCGCTGGACATGAGACCGATTCAACTGCAGATCGGGGATCTGATCGCTAAGAGCCCTGATAAGGACAAGGACAGCGGACGTGTCAGAAAGCGTGCCAAAGCCGACAACAGTCCGTATTCGGCCCAGATAGCCGTAGCGAGTGACGGATATATCTGTATTGAACCAATGACGAAGGGGTGTCTGGACCGCCTGTAGGACCACAGGGGCAGCACCAACTAAAAAGCAACAAATGTCAGGAGGAGACAGAAAATGAGTGAAGTAATTGTAATTACGTCGGGAAAAGGCGGTGTAGGCAAGACTACTACCACGGCGAATGTGGGAACCGGTCTTGCTATGTTGAAAAAGAAGGTTGTAATGATCGATACCGATATCGGACTGCGCAACCTGGACGTTGTTCTGGGTCTGGAGAACCGTATCGTCTACAATCTGGTAGACGTTATTGAGGGGAAGTGTCGTCTGAAACAGGCACTGATCAAGCATAAGAAATATCCTGAGCTTTGTTTGCTGCCCTCCGCACAGACAAGAGACAAAGATGCCGTTACTCCTGAACAGATGGTAGAGCTGGTAAATGAGTTAAAGGAAGAATTTGATTATATTCTCTTAGACTGTCCCGCAGGTATTGAGCAGGGCTTCAAGAATGCTATTGCCGGTGCCGACAGAGCGCTTGTGGTAACTACTCCCGAAGTTTCAGCCATCCGTGATGCCGACAGGATCGTAGGACTGCTGGAAGCCAATGAGATGAAGAAGATCGATCTGATCATCAACAGGATTCGTATGGACATGGTAAAGAGAGGCGATATGCTGAAGGTTGAGGATGTATGCGATATCCTGTCTATTAATCTGATCGGTGTAGTGCCCGATGATGAGCAGATCGTAGTATCCACCAACCAGGGTGATCCGCTTGTGGGAACTGACTGTCTCGCCGGACAGGCTTACCAGAATATCTGTCAGCGTGTTGCAGGTGAGGATGTACCTTTTATGGATCTGGATGCCAGAAGAGGTGTGATGTCCAAGATCAAAGGCTTATTCAAAAAGTAAGGGGGGGATTGACATGAAGTTGATGGACTTTTTCCGCAAAAAAGGTTCGGGTGAAATCGCGAAGGATCGTTTGAAACTGCTGTTGGTCTCTGACAGAGCCAACTGCTCACCTGAGATCATGGAAATGATCAAGAATGATATTATCGCTGTTATCTCTAAATATATGGATATCGATGCACAGGGACTGGATATTCAGATTACCGAGACGGAGTCTGAAGGCAATAACGGAACAGTACCCGCGCTGTTTGCAAACATCCCTATCAAGGATATGAAGCACAGAGCAACCAGATAGTGTATAATAGAGAAGGTTCCCGGTGCAGGATTAACTGATCGCTTTGCACTTTTTCAAAATGACAAAGCAATCAGTTAATCCTGCACCGGGAACCTTCTCTATTATGAGATATCTTTGCGCCTGTATTTTATAAATGAGAGTGCAATGCCAAGAACCGCAAAGCCCAGGCCGGGGAGGAGATATGATATTGGGATGGTACTCTTGTTTATGATGTGGGCTCCATCCACATAGCCAAAGGGTGTGATGTATTTGAGGAATTCGGCTTCCTGTGTAAGGTTGGCCAACAGGTTGAAAAAGTAGAGCATGACTGCAACACCGAGACCGATTGCAAGACTGTTATCGGCCAGAAAGGCGGAGATGCCAAAGGTGATGGCGGCAATTTCCAGCTGCAGGAGAAGGTAGGCAAGCAGTAGCAGTGCGATGGTTCCGGCAGAGGCATTCGCACCGATGATGAGGGCCGTACCGGCCACAACAACGGCAACGGTCAGGTTGAGGAGGATGATCTGAGTCATCACGGCGGCCAGCTTCTGAACTGTGACTGTTGTGCGGGATACCGGATGAGTGAGCAGGAATTCAGCGGTGTACTCCTTTTCTTCTTTTGCAAGAGCCGAAATACCTGTGATGGCGGCAAAGAATGCGCCGCCCAGGCCAAGCACATTACCGCATTCCACGCCGAAGTATCCCATGAATTCTCCGAAATTCAGCTGATCCATACCGAAGGCGGCGGAAAAACTTCCCATATCTGCAAACATTTCACTGATCTGTCCCATCTGGGAAGACATTTCAGGATAGATCAGGATGCAGATCCCCAGCATAAAGGAAATTACGGCAGTCCATATGATAAGAGAAAGTTTGTTGCGTTTCAGTTCATGCCAAAAGATTGCCATATCACACATCCTCCTTTGCATAATAGTGCATAAACACTTCTTCCAGATCGGGATCGGCAATGGTGATGTCCTCGAAAGAGAGAGCGGACAGTTCCCTGAGGAGCAGATCTGCCTTTCCGCTGTACAGGAAGGTCACGGTATCGTTTTCTGTTTTGATGTCCTTTGTGTTCGGAAGATTGAGAGGAGCTGTCATACCGCGCAGTGTTACCCGTTTGACACCGGTATGCCCGAGATTATCCACACTGTCGGAAACCAGCAGCTTTCCTTCCCGGATCACGGCGGCATGTTTGCAGTATCGTCCCACCTCAGACAGTACATGGGAAGACAGAAAAACAGTCGCGCCCTTTTCGTTGCGTTCTTTGAGGATTGAGTAAAACTCCCTCTGCATCAGAGGATCCAGTCCGCTGGTGGGTTCATCCAGGATATAAAGCTTCGGTGTGTGCTGAAGTGCACACACGATACCGACCTTTTTGCGGTTGCCCAGAGACAGTTCCTTTATTTTTCTGCCCGGATCCAATTCCAGTCTTTCACAAAGATTCTTTGCCTCTTCGGAGCAATCTTTCTTTCTCATGCGTGCTGAGAAATCCAGCAGTTCCTTTACTTTCATTTCATCGTAAAATGCAGCCTCCGAAGGAAGGTAGCCGATTTGGGACAATATTTCGGTTTTTTCTTTAACAATATCTTTGCCGAAGATCCGGGCGGTTCCTTCTGTTGCGCGGATCAGTCCCAGAAGAGTGCGGATGGTTGTGCTCTTGCCGGCACCGTTAGGCCCGATAAATCCAAAGAAGTCCCCTTCTTCCACGGACAGGCACACATCCGTGATGCCCCTGGCTTTCCCGTAAAATTTTGTGAGATGTTCTGTTTCAATGGCCTTCATAATGATTCTCCTTTACAGTCCGGTACGGAGCAGAAGCTCCTCATAGATGGCTTTGGTGCTTTCGGCATCGGTACCGCTGATCACCAGTATTTTTTTGTCAGCTTTCAATACTACACAGGAATCGCATTGGGTATAGGAATAGAGGGTGTAGGTATTGAACTCGGAATTTCGGAAGAGCCCCATGGAAAGTCTCGGCGATCCGAAACCGCTGACTCTGGAGCCGGCATCATATTCTTCCCGGTATTCTACGGAATCCACAGCGGAATACTCTACAGTCAGATCATTCCAGTAGCTTGCCCTGACGGTAAAAGAGGTTTCGTCATACTGCACCCGGATATTGCCGGTAAAGAGAACAACGATGACCAAGGCGAGAATGAGTACCAGACTTACAGAGGTCAATACGGATGCCGTCTTGCCGAGCTTCTTGGCTGGAACCACTGCTTTTTTGGGGGCAGTTCCGGCTTTCACCTGCTTTTGATAATACAGGTAGGAATAAAGGAACGGGATCAAAACGAGTACGGTAATTGCGAGGAACAGTGCTGCAATTGCCAGAGACTCCGGAATGAAACCGGCTATCATCAGGAGAAGACCGCCGATCACCCACACTTTACCGCCGAAACGGTGAGTGGCATTCCAGTTTTCTTCGTTGGCAAGTGTCCATGTTATCTTGATACCAATGGTGTGGTTCTGCTTACATTTGGGAAGATAATTGCCAACTACCACAAATATGAGTCCCAAAAAAGAAAACAGAAGGGTACTCAGGTTCAAACTCTTGCCCAGGGCAACAGCATAAATGATGCCGCATGCAAAAACAGAGATTATGGGAATGATCCACAGCACCAGACCGAATACTTTCCTGTTCTGGTCTTTGTTCTTGGGGTCCTTTACAGTGATCAGGATGCAGAGCCATTGAAAGGCCAGAAGAATAAACGGCAGGCCGAAGACGATCATTGCCTTGGGGGCAAAGCCGTCCACATTGCCGTCAGCACCCCAGTGGGTGTTCATCATATCGGGCAGATCATTCCATAAGATCAGGCCGATCAGACTGGGCAGAAAAATGGCAAGGGAAGAGAGGAACAGTTTCTTTTTATTGTTCTTGATCATAGTCGGTATCTCCTTTCAAAGCGGTGAGCCAAAGCATGATTTCCTCCAGTACGGAAGTGTTGAGTTCGTAAAAAATAAATTTTCCCTCCCTGGTATCACGGATCAGATCCGCTTCTTTCAGCACGGAAAGATGTCTTGAGATGGAAGCGGCCGTAACTGGGAAGCGGTCAGTGATCTCGCCGGCGGACATTCTGCCCTTCTTGAGAAGATTCAGGATCTCACGGCGGATGGGGTCGGCAAGTGCCCGCAGAGTGTGTTGTAGTGCCACAGGTAGCCCTCCTTTGTTTAACATTTAACCTAATTGTTAATTATATTATATGAAAAAATCCTCAGCTTGTCAACAGGGATTTTTGTGATGGTTTTTCGGAATCCATTCAGGTATTGACAGACTTCGCCCTGTGATGTATAATAACAAATGATATATAACATATGTTATTTATGGAGGAGTGTCATGCCGCCGAAAGTTAAGATCACAAAAGAGGATATTGTAACCAAAGCTGTGGATATTGTAAGGGAAAACGGAGCATCTGCGCTGAATGCCAGAACCATTGCGGCCGGTCTTGCGTGTTCCACGCAGCCCATTTTTTCCAACTTTCACTCCATGGAAGAACTGAAGCTCTCGGTGGTGGCTGCAGCGGAGGATATTTATCGGGCATATATTGAAAGAGAAATCTCACAGGAGAAGTATCCGCCCTATAAGGCAAGCGGTATGGCATATATCCGGTTTGCCCGGGAAGAGAAGGAGCTGTTCAGGCTCCTGTTCATGAGAGACCGTTCCGGTGAAACGTATGAGCAGAATACAATGGCGGCAGACGGTGCGGTGGAGATCCTGCAGGAAAACACCGGTCTTTCAAAGAAGGAAGCCTCAATATTTCATCTGGAGATGTGGGCGTATGTGCACGGCATTGCGGCCATGACCGCCACGGGCTTTCTGGAGCTGGAGGAAGAACTGATCAGCCGGATGCTGACGGATTCCTATCTGGGCATGAGAAAGCAATATCAGAAGGAGGATTGACGTCATGGATGCCATCAGAATAGAGAATTTATGCAAAAAATATAAGGATGTGACAGCGGTGGACAATCTTACGCTTACCGTAAGAGAAGGGGAACTGTTTTCGCTGCTGGGCGTGAACGGAGCTGGGAAGACTACCACTATCAAAATGCTCTCCTGTCTTACTCTTCCAACCTCAGGCGATGCCTTTTTGCTGGGTAAGAGTATTTTGCGGGACAGCGCTTCCGTAAAAGAAGTGATTGCTGTATCACCTCAGGAGACCGCCGTGGCGCCGGGACTTACGGTCAGGGAAAATCTGGAATTGATGTGCGGTGTCCACGGGGTGTCCAAAGAAAAGAAGGAAGAGAAGATCCGGGAGCTGACCGGAATTTTGGGACTTACGGACATCTGTCATAAAAAAGCGGGAAAGCTTTCGGGCGGCTGGCAGCGCAGGTTAAGTATTGCCATGGCACTGGTCAGCGAACCAAAGATCCTGTTTCTGGATGAGCCCACACTGGGGTTGGATGTGATCGCCAGAAGTGAATTGTGGGATCTGATCCGGTCGTTCAAAGGGAAGATCACGGTCATTCTCACCACCCACTATATGGAGGAGGCCGAAGCTCTTTCTGACCGGGTAGCCATCATGAAAGACGGGAAGCTCCTGATCTGTGATACGGCAGATGCCATCAGGAAAAAGGCCGGTACCGACCGGTTTGAAGAAGCCTTTATCCGTATTGTAAGGGGGGTGACAGAATGAACATGTTGACTTTTGCACAGAGGAATGCTAAAGAGATCCTGAGAGATCCATTGAATCTTGCTTTCGGGCTGGGTTTTCCGTTGGTTTTGCTACTGCTGCTCAGCGCCATTCAGGCCAATGTCCCGGTGAGCCTGTTTGAAATCCAAAGCCTCACGCCCGGCGTCACAGTGTTCGGCCTTTCCTTTATGACACTGTTTTCGGCCACCGTGATCGCAAGGGACAGGAAAAGCTCCCTGCTTTCCAGACTTTACACCACGCCTCTCACTGCCGGGGATTTTATCTTTGGTTACACCCTTCCCATGATTCCCATTGCCATGCTGCAGACTGCGATCTGCTACGGAGCCGCACTGGTTCTGGGTCTCAAACCCACCGTGACAGTTCTTTATGCTATAGTATTTATCCTGCCTATATCCTTTTTATATATTGGGCTGGGACTCCTCTGCGGCAGCGTTTTCACGGACAAACAGGTGGGAGGGATTTGTGGTGCCCTGCTCACTAATCTCAGCGCGTGGCTTTCGGGTACCTGGTTCGACCTTGACCTGGTGGGCGGCACATTTAAAAAGATTTCCTACTGCTTCCCCTTTGTCCATGCGGTTGAGTTGGAGCGCTCGGTGCTCTCCGGCACCTTCGCCGGAATTTCAGAACATCTCCTCTGGGTACTGGGCTACAGTACTGTGATCTTTACAGCGGCGGTACTTCTGTTCCTCAGACAAATGAAGAAGCAGTAACCTTTTTCCAGGTAGTCTGATGGAGACACTTTGACATTTTGAAAAAGTGTTAGCAACACTGAGAACTCTTCAATGATGTATTAACGCCCTGTGTATCACGTGTTTGAGCAGCTTTTGCTGCGAGTTTGTGAGACACAGGGCGTTGTTTTTTACTTCAGTGGAGAGTTCCTAGTATTCCTTACACTTTTGAAAAGTCAAAGTGACTCCATCAGACTACCTCCCTTTTTTCATTTGCCGGGCAATATATTCCAGGTGTTCAAGCTGTTCGGGGGAAAGCTCACGCAAAATCTCGTTGATGCTTTTCAGTTCCTGAGGACAGTGATTTTCTCCGTCAAAAAACTCACTGGGCGTTACACCCAGATATTCACAAATGTAAAAGAAGGTTGCCATGGAGGGCAGGGACTTCTGATTCTCTATAGAGTTGATATAGCCGGCGCTCTGACCGATGCTGAGACTCATTTCTCTTGCAGACACATCTTTTTGGTTGCGCAGTCTTGTTAATCTCTGACAGAAAAATTCTTCGTACATCTTTTTCACCTCTTGTACTCATTGTACGCCATACTAAGTCACAAAATGCATAGTGGAATCGGATATATTTATTGAAATATCGGAAAGGATAGGTTATTATTAAGGTAGGATTTCATGAAAGCTAAAATTATGGTAAAATGTATTTAGCAAAGGAGGACTGTTGTGTATCAAGGGATAAGAAGAAAGAATAGGAAGCTCAGCAGGAGGGGCATTTGTTTTTGGGGAATTGCATTTGTCTGTGCTGTTTTGGTGTTTTTTGTACTTTTGCGGAGCTGCGGTTCCGATGCGGAAGAAAAGGTCTGGAAGGCTGCTAACCATCAGATGGATTCCCGGATGATAGAGGAATGGCTTGCCCGGAATGAAGGGACGCTGCAGAGATTTCCGGAGCTGGGGATCATCTTGCCTGAGACATCGGAGTTATTTCAGATCAGTCTGTCAGACCGGGGCAGCGGCGTCAGTTTTGAGAGAATGTGGGGGCAGCAGCTCAAGATCATAGGCAGGAAGGATAACGAGAGAAGATATTTTGAGGGAGATCTCATATGGGAGGGACAGGAGGTTTGCATCCTGGATTTCAATTCCATGGAGTATGCGGTTTTGCAGGAGAATATCCGGTCATTCACTCTGGGGGACTACTTTATCTCCTGCAGATATGAGCGTGAGGACAGAAGGCTGGAACTTCTGATCTTTTACTGTCCTGCTTGAAATATGGGGGCCGTAGTGATAAAATAAAAGTAATATGATCAATCACACATATGGAGGGTATCAACATGGTAAAGCATATTATTTTATGGCAGTTGAAGGATGAATATTCCGAGGAGCAGAAGATGCAGATCAAGGCCGAGATGAAGGAGGGCATTGAAGCACTGCAGGGTAAGGTTCCCGGACTTTTGGATATCAAAGTGCAGATCGATCGTCTTGCGTCTTCCAATGCCGACGTGATGCTGGATTCTACCTTTGTGGATGAAGAAGCACTGAAAGGTTATGCCGTATTTCCGGAGCATGTGAAAGTGGCCAACGAAAAGGTAAGACCTTTTACAAAGGCCAGAAGCTGTCTTGATTTTGAGGTGTAAGCCGGAGGATTTTTACGATGGAAGAGAAGAGAGAGGTTGCGGAAGTGTTGGAAGAAGCACCGGAGGTTCAGGAGACAATGGCAGATTATGCGGTTGAGCTGGAGGCGTCCTTTCGAAGGATTGCTGAGGGCGACATTCTTTCCGGTACAGTGATCGATGTCAGCGAGGAAGGTGTCATCCTTGATCTGCGTTATTATGCCCAGGGTGTAATCAAGGCAGAAGAAATGAGTGATGCACCGGGATTTTCTATCCTCAGAGATGTTCAGGTGGGTGATGTGTTGGAGGCTACCGTGCTTCGGATGGATGACGGTCACGGTAATATCCTGCTTTCCAGAAAGTCTGCCAACAATGTGCTTGCATGGGACAGATTTCAGGCGTACCTGGAAGAAAAGACAGATCTGACTGTCAAGGTAAGCGGTGTCACTAACGCCGGCGTGGTCTGCTATCTGGAGGACATCAGGGGCTTTATCCCTGCGTCTCAGCTGTCCCTCGACTATGTGGAGGATGTGAATCCCTGGCTGGGAAAGACGTTAAAGGTGAGAGCCATCACCGTGGATAAGGAAAAGCAGAAACTGGTGCTGTCCGCCAAAGCGGTGCTCAAGGATGAGGCTGCCAGAGAGCAGGCCCGTAAGATTGCAATGGTGATCCCCGGCAGTGTGTTGGAGGGAACCGTGGAAAGTCTTGCGCCCTACGGAGCATTTGTGAACCTGGGAGAGGGACTTACCGGTCTGGTCCATATTTCACAGATCAGCCAGAAGCGGATCAAGAAGCCTGCGGAGGTGCTTGCGGTAGGAGACAAGGTAAGGGCAAAGGTTTTAAATACCAATGACGGTAAGATCTCCCTGAGCCTGAAGGCACTGCAGGAGGACACTAAAGAAGAAGTGGATACGATCGAAGAGTTCCGCTATGAATCCGACGGTGAGGCGACTACCAGTCTGGGCAGTCTGTTTGCCAATATTAAGCTGGATCTGTAAGAGAGGTTTCGAACGTGATTTTCCTTTGTATTGGTTTGATGGCAGCAATCTTTGCCGGAGAACTGTATCTTAAAAATAGAATTGAGAAGCGCTGTAAAGATGGCGGTACCGGGGAACTTTGGAAAGGGATGATTCTTATCCGAAAGTGTTACAACCGAGGCGCTGTCCTGGGCGTCGGACAGAAAAAGAGCAGACTTGTGGCTGCTCTTTCTGTGATTCTGACAGTGGCAGCGTTCGTCTGCTTTCTCATGAGTTTTGGTCAGAGAGGCAATCGTCTGCTGAGTTTTGCACTTGCCCTGCTTTTGGGAGGAGCCTTCAGCAACACCTACGACAGGCTGAAGAGAAAGTATGTGGTGGATTATTTCAGCTTCGGTGTAAAGTGGAAGCCCCTCAGAAATATTGTATTTAATCTGTCCGATTTCTGCATTATAATTGGTGCGGTGCTTGGAGTTATCGCAGCTTCGTGATCACCTGATCCAGCACGGTAAAGTAATCTTCAAAGGTCTTGCAGCAGCAGGATGGATTGTCGATCACAATGCCCGGTGCGCGTAAGCCCGTGAGAGAAAAGCCCATGGCCATGCGGTGGTCATCGTAGGTGTCCACCAAAGAGGCTTTCGGTGTACCCGGGTAGATGGTCAGATTGTGTTCTGTCTCGCGGCAGAGGATCCCCATTTTACCCAGCTCGGTAACAATGGCCTCCATGCGGTTGCTCTCCTGATAGCGGATGTGACCGATGTCCCGGATGGTGGTGGGTGAGTCTGCAAAGGGTGCGATGGCTGCCAGTGTGATGGCCTGATCGGAGCAGGCGCTCATATTCACGTCAACTCCGTGGAAATGACCGTCAGCGGGAGGGCTCACAAGGATGCCGCCTTCTGTATCTGCGGCGGAACACCCCATTTTTTCTAAAATGCGGATAAACTCCACATCTCCCTGCAGGGAGTTAAAATGTACATTTTCTACCATGACCGGTATGTTCAAAAGCGGTGCCATTGCATAGAAATAGCACGCGGCGGAGACATCCGGCTCAATCTGATAGTCTTTTGCCTGATAAATCTGGCCGGATTCTACCACAAAACAGTCTGAGGAAGGATGTGCGGTATGCACCCCAAACTGTGACATCATGCGTTCCGTCATTCTGATATAAGACATTCCGTGTGTACCCTCAACCTGAATCTCCATATCCTTCGGTGCAAGGGATGCTGCTATCAGCAGTGCACTCAGAAATTGGCTGCTGTGGTCGATATTTATGCTGATCTTTTGTCTTTCAAATCCATTTCCCTTCAATGTAAAAGGAAAATATCCTTCTGCACCCTCATAAATAACTTCACACCCAAGCTCTTTAAGAGAATCTAGCAGAGGCTGCATGGGACGTCTTCGCATCTGTTCTGAGGCGTCCATATGATAGGTGCCGTCGCAGACTCCCAGGTAAGCTGTGAGAAAGCGGGCTGCCGTTCCGGCGCTTCCCACATACAGAGAGGCCACCTTCAAAGGAACTGCTCCGCCGCATCCGGTTACGCTTACGGTGAAGTTTTCTTCGTCTATGACCGTGTCAAATCCAAGAGCCCGGACGCATTTAATAAAGTGTCTGGAATCGTCGCTGAACAATACACCCCGAAGAGTGGATACACCTTCTGCCAAAGTGGCCAGTAAGAGCGCCCGATTGGTGATGCTTTTGGAGCCGGGAACAGACACGGTGAGAGTCTTTTCTGCTGTTTGCCGGCAAGGGTAGATGCAGGGAACGGAATAGGATGTAGGTTTCATAAGATGCTCCTGTCTGATGAATGATAAACAACATTAATGGTAACAGAAAAACCGGAAAATGGCAATATGATTTCCGGCATTGTCCGGGGAGCAGAGTTATTGACAGTTTCCTGATTAAGGGATATAGTTATGGATATAATTCTATGAAAAAGAATGCTCCTCCGCATGCGTGGACCCTTGCGGGGCGGGCTACAGGAAGGATGAGATTTTATGAGCAGAATATATAAAAGTGCAGCGCAGCTGATCGGTAGTACCCCTTTACTCAGAGTGGAACATTATATGCAGTCCCGTGGAATCGAAGAGGCGGAGATTCTGGCAAAGCTGGAATATCTGAATCCGGCTGGAAGCGTAAAGGACAGAGTGGCACTTTCCATGATTGAGGATGCGGAAAAGAAGGGTATTTTAAAGGCGGGAGCGACGATCATTGAGCCGACCTCCGGCAATACCGGTATCGGCCTTGCCTGCGTGGCGGCAGCAAAAGGATATCGCACCATCCTGACACTTCCGGATACCATGAGTATGGAGAGAAGGACCTTACTCAAGGCCTACGGTGCAGAGCTGGTACTGACAGAAGGTGCACTGGGGATGAAAGGGGCTATTGAGAAGGCAGAGGAACTTGAGAGGACGATTCCGGGAGGCGTAATCCTGGGACAGTTTGACAATCCTTCCAATCCTGAGGCTCACCTGGCAAGCACCGGGCCCGAAATCTGGGAGGACACGGATGGCAAAGTGGATATTTTTGTGGCAGGAGTGGGTACCGGTGGTACCATCACCGGAACAGGAGCTTATCTGAAAAGCAAAAATCCGGCCATTCAAGTGGTGGCGGTGGAGCCTGCCGACTCTCCGGTATTGTCCGGCGGGCAGCCGGGAGCCCATAAACTGCAGGGTATCGGTGCAGGCTTCATCCCTTCGATCCTTGACGTGGATGTGTATGACGAGGTGATTCGCATTAACACTGAGGAAGCATATGAAGCCGGGAGAGAACTGGCGCGAAAAGAAGGTATTCTTGTGGGAATTACTTCCGGTGCGGCACTATATGCGGCGGAGCAGCTGGCAAGAAGACCGGAAAATGCAGGAAAAACGATTGTGGCACTTTTGCCGGATTCCGGTGACAGATATCTGTCTACCCCCATGTTTACAGAAGGATAAATATATGAATTTACAAAGTGCCGTTTACCAAGTCGTAGACAATGTCACCATTGCAGATTTGTTAAAACGTAAGAAATGGTAATGAGAACGTCCCCGGTGCAGGGTTACCCGGGGACGTTCTCATTGCCATAAGCACAGAATGCATTTTCCAGTGACAGTGTATCGATCAGTTGAAGGTCATCTGTCAGGCTGGCAAGACCTTCCTTTGTTTTCCGATAAAGCAGCACTTTGCCGTGGCCGTTGCCTCCGGCATAAAGAGCCGATACACGCTGCCCGACGGGATCTTCATAATGCAGAGCAGACATTTCCTCCGAAAAATTGTAGAGCGTCAGTTTGATGACGGCATCTTTATTATGGGCGATGATCTGCCAGATATAACGGTCGTCTGTCTTTTTGACCTGCCATTTGCAATACTTGCTCAAGGGAGAAAAATTGAATTCAAAATCTTCTCCTTCATAAGTCAGTTGCAGCAGAAGCTTACGTTTTAAGCGAAACCAAAGAAATCTGGGACAGCAGCCGTCTGCGGCAAGGGCCGAATGCTTTAATTCTCTGCCGGTGCGTTCGCTGGTCATGCGGCAGGAGGCAAGCTGCAGCCAGGGGGAAGGATAACTGCTTCCCCAGTGTTTGTCTGCATAACCGTAGCTGTCCTGGGGTGTCACCTCATAATTGACACCGTTCAACGTCACTGTACCGTGAAACTGTGCCTTTATCCCCTCGGCATGCCAAAAAGTTTCCAGGGTACCTGCGGCGCTGTAGGAAGGGCCGGCAAGACGTCCGGTATGACAGGAGATGGATTTGTGAACCTTGAGATTCCACTCCATACACCCCTCTCCGGACATTCGGGATTTGTGCTTTGCTTCATTGCTGGAAATATCTACGCTTCCAAATATATACTGTTCGCTGTAGAAATTTTCTCCGAACTGTAATACAAAGGGATTGAAGGCTACCTTCAGATCTGTGAGGGGATAGTACTTCTGTAATTGTACGGCTGCGGATCCGCCGTCACCTGCAAAAGCCCCTGCTTTCATCAGAAGGTAGGAGGGGCGGCGTCCGATCTTTCGATTGCGTGGCAGCTGACCAAGGATGGGCTTGTTCCTTCCAAGAGAAGGATTCATGATCAGATATTCTATAAAAAATACTCTGCGCTCCCCGGTGTCGGGCTGCATGGCGCTGAAGGAATGAAACCAACGCATGTAGCCCTTCTTTGAAAGGGAACCACAGAGCAGATATGCATTTCTGGATAAATCAGAGGTATTCATTTGTGTTATCGCTCTTTCTTACAGGTGCAAGATATCGTGCCTACCTCTCTATTATAATACAATATATAGAAAATGACAATATCCGCATTGCCATTTTTTGATGATCTTCACACACATGCTGCCGGTCAAGATTTTCTCCCCGGGGAGTGTACAGTGTGTTCAATGTGTCTTTTTCATGGGCCTTGCTGATATTTTCCAACGCATTCTTAAATTTCATTGGGGTACCGTCCTTTGTTGGTCATTACTTAAAGCATAACGGAAAATGCCGTAAAAGAAAAGCAAAACAGGACATGTCTGCACATGTCCTGCTTATCATATAAGAGGGGGGAGTTGAAAAGTTGTCTGTGAAAAGGAAACTTATGTGAGTTCCTTTTCATGATATCAGTATAACAGGGGAATGTGTATAAAGTGTGTATAAGCCATAAAGGAATCATTAAAAAAGAATTAACAGTTGATTAGGTATGCAAATACTTTTATAATGATAAGAGAGAAAAAAGATATGTGAGGTCTTTATGAATATATTGACAGTGGAGAATATGACAAAGGCATACGGTGAGAGAAAACTCTTTGACGGGGTTGACTTTTACCTTCAGGAAGGGGAGAAGGTAGGAATTATCGGTATCAACGGAACCGGGAAGTCCACTCTTTTAAAGATTATTGCCGGTCTGGAGGAGCCCGATGAGGGACGGGTGGTGAAGGCCAACAATACGGTGATCCGTTTTCTGCCCCAGAATCCTGTTTTCCGGGAGGAGGATACTGTTCTGGAGGCAGTTGTTCGGGACAACAGGACCAGCGAAAATGAAACCCATATCGAGGTGGATGCCAAAGCCATGCTCACCAGGCTTTCCGTGGACAATTGGGATCAGCCCTGTAAGGAACTGTCCGGCGGTCAGAGGAAGCGTCTGGCGTTGGTTTCGGCGCTGTTATCGCCGGCGGAGATCCTTATCCTGGACGAGCCTACCAACCATCTGGACAATACCATGGCGGACTGGTTGGAGGAGACCTTGCGAAAGAGAAAAGGTGCGGTGATCATGGTCACCCATGACAGATATTTTCTTGACAGTGTGTCGGACCGCATCGTTGAGATCGACAAGGGGAACCTCTATTCTTACAGTGCCAATTATTCCGGTTATCTGGAACTGAAGCTCCAGCGGGAGGAAATGGCTCAGGCAACCTACCGCAAGAAAGAGGCCATCCTGCGCAACGAGCTGAAGTGGGTGCAGAGAGGCGCCAGAGCCCGATCTACCAAGCAGAAGGCCAGGCTACAGCGTTTTGAAGAATTAAAAAATACTAAGGGACCGGAAAAAGACGGGGAGGTACAGCTTTCCTCCGTGTCTTCCCGACTGGGACGGACTACCGTGGAACTGGAGGGTATCTGCAAAAGCTACGGCGACCGGGTACTGATCCGGGACTTTTCTTATATTTTTCTGAAGGATGACAGAGTGGGATTTATCGGATCCAACGGGTGCGGTAAAACCACACTCATGAAGATGCTGACCGGTGAGGTAGAGCCCGATTCCGGAAGACTTGAGATCGGACAGACTGTAAAGATCGGTTATTACTCCCAGGAACTGACGGAGGCACAAATGAAGCCGCAAATGCGTGTGATCGACTATATCCGGGACGTGGCGGAATATGTGGACACTCCGGAGGGCAAGGTCAGCGCCGCCAGGATGCTGGAACGGTTTCTCTTTGCGGGAGAAGATCAGTACGGTCTTCTTGGAAAGCTGTCCGGAGGCGAGAGAAGGAGGCTGAACCTTCTGAAGGTACTTATGAGGGCGCCCAATGTACTGATCCTGGACGAGCCTACCAATGATCTTGATATTGCCACCTTGCAGATATTGGAGGACTATCTTGATCACTTTGCGGGCATTGTGATTGTAGTATCCCATGACCGCTATTTCCTTGACAGGACCGTAAGAAGGATCTTTGCCTTTGAAGAGGCGGGAAAACTGGTGCAGTATGAGGGCGGATATACCGACTATGCAGCCAGAAAGCAAGAGGAAGAGGACTTAGGGACTGCCGTTGAGAATAAAAGCGCGAAGAATGCACAGAGTACCGCTGTGGACTGGAAGGAAGGGCGCAGGAAGAAATTGAAATTTACCTTTCAGGAGCAGAAGGATTATGAGACCATTGAAGGGGATATTGCAAATCTGGAGGCGCAGATCGAGTGTCTGGAGCACCAGATTCTTGAGGAAGCCAGAAATTTTGTGCGGTTGAATGAGCTGACTGCAAAGAAAGAAGCGGCGGAAAAAGCACTGGAGGAGAAAATGGAACGCTGGATGTATCTGGAGGATCTGGCGGCCAGGATCGAAGCCGGTGAAATGGTCTGAAATTGTAGAACATTTTGCTTGCTATTCTTGATTCTGTATAGTAAAATTAATTATATTAATACCCCACAAAAGACAAGAGGAGGTCACTATTATGGGAAAATTCGTAATCAAGACAACTAATACAGGCGTTAAATTCGATCTGAAGTCTACCAACGGTCAGGTGATCGCTACTTCTGAGGTTTACAGCTCCGATGCGGCATGCAAGAACGGTATTGCAAGCGTACAGAAGAATGCACCTGTTGCTGCAGTAGAGAACCAGACTGTAGAGGGTTATGCAACTGAGAAGAACCCTAAGTTTGAAGTTTATACTGATAAGGCAGGAGAGTTCAGATTCCGTCTGAAAGCTACCAACGGTCAGGTGATCGCAGTGAGCGAAGGTTACACCGCGCTGGCTAACTGCTTAAACGGTGTAGAGTCCGTTAAGAAGAATGCCGTAGATGCTGAGATCGTAGAAGCATAAAGATTTGTCTCAGGTGATGAGGATAATTGAGGACTGATAAAAAATGCGTATCCTGATACAGGATGCGCATTTTTATCAGTTCTCGATATCCTGATCGGCTGCAACGGCAGATACTACGGAGGATACAACGGCAGCGATCACAGCAAAAATAACGATCAAAAGCCCACCGGCTAACACAATAAACATAGGATGATTCCTTTCTGCCGAATGCGGCACTTGCAAGTAAGTCTGTTTCTTTATGTTCTATTATACACATTTTTCCCCAAAAGAAAAGTCTTATCTTTGAGCATGTCAATGAATTACGGTTCGTCAAATTGACAAATTTCCGGAAAGTATGATAAATACGTGAAATTTGGTGGATTAAAAATTCACAAACAGAGTAGACGGCCCACATAATTTCGGTAAAAACGCACAAGAAAAAATAGCGTTAGATTCGTTGACAGCAAAAGAAAAAGAGAGTAAAGTGGCAATTACTCAGTAACGATTTCTCACGTCCCGGCGATATCCGCCAAGTATCCATGATTTAGATATACAGAGAAGTAACATATGTAACTGATTCCGGATAAGTTCTTGTAATGGTTTTTCTAAAGTTTTCCAAATCAAATAAAATACATATTACGGAGGAATCGTTATGTGAGAATTTCATAAGAAAGGAGGCTGACAAAACGGATAACAGCAAAGGAATCCGGCTTTCTACGGTGGAGGAGCGTCTGGAACGCCTGGTAAATGAGTATATTGCCAGAAAGCAGATCTCTTTGATCCGGATGAAAAAGGGAAGTATCAGCAGGGAGGCTTTTCTTGATGATGCATGGCGGTATGTCACGGAAAATTTTCAGGTGAACCGGCAGGAAAAGGAAGAGCTCTTGACGGCTTTTGAACAGTATATTTTTGGGTATTCCAGACTTTCTCCGCTTATTGACGATAAGGAGATATCAGACATCAGGATTGTAAGTCATGACAGTATCCGTGTGAAAAAGAACGGTGTCAGGACAGATGCCGATGTGGCGTTTCCGTCGGAGAAAGAGTACCGTCAGTTTATTGACTATGTGGCTACTAAAAATCAGGCCAACATCTCTAATATGAATGCCATTCAGAGATTTACGGATACGGAGAGTCATCCCGATTTTATCCTGCGGTTTACGGTGTCTATGCCTTTGGTAAATACTTACAAGGAGCCTTATTTATGCATCCGCAAGGTGCCAAAGGACTTTCCTGAAATGAGGGATCTGATCGCATGTAATATGCTGGACGAGGATACGGCCCGGCTTTTGGTGCAGAGATTCCGTCAGGGTTCCACTCTGATCTGCGGGGGGAATTCTTCCGGGAAGACCACGCTGCTGAATGCACTGAAGGAGACATTGCCGGACAATATGGCAGTGCTGGTGGCCCAGCAGGCGGATGAATTGACCACCAAGTATCATCCTGATATGATGTTTTTGCACTCCCTGCCAGGGAGTGGGGAAAGCCAGATCAGTTATGATCTGAAAAATATCAGTATTGCAGGACTGACCATGGATGTGGACTTTTTTATCATCGGTGAAATAAAGGGTGCGGAAGCTTTGTACCTGCTGAATGCCGCCTATACCGGGCAACTTTGCGCGGCTACCATACATGCGCCGTCTGCAGACCGGGCACCCAATAAACTGGTGGATTATGCAATGTATGACAGCCGTTATTCCAGGAATGAACTGATGAAAATGATGGATTGCTTTCAGACGCTGGTTTTTATGGAAGACTACCGGGTGAAGCAGATATTTGTCTGCGGCGGCTGGAAGGAAGAACTGCAGGATCTGATATATGAAAGGATAAGATAGGAGAAAAAGATATGTGGTTGAAGATTATTTTTGGAGCCTGTCTGTCAGTGTTCTTTTTTCTGCTTTTCTTATGGCTGGGGACTGAGAGACTGATTGGAAAATTAATGAGTCACACGTTCAGGACTGTGGATGCAGCGGCCAGTAAAAGGGTGCATGAGAGCAGAAAACTGCTGACCGCGCAGCAGGAGAGGAAAGGAATACTATATCGGGTGGAGCAGAGGCTTATCTACAGCGGGTTGGCCGTGAGATACCGTTTTCTCACACCGGAGCTGTGGATACTGGGCAATCTGGTACTGTGCGCGGTCGGATACTTTGCAGTGTTGATCTGCACCGGAAGCTTTTTCGCGGCACTTTTGACGCCGGCGGCGATTCAGACTGTGCGGTATATGCTGGAAAGTACCCTGATGGCCCGCAATTACAGATCTGTAAATAATAATCTTATTAAGTTTTTGGATTTTTTGGGCAATTACAGCATTACTGCCGGAGAGGTGACAGGGATATTTAATCAGATCAGCAGATATCTGGATGAGCCGCTGCGCAGTGTGCTGGATGAGTGCTACTACGAGGCCCGGACTTCCGGGGATGTGAGCCTTGCCCTGCTGTCCATGGCAGAGAAGATCGAGCACCCAAGATTCAAGGAATTGGTTCGTAATATGGAGATCAGCGTTAGGTACTCGGCTGATTTTACGGCGCTGGTCAGCAATAGCAGGAGAGCCGTGAGAGAGCATATGCGTGCCGGGCAGGAGAGAAAGTCGATTATGAATGAAGGACTGATCAACATGTTGATATTGGCAGGAATGTCAGTGGTTATTCTGCTGACGGTAGAACAGCTCATCGGTGCATCCGTGCAGCAGATCCTGCTTCGTTCATTGCCCGGCAATATCTGTCTGACTGTAATGTTGGTAATATTTGCTCTTTTATATCTGCAGATACGGAAGTTGGATCGGTGAGGCGGTGAAGGATTATGGACATTACAACAATACAATTGCTAATTAGATCGCTCTGCCTTCTGATGGCTTTTCTGACTGCCGGGATGATCCTGTTCCCTGCCATTGATGGGAACAGCGGAAAACTTCTGCTCCGGGCTTATGAAGAAATGGGCATTGTACTTAGAAACAGTAAAAACAGACTGTTTGATTATGAGAAGTTAAAAGCATTTCTGCTAAGAAACGGAGCGCAATTTCATTACGGCAAGTGGATTGGTCCAATCAGCTATATGCTGCTCAGGGTTGCGGCGGGAGGTATCGGTTTGACCATGGGTGTTTTTTATGCAGTGTGGCTGGGGCCGGTATTGGCGATCATGTTCTTTTTATTGCCGGATATGCTGCTCATATGGATGAACCGCAGAGACAATGAAAAAATGCTGCCGGAGATAAAGCTGGTGTACCATGCCATGTCCATGCAGATCAAGGCCGGTGTTTATGTGATGGATGCATTGGTGGAATGTCATGGAAGTGTGCAGAAAGGAAGGCTTCATGCAGCACTGCTCACTCTGTCGGGAGACATTGCACTGAATGCAGATGTGACGGCGGCAATGGAAGGATTTCAGGCGAGATTTGATAACCGATATATAGATACCTTGTGTATTACCGTATTGCAGGCATTGGAGTCCGGACAGGCAATTGATCTGCTGTCTGATATCGCAGAGCAGATCAAGGATATGGAAGCCACGGTCATGAACCGTAAAAAGGGCAGTCTGGACAGAAGTATCACCTTTTATCAGCTGGGGATCCTGTCTGCTGTGTTGGTTGTTGTACTGTATGCCTGTGTGGTGCACATGTTTGCGGCAGCAGTGAGCTTTTAGACAATTAAATAGAGATATACAGTATAAAAATAAATTTAAAAATAGGAGGAATGAAAATATGTATTACAGATTGATCGAAGTTAAAAATGAATTGTTGGGAAAGTGCGAAAATATAAGGAATAAAATTATGGAGGCCAGACATCCCGGAATTGACGGTATTCTCGTAACGGTAGGACTGTGTATCATTGCATTGTTGTTATGCGTGTTTATGAAAGAAGAGCTGACCGGCTTTATCAATACGACCGTGGATAAACTGACTTCGCAGGCGACTACCATCCTGGATACGCCTATAACGACACCTTAACAATCGGTTGGTGTGGAGAGGTGTGTAGGTAGACACGGTTGGCATTTGCTGAGATGTCGTAAAGGCTCGGCGGCAGATGTTCTTTCTGTTGGGATCTGCGTATTGGCTATGACGGTTATCATGCTTGCATACACAGGCAGCATACAGATGATGCATGGTAAAGCGCAGGTTGATCAAGTGGCCAGAAAGTATCTTTTACGAATGGAAACGATGGGATATCTGACAGAGACGGACCGTGTGAATATGACACAGGAACTTTTGTCCTTGGGAGTGTCAGACCCGGATTACACGGGAAGCACAGTGAATCCTGTCGGTTACGGAGAGGCGATCACTTTGATGATACGCGGCAAAATACCGGGACGTACGGTTGCAATAGGATTAAACTTTTTTGACTCTGTGCAGAAGGCGGTTATGTATGAGTTTCAAGAGATGAGAGTGTCTACGGCTAAAAATTGACTGTGTAATGTGATGACATTTGTCCGGAGCACAGGTAATATACTGCCTGGCTTCGGACAGTATGTCTTTCTAAACAGATTCAGAAAGGAGAGAACTGAAACATGTGCTGTCACGGCGGCTGCAAAAAAAGCAGTGGTAAGATTGAGATGCTTACGGGAATATATCTGATTGTTATGTTGGTGATCCTTCTGAGTGCACAGACACAGATAAGGGTGTTTATGGCGGCAGGTTCCTATGTGGAAGATGCCCTGACAGCTTCCAATCTTGCATCGGCAGTTGCAGATTACAGAGAATACGGGCGCAGCGGCAGGATTGTAATTGCAGATCCGAAAGCCGCTTATCAATTGTACTGTGATGCGCTGAGACAAAACTTGTGTCTGGATGAAAACTGGGAAAGCTCACGTCATGATCTGATCTGTGGGCAGGTAAAGGTATTAATGTATGAAATTTATATTGTGGAGGGTAACAATATCACAATCTACTCCTATGGCACAGAGGGAGAAAATGTGAAGTGTGTACCGGATGGATTAGGCAGTGTGTATACGCCGGACCGGATTTTGGTGGAAACAACTTCTGTATATAGCCGGATCGGATTTTCGGTAAAAGGAATATTTGGAACAGAGCTGTTTGCCGTGAAAGAAAAGACAGTGGATATTGTCGGTGAACAGAAAATAAAAACGGGAGGTGCATAGTTGAGAAAGGAAATAAAGCATATATTACCCAAAGCGGCAATGGCGGCACTTGTTGCGGCTGTTGTTGTATATTGCGTTATGATAAATATAGAAAAGAACGCCATGAAAGCTTACGAAAAGGAAAGTATATTTGTAGCGGCGCGGGATATTGCAAAAGGAAGTGTCCTGACACAGGAGAATGCTTCCGAATACATAGCCGAAAAACAAATGGATAAAAATCTGATCCCGGATGCTGCTGTGACACAGAAGGAATTGCTTTATGAGAAGATGGCACAGGGAAATGTGGATAAGGGAGCAATCCTTACAAAGTCTATGTTTGATGATTTGGAGAAGATGATTGATGATATGAGAGAACCGGTAACAGCTGGTTTTAAAGCAGAGGATCTGTACCAGGTGGTCAGCGGAATTTTAAGATGCGGAGATAGAATCCATATCTATACCGTTGATGCCCAAACAAAAAATGCATATCTTGTATGGGATGATATTTTTATCAGAGAAGTATTTGACAGTGCAGGAAATATAATTCCACCGGATGATAATGTAACGGCGGCACAAAGAATCAATGTGCTAATAGAGAAAGAGAATGTTGAGCAGTTCTATTCGGAATTGGCGGCGGGATCCCTGCGCGTTGTTAAGGCGATGGAGTAGGGGGACAGTATGAGAAGCATTTTCAGGGGATTGATGCCAAAGGCATTAGTGATGATGGCTGTATTGTGGGGTGGTTTGTTGATGAAGCCACTGCATGCAGAAGCGATGGACGAAAGTCCTTATATCACCTTCAGCCCTGACGGAAAAGCATTTACCACAAATGCGGGAGACAGGGAAGTGGAGTGGTATGATTACGGGACTTATGTAGATACGGGAATGGAGTCTGCACTGAGAAGTTTGGAAAAGGGAGAGCATTATTATCGTGTGGCCCAAAACGGTGAACTTGCGGTGGGAAGTTGGCGTGTAGAGTATCGGACTGGCACTTGCTGCCACCAAAACTATCCGGCTGAAGGAGTAACGTATCATGACATCACTTATGGCAGACAGCCATGTAAGGCAGCATATTATTCCGGTTGGATTTCTTACTGTGCCGATTGTGGGGATACCCTGTTCCCTTATTATGTGTATATGAGCAGAGAGGCGGCAGTCAGTATAAAGACATTGGATACGACGCTGGACTACTATTATTTATGCCCTTTTTGTTCTAATCTGGAGCAGGGAGTAGGTATGGGCGTGCATTGGTGCCGTGATATTTCATGGAATCGGTATCAGATACAATATGAGAAAAATTGCAGCGAAGATGTCAGCGGATATATGGAAAACAGTACCCATATGTATAATAATGCTACGGTATATGAGGGCAGAGAGGTTACACCGTGTCAAAAGCTCAGTAAAAATACTTATGTAAGAGTCGGTTACGAATTTAAAGGCTGGAATACGGAACCTGACGGATCCGGTATGAGTTTTGAGGATCAGGAACAGATTTTGAATCTGACAGATGAGAATTATGACGAGTCGGGAAACGGTATTGTAGTGCTGTATGCGCAGTGGAAGAAGGCCAACAGTACCTTGCGGATCGATCCGGCGGGAGGCAGGTACAAGGGAAAATATGAAGTCTCGGAGATAGTAGGTGAGTATGGGGCCTCTTATACATTGGAACGTGGAGAGGTTATTCCGCCGGAAGGGGCTTTAGTGACTTTTCAGACTAACGGCGGAAAAGAAGTTGAAGCCATCAGGGGTGCGAAACTGCTGATAGAATGGCAGCCGGAACAGCCGTTTTTGGGGAGGTTACAAGAGGATACGTATCTTTTTACAGCAGAACCGGGATCAGTTGATACGATAAAGGCGGTATATGACAGGGCAACAGTGACATTGCCTTTAGCTGAAAAAGACGGAAGTTCCTTCGGCGGCTGGTATTATGATGAAGACTGCCTTTTGGCGGCCGGAAGAGAGGGTGACCGGATTGTGCCGCAGCAAGACATGACGCTCTATGCAAAGTGGGTGGATCTGGTACTGTACGCAGACAATAATACTTCGGCCAACAACGGAAAAGGAGCTGTTGATCTGAGTTGGGTGCAAAATGACGGACAAAGCAAGGTGTATCGGATTTACCAAAGTACAGATTGCCGGAACTGGAACTTGGTGTCGGGTGCGGAAGATATCAGCAACAGTGTCCGAGTGGATAGAAACTTTTCTTTTTCCGGTATGGAGCAGGTATATGTGGTGCCTTATACCGGTCTATATACTCTGAAGGCCTGCGGTGCAAAGGGAGGTGACTGTGGTGAGTACTTCGGAGGCTATGGAGGAAGTGTGACGGGACAAGCGTGGCTTGAAAAAAATGAAAGGCTTTCTTACATAATTGGCGGACAAAACGGTTACAACGGTGGGGGAAAGGGAACAATTTTTGCCGATGGGGGCGGCTGCACGATCGTGCGAAGTGATTTAAAAGGAGACCTGATCATTGCCGGAGGAGGCGGTGGTGCTACGGCAGTGTCAAACGGCAGCGCAGGAGGCTCTGTTGCTGGAAACATAAGTACAGGGATCAACGGTGAAAACGGTGAGGCCGGCGGAGGTGGCGGATATCAGGGCGGAACAGCAGGACAGGTTCTGTATCATTATCACTCTGATAAATGTTACCGTCAGAGTGATACATCTTATACTGTAATGAGCTTCCCGGACTATCTTGGAAGTTGGGCACAGGAGCAAAGCCTGCGAAATTATTGTTATGAGTGCTTTGGATCTTACTATGGTATGAGTAAAAATATATGGAATAGTGTCGCGCATGGAAAGAATCTTGAAGAAGCCGGTGTAAATTTGTACATTGGAGACTATATTGCAGAAGACGGAAGCCGAAAATATGCTTTGATTCCAACAGAAGGAAACAGTGTGCTGGATATTCATGTGACGTCAGACACCACGGGAGGAAGCGGCATACTCTGCGCAGGAGAGATAAAAATATGGGATCAGAATGATAAGCTGATATTTAGCAAATCGTTTGATGATCTTATCCGATACGGAGAAATTTATTACCGGAATCAGGATGAGATAAATGCCTTTTTGGATATGTTTGAAGACGTAACCGGTGGTAAAAAGGGGGACAGCAGTGGTTGGTATTGCTATTACAGCAGTGTGGATTACTCGGATCATTCGGCTGTTTATTGGAATGAGAGAGTTTCTTTGCCTGATGGAACTACAGGTGTGAGGATTCTGGTGAACAGTACTCTGGGAAACAATGAAGTATGGTTTGGTACGACTATTCAAGAGATCAGTTTCAGTGGAAGTGAGCAGATTAAAGTATGTGCTTACGAGGAAGGACAGGCGGTGTCGGACGTTCCGGCTTATGGCGGGAGTAACTATGTAAATACGCAATATATGACAGATTACCGGCAAGAGGCGGGAAAAAATGAAGGAGAGGGTTCTTTTGCCATACAGTCACTTCAGACAGGATATCGGGATGAACTTTTCCTGAAAGGAGTTAAGGCGCAGGACAGGAAACCACCGGCAAGAGTAGAAGAGGAAGCTATTCAAAAAAATGCGACAGATGAAAGTAAACTGCGACTCTCCTGGAAAGAACCGAAGGATGAAGGAACCGATTATTATCACAGGGCGGAATCGTATTTGCACGGATGCTCAGATGTGCTCAGTCACTCGAATGTAACCAAGAATACAATTGTGTCCGGTGTGGCAGGTTATTATTGGCTGGTGGATGATTATAATCTGACAGAGGTGGATAATGAAAATGGTTGTTTTGCGGCAAATCCAAGTATTGAGATAATGTTGACACAGGACAGACAGTATTTTCATGTAGCTGCAGTGGATAGAGCCGGTAACATTGCATCCACGACTCATATTGAGATTGGCAAAGCAGATGATGAGGTGGCCTGGCCTGTCTGGACAGAAGCACTTCATGTCAATTCGACAGCTGGTTCCGTGTACTGTGCGGGAGAAGATACGTATTATGTAAAATGTGACGGTAAGACGCCCTTTCGTCTGGATTTTACAGGATTTTTGGTGGGGCAGGCAACACCGGAGTACCAGATTAATCATCTCATGTATCGGATGCAGGAAGAAGGGAAACCCCCTGTAACTATGGACATTTATACACCGGGCTCCGTCACAGTGCATGATGGTGTGATCATAACGGATGCGTCCGGGGTTACCAAGACAGCGACAGGAAGCGGGTGCCTAAAAGATGATTCCTATACCATCACCAGGAGAAGTGACCATTGCAGACGGCTTGCCATAGAACAGAGATTTACCATGGAGCCGTTTATGGACGGCAAGAGCGCGTGGATAGTGCCTGTAGCCGGTGCTGACTTTGGAAATCAAATGATAACCTCAGATTGGGAAAGGGATAAAAATCACGGACTGTGGCTGATCGGTGACAGTACACCGCCTGCTATTACAGGTACGGAAGCCATGGAGCGGTTTGTAAAGCAGGGGCAAACAGACGGTAAAAGCTCATTTACATTTGAGGTTTCGGATACCGGAAGCGGTGTAAAGGAATTTTATATGACGGTTATCAATAGTGATATTGCCACCAGAAAGAAATATATAGGGACTGATAAAAAATTAATTGTCAATATAGCAGAAGATGCGGAACTTTTCCGGGGAGACTTTACGGTGGAATTTTATGCGGCAGACCATGTGGGAAACGAGATTGTCATAAATTGTGTAAGTGAAGGCCTTGAATTGATCGCATATGCAGAACGGATCCTGGAACCCCATAATCCTGTTTTTCGCGGTGGTGAAAGCGGTTGTTTATATATTACTGCCTACGGTTATCCGGATAGGATTGAGGTGACTTTCCCGGAAGAGATGACGGCTCTGGATCCGCAATTAAATACTGCCTTTGAATATGACGGAATGGTTGACAGACAGGAAGAACAATATTTGTTTACAGTACCGTTGAGGGCTCCTGCCGGTGAAGTTAAGATTACTGTAAGGGAAAGGAAGGGAGATGTGGTTGTGACCGAGTATCCGACCATCATATTGTTGGGAGGAGAGGAAACTGTTCTCAATGACATCAGGACACGGTTGCGGTGAATTGGATAAATATTAGCATGGTATGGCTGGTTACATTGGAAGTCGGTTTCTTGGCGGATTGGTGTCTTCGGATGATTTTACGGGAAGACGTAAAGAACTGTTTGGAGTTAGATGAGATTATCTGTGCAAAAATATTATTCTACAGTGTAGCAGTCGGCCTTTGGATCGCGCTGTTTTTGGAACGCTGGGGATTCTGGGGTCAGTTGTCTTGCGGTGTGTTGGCAGCCTATCTGTTGGTGGCATCGCTTCAGGATCATCAATCTTGTGAGGTGTATGATTTCCTGCATATTCTGGCACTTCCCGCAGGTCTTGTATTTGTGCTGTGCGAATTCTCTGAAGACAAGTTAGTCTCACTTTTGTTTTTTACAGTTATTCAGTTTGTACTGTTTGTACGGATGTATGGATTTGGAGACGGTTTGGTTTATGTTGTTTGTGCGGTCTTTGAGAGTAGATTTGGAGGTGGGCTGCTCACTTATCTGTTACATATGGCTGCGTCTTTTGGTTTGCTGGCTGTGGTGCAGGGGTGCAGGCGCAATATTAACAGGAAAGGCAACTTGAAAAAACCGGTGCCGTTTGTGCCGTACATTGCAGTTACGGTATGGTTCTTTTTGTGAGTGGATTTGCATGAAATTATTTTACAAGAAAGGCAGGGAGAATTCAATCTCTCTGCCTTATATATAACTATGTTTTCCAGATTATGCTTCAGAATTATTCGGAAACAGAGTACTGATCGCCGAGTTCTGCGATTTTGCCGGAATCAAGAAGCTCCTGGAGGGAAGCATTGATCTTATCAAGAAGTTCCTTATTTCCCTTCTTAACCGCGATGGCATATTCTTCATTGCCAAATGCAGCCTCATCCTCTACAATCTTTAAGCCTTCATTGTCGGATACATACTTGGCTGCAGTCGCAGAGTCGATTACAACAACATCAGCTTTGCCGTTTACAAGTTCCATAACAGCATCAGTTCCTTTTTTAAAGGAAGTGTAGTCGTATTCCATGTCGCTTACACACATTTCGCCGGTGTAGCCCTGAATAACTGCAATCTTTTTGCCGGCCATGTCTTCAGCTTTTGCAATGGTAGAATCCTCTTTAACGATCATAACCTGAGTAGCCTGATAATAAGGTATGGAGAAATCAACCTTTTCAGCACGTTCCGGGTCAACAGTCATACCTGCGATAACTGCATCAACCTGGCTGTTCTGAAGCGCAATCAGAAGAGAATCAAACTCCATGTTGGTGATTTCTGCAGTCATACCGTTGTCTTTGGCGATAAGGTCTGCAATTACCATGTCAATACCGTCAAATTCACCGATAACTCCATCAGATGCAACAAATTCGAAAGGAGGGAATTCAGCATTGGTACCGAACACAATTTTTCCACCATCTTCTTTTTTGCCACAAGCAACTAATGTGAGTGTAGCCAATACAAGTGCAAGAATTTTAATTGCCTTTTTCATAATAATAAACTCCTTTACAATTAATATATTTATCAAGAAGGTAACTTCATTGATAACAAAATCAGTGGCAGTGCCTTAAAGCACTTTACTTAAAAAGCTTTGTGTCCTCTCATTTTTGGGGGTTGAAAAGACTTCTTCCGGTGTGCCCTGCTCCATTACGATTCCCTGATCCATGAACAGTAATCTGGTGCCTACTTCTCTTGCAAACCCCATTTCGTGTGTAACAACGATCATTGTCATGCCGGATTTTGCA
The DNA here is from genome assembly GCA_045659805.1 of Acetatifactor sp. GTDB lineage: Bacteria > Bacillota > Clostridia > Lachnospirales > Lachnospiraceae > Acetatifactor. The sequence continues at coordinate 34,793 of JAZRCR010000023.1, forward strand.
AGATCTTTCATAACGTCAAGAACTTCACCGACCATTTCCGGATCAAGCGCACTGGTGGGCTCGTCAAAAAGCATGATCTCCGGTTGCATCGCAAGTGCTCTTGCAATAGCAACTCGCTGTTTTTGTCCGCCGGACAACTGAGAAGGATAGCTGTTTGCCTTTTCGGAAAGTCCTACTCTCTCAAGCAATTCTTCTCCCTTTTTCACGGCTTCCTGCTTGGACATTTTTTTGAGCTTTACAGGTGCAAGTGTAATATTCTCCATGATCGTGAGGTGTGGAAAGAGATTAAATTGCTGAAAAACCATCCCCATTTTTTGCCTGATGCTGTTTACGTCTGCTTTGGAGGATGTGATGAGCTCATCATCAATGTAGATTTCCCCGGCAGTCGGCTTCTCCAACAAATTCAAACAACGTAAAAACGTGCTCTTGCCGGAACCTGAAGGCCCGATTATTACCACAACTTCACCTTTGGAAATGTGTTCGTCAATGCCGGTGAGGACATTAATATCACCAAAGCTTTTATGTAGATTCTTAACTGTTATCATATAGGTCCCCCTTATTTGGCTTCTGACTTACGGAGTGCTTTTTCAACACGAGCCATAAGAACTGTCAGAATCTTTATCAACACAAAATAGATAATCGCAGTAGCTATAAGGGGCATAAATGCCTCGAAGGTTGCACTCTTGATAAAGTCGCCGGCTTTTTGGATGTCAACAAGACCGATGTAACCAACAATGGCAGTTTCTTTAATCAGTACAATAAACTCGTTGCACAGTGCCGGGAAAATATTTTTTACGGCCTGTGGGATTACGATATATGACATCGTTTGTGCCCCGTTAAGACCGAGAGATCTGCCGGCTTCCGTCTGCCCTTTGTCGATGGACAGGATTCCCGCACGGATGATCTCTGAAACATATGCACCGGAATTAATGCCGAATGCAATGGCTGCAATGATCCATTTTTCCCAGTTTACCGTGGCAAAGACAACAAAGTAAATGATCATAAGCTGGGTGACGGAAGGTGTGCCGCGAATTACATCCGTATAAATTTTTCCAATAAAATTAAAAAGCTTGCTTTTAGACAGATTACAGAACGCAATAACCAAACCTATTGCAATACCGATAACCACAGCAAGAAGCGAAATTTTAATGGTAATTCCGATACCGTCCAATAAGAGCGCGTATCGGTCTTCTCTTATAAAACATTTTATAAAGGTGGCTACTAAGCCGTTCCACCATTCGATAAAGGTGGCTTCCAAGCCGTTCCACCATTGGATAAATCCGTTCATCGTATATCTTCCTCACATTACATAATGCCAATTCGTATCTGCATAAATATACACAGTATGATACACGGCATTCACAGGTTTGTCAATATGAAGCGGGGAATTGCACAAAAAACATTAAATTAGTAAAAAGCAATGATATATTTGATTTTTTTCGATAAAAGTGCTATTATTATATGATAGTTTTGCCTTGATAAAATACCGGAGGAATTGAATATGAACTGGGAGAATAATGTGAGGAAGGTGGTTCCCTATGTGGCAGGAGAACAGCCGAACCGTCCCCGTATGATCAAATTGAATACAAACGAGTGTCCGTATCCGCCTGCACCCGGAGTGGCCGGAGTGATCAGGGAGCTGGATGCCGATTCGCTGAGGCTTTATCCTGATCCCAATACAACGGGACTTACGGATGCATTGGCACAGTATTATCATGTGGATCCTGAACAGGTATTTGTGGGAGTGGGATCGGATGATGTGCTGGCTATGTCCTTTCTTACTTTTTTTAATTCTGACAAGCCGATTCTGTTTCCGGACATCACATATTCTTTTTATGATGTTTGGGCAGAGTTGTATCGCATACCATATAAGACATGCCTGCTTGATGAGAACTGGCATATCTGTGCAGAGGATTATATGCAGCCTAACGGAGGTATTATATTCCCGAATCCCAATGCGCCTACGGGTGTTATGGAATCGATGGAGACCATAGAGCAAATACTGCAGGCCAACAGGGATGTGGTCGTTATTGTGGATGAGGCCTATGTGGATTTTGGCGGGGTGAGTGTATTACCCCTGGTTGAGAAGTATGACAATCTGCTGGTAGTGCAGACATTCTCCAAATCAAGAGCCATGGCAGGCATGAGAATCGGATTTGCTATCGGCAATAAGAAGCTGATCGGGTACTTAAATGATGTCAAGTTTTCCTTTAATTCCTACACGATGAATTATCCTTCCCAAAAGGCCGGCGTTGAGGCTGTAAAGGATGACATTTATTTCAAGGATACGGTGCAGAAGATCATTTGTACCAGAGAACGTGTGAAGAAAGAACTGGCTGAGCTGGGATTTTCCTTCCCTGATTCTAAGGCAAACTTTGTTTTTGCGTCTCATGAGCGGGTGCCTGCGCAGGATATTTTTAAAGCCCTCAGGGAAAAAGATATTTTTGTGCGTTACTGGAATAAGCCGCGTATTGACAACTGTCTGCGTATCACCGTAGGGACAGATGAAGAGATGGATAGTCTGCTGGGCTTTTTAAGAAAATATCTTAAAACCAAATAAATGTGGTAAAATTTGAGAGAAGAGCTTATAATTTACAGAGAAATAATATGGTCGGCAGATAGTAATTGCCGAAGGTAAGATAGGAGTTTTAGAGATGATTAAAAGTATATTAAAAGGAATGGTAATCGGAATTGCCAACATTATACCCGGTGTCAGTGGCGGCACTATGATGGTTTCCATGGGAATATATGACAAACTGATTCATTGTATCACCCATCTGTTCAGTGAATTCAAAAAGAGTTTTTTATTTTTGCTCCCTATTGCTATTGGTATGGGGATTGCGATCATTGCAAGTTCCTTTGGTCTGGAGTGGCTTTTTGCGAACTATCCCATACAGACAAATCTGTTGTTTATAGGACTTGTGCTGGGAGGTTTGCCGGCTATCTGTAAGAATGTGAAAGGCAGTACTCTGCGTGTGGGGCATGTTATAGCCGGTGTGTTGTTCTTTGGTATGGTTGTAGGGCTTGCATTGATGGGAGAAAAAGAAGGGACGGCAGCAAATCTGTCCTTTAACGTGATCAATGTGATCAAGCTGTTCGGCGTAGGTATCATAGCTTCTGCAACTATGGTCATCCCCGGTGTCAGCGGTTCCATGATGTTGCTTCTCATAGGTTATTACAATCCGATCCTTACTGTGATCAATGATTTTATCCGTGCGCTGGTGGCATTTGATATGCAGGGTATTTTGGCAGGCTGTGCGGTGTTGGTGCCCTTTGGCATTGGTGTGGTAGTTGGAATTTTTGCGATTGCCAAATTGATAGAGATTATCTTTGCAAAGTTTCCGCTGTATGCATATTGGGCAATTATCGGTCTGATTGTGGCATCGCCGTTTGCGATCCTTCTGATGGGAGAGTATCCGCAGATCACGGTTTTCAATGTGGCAACAGGTATTGTCTGTCTTGGGGCAGGGTTCGTAGCAGCGATGAAGCTTGGTGAATAACAGATATGGATGCATACAGGGATTTTGCTTATGTATATGATGAGCTGATGGATAATACCCCTTACGAGCTCTGGTCTCAGCGGATTTCAGATCTGATTGAAAAGCACGGTGTGTCCCGTCCCCTGCAAGAGGCGGAAGGGACCGATCTGTTTGCTTCAGAGCGCAATCTGGTGGTGGACCTTGGCTGCGGTACGGGAACCCTGACTCAGCTATTGCGTCAAAAAGGCTATGATATGATCGGTGTGGACAACTCCGGAGAAATGTTAAGTGTTGCAATGGAGAAACGTGAACAGGCCGGTTGTGATATTTTGTATTTGCTACAGGATATGAGAGAATTGGAACTGTACAGCACTGTGGGTACTGTTATCAGCGTGTGCGATTCCCTGAATTATATTTTGGAAGAGGATGAGCTTTCGGAAGTGTTCCGACGGGTAAATAATTATTTGTATCCCGGTGGTATTTTTATCTTCGATTTTAATACAGTATACAAATATCAACAGGTTATCGGGGATACTATCATTGCCGAGAACCGTGACGACTGCAGCTTTATCTGGGAAAATTATTATTATCCGGAGGAAGAGATCAACGAGTATGATCTGACTGTGTTTGTTCAGGAGGAAGGAGATTCTTTCCGCAGATTTACGGAAACCCATTATCAGAGGGGATATACGGCGGAACAGATGATTTCACTGGTGGAGGCGTCCGGTATGAGAGTGCTTCTTATAAGAGACAGTGATACGGATGGACCGGTAACGGATACTTCGGAGCGGATTTATCTTGTGGCCGGAGAGTGCGGCAAGTAGCTGCGATACAGAAATGAGGAGACAAATGCAGGATTATATTGTGAGAGCAACTGCAGCGAATGTGCAGATCAGAGCGTTCGCGTGTACAACAAAAACAATAGTGGAGAAAGCCAGACAGGCACATAATTCAAGCCCGGTAGTTACTGCGGCACTGGGGAGACTTTTGAGTGCCGGGGCCATGATGGGATCCATGCTCAAGGGGGAGGAAGATCTGCTTACGCTGCAGATTAAGTCCGGCGGACCTATGCGAGGTCTGACAGTGACGGCGGATTCCAAGGGCAATGTAAAAGGGTATGCTATTGTTCCGGATGTGATCGTGCCGGCCAATTCCAAGGGAAAGCTGGACGTGGCTGCGGCAGTGGGTCCCGGCTTTTTGAATGTCATCAAGGATATGGGTATGAAGGAGCCTTATGCGGGACAGACTATGCTGCAGACTTGTGAGATCGCGGAGGATCTGACTTATTACTTTGCTACATCGGAACAGGTGCCTTCCTCGGTGGGGCTGGGTGTTCTCATGGAGAAGGACAATACCGTAAAGTGCGCGGGCGGCTTTATCGTGCAGCTGATGCCTTTTACGGATGACGCGGTCATTGATAAATTGGAAGAAAATCTTAAGCGGGTAACATCTGTCACATCACTACTTGAACAGGGGCTGACTCCGGAAGAACTGCTTACGGTAGTGTTGGATGGGTTTGATGTTGAGTTTACAGATACTTTGAATACACGTTTTTACTGTAATTGTGATAAACAGAGAGTGGAAAAAGCATTGATCAGTATCGGCAAAAAAGAATTGCAGGAGATGATCAATGATGGTGAATCTATTGAAATGAACTGCCATTTCTGTAATACTAATTACACATTTACGATTGAGGAACTGAAAGAGTTGTATCGGAAGGCCAGGAGGTAGCAGGTATGAAGCACGGATTTCTCAAGGTTGCAGCAGTGACTCCCAAAATTAAAGTTGCAGATCCCAAATACAATGCGCAGGTAATTTGTCAAAGAATGACTGAAGCCTGTGAGAACGGGGCTAAGGTGATTGTATTTCCGGAGCTTTGCCTGACCGGTTACACATGCGGAGACCTTTTTCTGCAGGAACTTCTGTTGGAAGAGGCTAAGAAACAGCTGCGGATCATAGTGGATGCTACGCAGGGAAAGGATGCAGTGGTCATGGTGGGTTTGCCTTTGGAGAGAGAAGGCAGGCTGTACAATGTGGCAGCAGTCATGCAGAACGGTGCCCTTTTGGGACTGGTGCCGAAGACAAATATTCCCACCTATGCTGAGTTTTATGAGGGCAGATATTTTACGGAGGGCAACACAGAGATTGCTTCTTATTATTTGGAAGATACAGAAATTCCTTTCGGTGTGAATCTGCTTTTTGAATGCACGAATATGAAGGGCCTGGTGCTCGGCTGCGAGATCTGTGAGGATCTGTGGGTGGCATATCCTCCCAGTACAGAACACGCATTGATGGGAGCTACCGTTATCGCCAATTTGTCCGCGTCCAATGAGACAGTAGGGAAGGATGAATATAGAGAATTGCTGGTCAAGAGCTCCAGTGCCACATTATTGTGCGGATATATCTATGCCAGTGCAGGCGAGGGGGAATCTACACAGGATCTTGTATTCGGTGCTCACAATCTGATTGGGGAAAACGGTACTATTCTGACGCAGTCCCGGCGATTTGTAGGCGAGACCATTTATGCGGATCTTGATATCAACAGGATCTGTGCTGAGAGGCGCAGAATGGGAACCTTCGGCAGAGAGAGGAATCTGAACTACAAAGTAATCTCTTTCCAATTGGAGAGACAGGAAACGAAGCTGGAAAGAACTTTCAGTAATATGCCTTTTGTACCGGCTGATACGCAGAAGAGAAGCAGAAGGTGTGAGGAAATTTTCTCCATTCAGTGTTACGGACTTAAAAAGCGTTATGAGCATATTGGTTGTAAAACAGCTGTTATCGGTATATCGGGAGGTCTGGATTCAACTCTGGCACTGTTGGTTACAGTCAAAACCTTTGATCTGCTGGGGCTTGACAGAAAGGGCATTATCGCTGTGACCATGCCCTGTTTTGGGACTACGGACCGGACTTATGACAATGCCTGCAAACTGTCCCGGACGCTGGGTGCCACATTAGAGGAAGTAGACATTAAGGAAGCTGTCAGCGTACACTTCAGGGATATCGGACAGGATCCGGACAAACACGATGTGACGTATGAGAATGCTCAGGCTCGTGAACGTACGCAGGTGCTTATGGATATTGCCAATCGTACCGTCGGTCTGGTGATCGGTACCGGCGATATGTCGGAGCTTGCCTTAGGATGGGCCACCTACAACGGAGATCATATGTCAATGTACGGTGTGAATGCGGGAGTGCCCAAGACGTTGGTGCGCCACCTGGTAAAGTATTATGCGGATACCTGTGAAGATGGGGAACTGAAGGCGGTGCTTCTGGATGTGCTGGACACACCGGTCAGTCCTGAGCTTCTGCCGCCGGTAGACGGATGTATCGCACAGAAGACAGAGGATTTGGTGGGACCTTATGAACTGCATGATTTCTTTCTATACTACTTTTTGAGGTGCTCGTTCCCGCCGGAAAAGATTTACCGTATTGCACTGCGAGCCTTTGAAGGAATGTATGATGCAGAGACGATCAAGAAGTGGCTGAAGACATTCTGCAGAAGGTTTTTCCAACAGCAGTTTAAGAGATCCTGTCTTCCGGACGGGCCGAAGATCGGCAGCGTAGCAGTTTCTCCCAGGGGAGATTTGCGGATGCCTTCCGATGCGTCAGCGGCGCTGTGGATGGAGCAGGCAGAGAATCTGTAAAAAAATTAAGCGAGGGCTATGGAAGCGGAACGGTGGTTCCGGTTTAAACGTGCCCTCGCTGTTATTTACGGATTATTCGCTAAGAGTAGGGTCCTACCGGGCCTTTTCCAGAGAGCTTCTGATTGCTTCCAACAACACAAGAGAGGTATATTTGTGCTCGGTTTCATAGGTGATGCCTTCTAGAGACTGCCGTTCATATACCTGATCACAGATGCTCTCAAAAGTGGGCTCCAATAAGGGGTACATAGTAGTAACGGCTTCGCTTAAATTTACAAGGCGCAGGGAGGTGATGTCAGTCTGGTTCACAATTACTTCCACGTCGATCGCCTGATCGTTCAATATCAATTCTGTGGTATAGACTCCCGGTATGTATACATTTGTGCCGGAAACTGCGGATAAATCCGAGACGGTATCCGTGTCGGAGGGGGTCTCGTTATTATCTTTGCCCGAAGAGAACATGACGATCAGCAGAATAATGAGAAGAATGCCTAGTGCCACAAAGATGCCGGTATAAATCAATTCTTTCATGCGAAGTACTACAATCTTTGTCTTTGCGCTCATACGATTCTCCTTTAAAAAACAATTTATTTATATACTCTATGCGCCGCGCAGAAAAACTATGTCACTGTTTCGAAAAAACGGACTGAGTCAATGCTTTAGAAAAATAGTGACAGGATCAGGAGAAACTGATATACTGTGAGAGTAATTATGGGGCGAAAAATCAATAATATACATTGGAGTTTTGGAGGAATACCATGAAATTTACAAAGATGCAGGGATGCGGAAATGATTATGTATATATTAACGGGTTTGCAGAGAAAATTGATCCGGCAAAGAAACCGGAGTTAGTGAGAAGACCCAGCGGCCGCCATTTCGGGGTGGGTGCGGACGGCGCTATTTTTATCAATCCGAGCAGTGAAGCGGATTTTGAGATGGAGATGTATAACGCAGACGGATCCAGGTCGGAAATGTGCGGAAACGGCATCCGATGTGTGGCAAAATTTGTGTATGATAAAGGATTGACTGATCAAACGCACATCAGTGTTATCAGTGCCGGTCAGATCAAATATCTGGACCTGACAGTAGAGGATAAGAAGGTTTCGAAGGTCAGGGTGAATATGGGGAGACCGATCCTGGAGCCGGAGCTGGTGCCGGTGTTGCCACAGCTGGCAGCGGGAGAAGAGACTGTAAGAGTTGTTGCGGATAGGGTGGTAAATGCACCGATCATTGCGGAGGGTAGGGAATATCGGATGACCTGTGTTTCTATGGGCAATCCCCATGCGGTGATTTTTACGGAGAATGTAGCGGAGCTGGAACTGGAAAAGATCGGCCCTTCATTTGAAAATCATGCCTGTTTCCCTAATCGGACCAATACAGAGTTTGTTGAAGTCTTGGACAGAAGCACTGTGTTTATGCGCGTATGGGAGAGAGGCACGGGTGAGACTTTGGCATGCGGTACGGGCTGCTGTGCCATCGCAGTTGCAGGTGTGCTCAACGGATTGACAGAGGACCGTGTCACAGTGAAGGTGCTGGGCGGTGAGCTTTTGATAGAATGGGACAGAGAGGCTGATCTGGTATATATGACCGGTCCGGCAGTGACTGTGTTTGAAGGCGAGATTGAACTGTAGGTTCGCTGGTATGTAATCGTTACGAAGTTGGAGGTAGAGTTGGGATTTCAGATAGAGGCAGGAGTGCCTGCCATCGCAGTGCTGATACAGGGATTGTTAAGCTTTTTTTCGCCGTGCGTGCGACCTCTTGTTCCGCTGTATGTCAGTTATCTGGCCGGCGGTGCCAGGCAGATGGATGAGAAAGGACAGATACGGTATCCTCATAAAAAGGTATTGGTGAACACGCTGTTTTTCGTATTGGGTATCAGTGCGGCTTTTTTTCTGTTGGGATTTGGATTTACGGCGCTGGGAATGTTCTTCGAGGACAATAGGATATGGTTTGCCCGCATTTCGGGTTTTGTTATGATTTTAATGGGTCTCTATCAGTTGGGAGTATTTGGCCGGTCGGTCATGTTGTCATCTGAGCACCGAATGACGTTCCGTATGGACCGATGGATTATGGGACCTCTGCCTGCGTTGGTACTCGGGTTTACGTTTAGCTTTGCCTGGACTCCGTGCGTGGGTCCGACACTGGGGAGCGTGCTTTTGATGGCAGGATCATCCGGAAGTGCCGGTAAGGCGGCCTTTTTGATCGGTGTGTATACCATAGGCTTTGTGGTCCCCTTTTTGGCGGTGGGAATGTTCACCGGCAAGGTGCTGGACTTTTTTAAGAAACATGGAAATGTTGTAAAGTATACAGTGAAGATCGGAGCGGCGCTTCTGATACTTATGGGAATCATGACTCTTACCGGGTTTATGAATGGGATGACAGATTATCTCTCGGACTTCGGAGGTTTGTCCGACCCTTCGGTGGAACAGACGCAGGAGCAGACGGAAGAACAGCAAGAACCGGATGCGCTGCCGGCGCCTGATTTTATCTTGACAGATCAGTTTGGCAACGGGCATACTTTGTCGGAATATAAGGGGAAGACGGTTTTTCTGAATTTCTGGGCGACATGGTGCCCGCCCTGCCGGAGCGAGATGCCTGAAATCCAGAGACTGTATGAAGACTACGGAAAGAATGAGGGTGACCTGATCGTTCTGGGAATTGCAGCTCCCGGGTATGGTGGAGAAGGCAGTGTAGACGATATTATTGGTTTCCTGGATGAAAACGGGTACAGCTTTCCTGTGGTCATGGATGAGACCGGAGAAGTGTTTTACACATATGGAATTCAGGCATATCCAACAACCTTTATGATCGATTCTAACGGGAATGTATACGGTTATGTGCAGGGTGCCATAACGGGAGATATTATGGAAAGTATTGTACAGCAGACAATGGAAGCTGTCGGGGAGAATGTGAATGGACAGTAATTATATTCTTCAGTTAAAAGGAATCAAAAAGGCATTCGGTGAAACAAAGGTGCTTGAGGGAATTGACCTTAAAGTTGCCAGAGGTGAGTTTATCACATTGCTGGGGGCCTCCGGTTGTGGAAAGACTACCTTACTTCGTGTGATCGCCGGTCTGGAAAGCCCCGATGAAGGACAGGTAATCCTGGACGGTTTGGATATTACTTCTTTTGAACCCAACAAGCGAAGCGTGAACACGGTTTTTCAGAATTATGCTCTGTTCCCCCATATGAACGTGGCAGAAAATATCGGATATGGGTTGAAAATCAGGAAATTGGGAAAAAGTCAGATTGTGGATGCTGTAAGTAAAATGCTTGCGCTGGTACAGCTTACAGGGTATGAGAAACGTATGCCGGAGGAGTTGTCGGGAGGACAGCGGCAGAGAGTAGCCATTGCAAGGGCGCTGGTCAATGAACCGCAGGTTCTTTTGCTGGATGAACCGCTGGGGGCACTGGATCTGAAGCTGCGCAGGCAGATGCAGCTGGAGCTTAAGCGGCTGCAGAAGAAGCTGGGCATAACTTTTATCTATATTACCCATGATCAGGAAGAGGCGATCAATATGTCTGACCGCATAGCAGTGATGAACAAGGGAGTCCTGGAGCAGATAGGATCGCCCAATGAGATTTATTATCGACCGAGGACCAGTTATGTGGCAAGCTTTGTGGGGAATGCCAACATTTTACGCCTTATGCCGGAACTTATGAGAGCTGAGAACGGTGGGAATGCGCTAGCCTGTGCGATCCGCTCGGAAAATGTTCTGATGGGAGCGGAAGAGGAGTGTACCAGGGAGGCTGTGGTATTGGAAAAATCTTTTGCAGGAGGGCAATTGCGTATTTTGTTTCAATTGCCGGACGGTCAGCAATTGACTGCCAGCCGTTATGGAATTGATGCGGATGTACAGGTGGGAAGCAAGGTGATGATCGGTTGGAAAAATGAGCACGTGATTGCATTGGAAGACGATGCCGTTAGGAGCCGGGAGAATTTATGAGAAGACAATCTGCGGGCCAAAAAAAGCCGGGAAATACCCGGGTATTGCTTGTACCAATTTATATTTTTACCATATTATTTGTAGGGTTCCCAATTTTATATATGTTTCTTTTGAGCTTTTTAAGCCGGGACAGAGTGTGGGGTGTGGAATTTTCGTTTACTCTGGAGCACTATAAGAGGATCTTTGAACCGTTGTATCTGGAAATGTTCCGGGAATCTTTTCAGCTGGCGCTGTTGTCTACGGCTTTGATCACGCTGTTAGGTTATCCTTACGGATATTTTATGGCTAAGATGAATGCTGTTTGGAAGAAGAGGATGATGTTTCTTATTATGATCCCGTTTCTGACCAGTTCCCTGATCAGACTTTATGGTTGGATCATTATGTTCCGCAGTAACGGCGTGCTTGACAAGGTCCTTATGGGACTTCATATTACGGAAAAACCGTTAAAGCTTTTATATACCTATCCCGCAGTTGTTGTCGGTATGGTTTATGCCTTGCTGCCGTTTATGATCCTGGCGGTATATTCCAGTGCTGAGAAGATTGACTGGACTTTGGTGGAGGCATCCAGGGACCTTGGAGCTTCTTCTTTTCAGGCTTTTTGGACGGTTACTTTCAAACTGACATTGCCCGGCCTTTTGTCGGGAGTGGTGCTGACCTTTATCCCATCCATGGGTTTGTTCTTTATTGCAGACATTCTGGGAGGAAATAAGATTGTGCTGGTGGGAAGCATGATACAGGAGCAGTTGACCAAAGGACGGAATCTGCCCTTTGCAGCGGCACTTTCTGTGATATTAATGGTCCTGACCTCGCTGATGATACGGTTTTATCGGAAGGTGACAGGTGCTTCCCGGCTGGAGGGCATTTTATGAGAAGAAAGAAATGGCCTTTTGTCTATGTGGGTGTGGTTACGGTTATCACATATATTCCCATCCTTTTGACGGTGCTCTACTCGTTTAATGAATCCAAGCTCACATCCGTGTGGGAGGGATTTTCGCTGAAGTGGTATGAAGAGTTGTTCAGAGACAGGGATCTTCGGGAAGCGTTGGTCAACAGCCTTGTGCTGGCACTTTTGAGTTGCACCTGCGCTGTGATCATTGGCACGACAGGTGCTTTGGGGATGCATCGCAGAAAAAGTAAATGGAATAATGCAGTGGCCTATGTGTCACTGCTTCCGATCATGATACCGGAGATCATTTTGGGCATGGTGTTTTTGGCGGTATTTTCTTTGATGGGACTGCCTTTCGGTATGCTTACCCTGGTGATCGCACATACGACATTTTGTGTGCCTTATGTATATTCCATGGTAAAAGCCAGACTGACAGGAATGGATAAGGACTTGGAGGAAGCGGCATTGGATCTGGGAGCGTCCCCATTCAGAGTGTTTTTTGATGTGACTCTTCCACTGATCATGCCGGCCATTTTGTCCGGAGTCATGCTTTCCTTTGCCATGTCTTTTGATGATGTGGTCATCAGTATTTTTGTGACAGGTCCCAAGGTAAATACTTTGCCGGTAAAGATTTACACCAAGCTTAAGACAGGTGTGACGCCTGAGATCAATGCACTGGCAGCTGTAATGCTGGCGATAACGGTTTTATTGGTTGCCGGTTCGGCGGCAGTGGGAAGAGTCAGGGAAAAGAAAACGTTGAAAGAAGAAAAGAAGTGAGTGACCGATACGGAAAAAATCAGGGCTGCAGCATCAAGTACAGATGCGGCAGCCCTTTTGTCATAAAATATTTATCGCATAATGATATATGCCATATAGCCAATATAAAGAACTACACAAACAGCGCCTTCCAGGCGGGAAGTCTTCAGATGTGTCTTTCCGAAGATCAGCATGATAACTGTTACCACCAGAAGGATGATGCAGTCGATAAAGGATTCGTACTGAGCGGTCAGAGGTGATAACACAGCTGACATTCCCAATATAAACAGAATGTTAAAGATACAGGATCCCACAGCGTTACCCAGTGCCAGACCGCTTTCGCCCTTGCGGGAAGCGACGATAGAAGTAACCAGCTCGGGAAGAGAGGTGCCGATCGCTACGATGGTAAGGCCGATCAGGTTCTGGCTCAGACCGAAGGAGGTCGCAATCTCGCTGGAACTGTTGACTACAAGCTTACCTCCGATCACGATAGCCGCAAGACCGCCTGCTACGGCAAGGATACTTTGAAACGGCGTGAGTACTTTGGCGCTTTCTTCCTCTGTCCGGTTTTTCATTGCATTTCTGATCAGGAACACAAGATACAGGATCATGCCAATCAACAGGATCAGCCCTTCTATACGGTTGATCTTCAGGTCGATCATACAGATCAGCAGCAGAGCAGTGACGCCGATGTTTACGGGAAGATCACGTTTCAGGATATCCCTGTCAGTTGGTACGGCGTACATGACAGCACAAAGTCCTACAACAATCAGAAGGTTGAAAATATTGGAACCAATGATGTTGCTGAGAGCAATGTCGTTATTGCCTTCCAGTCCGGCGGTGATACTGACGGCTGCTTCCGGAGCACTGGTGCCCATGGCAACAATCGTAAGGCCAATGACTACGGACGGGATTTTTAAAAGTCTGGCGATGGAAGAACTGCCGTCCACAAAGAAGTCGGCACCCTTGATCAGCAGAACAAAACCGACAATAAGCAGAAAATAAGTAGTTAACATGATAAAATCCTCCTGTGTAAATGGTTGTGCCTGCAGAGGAATAAAAAAAGACCTTCATTGCAGGCAAAAAGCATACAATAAAAGTCTTGTTTCTCATGAATCTGTTGAGGATACCGCCCGGTAAGATTACGTGATGACGAACGGTATCACATCCTGAAGCAGGATGCAAACTACTCCCTCTTATCAACAAGTATTATACCAGACGAAACTGAGAAAATGCAACGGTTTCACTGTAAAAAAGGTGTTAAGAAAACTTGATTCAGAAGCAAATTTGCGTTAGGGATCATATTGCATATTCCCATTGATGTGTGGTATAAATAAAGAAAAGAAATACTGGAAAAAACCGCAAAGAGCAGGAGGCTGTTATGGGGAAAATTCATCACAAGATAAAAGAACTGATAATCCTGACCACAGTGATCGCATTGGCATTTTGCCTGTTGACCGGTTGTGCGGATGGAGCAGATAAAGATGCCCCGGAGGGACAACTGTCGGGTGAATTGAATCTTTTTACCTGGGATGGCATGTTCCCCCGGGAAATTCTGGACGGTTTTGAGAAGGAGACGGGCGTGAGGATCCGTTACTCTAACTTTGATTATAATGAAGATATGCTTGCCAAGCTGAAGGAGGCTGATGGTGGCGATTACGATGTGGTGATCGGAGATGACTACATTATTGAAACAGTGATACAGGAGGGATTGGCACAGAAGCTGGATACCGCAAGGCTCACCAACTATAGCAATCTGAATCCGGTATTTATGTCACAGTTTTATGATCCGCAGAATGAGTATACGGTTCCGTACGGTGCAGGAATCCCGTTGCTGGTGTATGATCCCGTGCTTACTGACGTGGAGATTACTTGCTATGAGGATCTGTGGGATCCGGCTTTGGAGGATAACATTGCCCTGACGGCCAACTACCGCGTAGTGAACGGCATTGCCCTTAAGGTCATGGGAGAATCATACAACACGGAGGATCTTGATACGATCCGTGAAGCTGGCGCCCAAATGCTGAAGCTGGCACCCAACGTGCGGGTGATCAATGACAATAATACGCAGGATCTTTTGATCAGTAAAGAAGTGGCGGTGGCTTTTCTCTATACTTCTCAAGTTTCAGCGGCCCTGAACGCCCGTCCGGATCTTGAGGTGGTGTATCCCAAGGAGGGGCTTGGTTTTGGTGTTATGGCGGCATTCATCCCCTCGAAAGCGCCCAATGCGGAAGCAGCGTATGCATTTCTTGATTATATCAACCGACCGGAAAACGCTGCGGCTTGCTTTGAATATCTCGGTTACTACTGTACCAATAAGGCGGCAGAACCGTTGATCTCTCAGGAGATGCAGCGGATGATCATTCTTCCGGAAGATGTGGCTGAGGGCGAAGTCATCAGGAATATTTCCCTGGAAGCCGAGGATCTTCACGCAGAGCTCTGGAATCAGTTTAAGGGTGCATGTGACTGATAGCGGTTGCACAATACAGGAATGTTTTGTATAATAAAACCAAAGGGTATCATCTCAAAATGATGATCCGCCGGAAGGAGAACGTGTGATGAACGTGAGATTAGCGCAGGCTAAGGAAAAACTTGAAAAATATGGACAGCAGCATCTTCTGAAATACTATGAAGAATTGACACAGGAGCAGAGACAGGAACTTCTGGATCAGATAGAAGCTACAGATATGACCGTTCTGGAGGCTTGTCATCATCGGGAGGAAATCGCGCAGAAGGGTGTGATCACCCCGCTGGCAGCTATGCAGTTGGACGAGATTGAAGCCGGCACAGAGAGTTTTACGGCTTCAGGACTGGAAGCAATCCGCCGGGGTGAGGTGGGAGCAGTTCTTCTGGCAGGAGGAATGGGTACCCGCCTGGGCTCAGATGATCCCAAGGGAATGTACAATGTGGGCCTAACCAGAGAACTTTATATTTTTGAGTGTCAGATCAATAACCTTATGGATGTGGTAAAGCAGGCAGGTGCGTGGATTCATCTGTTTGTGATGACCAGTGAAAAGAACCACGAGGCAACCGTCAGATTCCTGACTGAGAAAGAATTTTTTGGGTATAGCCCTGAGTACGTTCACTTCTTTCGGCAGGAGATGGCAGCAGCTACAGATTATGACGGAAAGATCTATCTTGAAGAGAAAGGAAGGCTTTCCACTTCACCCAACGGTAATGGCGGCTGGTATCTCTCTATGAAAAAAGCCGGATTGCTTGATCTGGTTCACAGGGAAGGGATTCAATGGCTGAATGTGTTTGCGGTAGACAATGTTCTTCAGAGAATGGCCGATCCCTGTTTCGTGGGTGCAACCATTCAGAAGAATTGTACTGTGGGTGCAAAGGTGGTCCGCAAAAACGCGCCGGATGAGAAGGTGGGAGTGATGTGTCTTGAGGACGGCAGACCTTCTATTGTGGAATACTATGAATTGTCGGAAGAAATGATGCATGCCAAGGATGATAACGGGGATCCTGCTTATAACTTTGGTGTGATCCTGAATTATCTGTTCAAGGAGTCCGAATTGGAAAAATTGATGTCTTCTCTGCCGCTACATATTGTGGAGAAGAAGATCCCTTATCTGGACGAAAACGGCGAGCTGGTAAAACCGGAAGTTCCCAACGGATATAAGTTTGAAACATTAGTGCTTGATATGATCCACCAGATGGACAGCTGTCTGCCTTTTGAGGTGGTCAGAAACAGGGAGTTTGCACCTATCAAGAATAAGACCGGAGTGGATTCTGTGGAAAGTGCCCGCCTTTTGCTGGTGGAGAACGGAGTAATCCTGTAAAATACGTCAGTATGTAACGGAGGCTGTTGAAGGAGGAAAGAGATATGGCGATTTTAGTGACAGGCGGTGCGGGCTTTATCGGAAGCCACACGGTTGTGGAGCTTCAGGAGGCAGGCTATGATGTAGTAGTATTGGATAATCTTTGCAATTCTTCCGAGAAATCTCTTCAGAGAGTGGAAAAGATCACCGGAAAGCCGGTATCTTTTTACCGGGCAGATATCTTGGACAGAGAGGCGCTGGAAGAGATTTTCAGTAAGGAAAAGATAGAGGCAGTGATTCATTTTGCGGGACTGAAGGCTGTTGGTGAATCTGTGGAGAAGCCCTGGCAGTATTATGAGAATAATATTGCCGGTACTCTCACCCTGGTTGATGTGATGAGAAACCATGGAGTGAAAAATCTGATCTTTTCATCCAGTGCAACTGTGTATGGCAATCCTGCGTTTGTTCCCATTACCGAAGAGTGTCCCAAGGGAACGTGTACCAATCCTTACGGTTGGACGAAGTCTATGTTGGAACAGATCCTGAGTGATATACAGAAGGCGGATAGGGAGTGGAATGTGATCCTGCTTCGTTATTTTAATCCCATTGGTGCTCATAAGAGCGGTACCATCGGAGAGAATCCCAATGGTATCCCCAATAATCTGATGCCTTACATTACGCAGGTTGCTGTGGGTAAGCTCAAACAGTTGGGAGTATTCGGCAATGACTATAATACTCACGATGGAACAGGAGTCCGTGATTACATCCATGTAGTGGATCTTGCCAAGGGGCATGTGAAGGCGTTGAAAAAGGTGGAAGAGAATGCAGGGCTTAAGATTTATAATCTGGGCACGGGAACCGGTTACAGCGTTTTGGACATTGTGAATAATTTTGAGGCGGCAACCGGTGTGAAGATCCCTTATGTGATCAAGGAGCGCCGGGCAGGTGATATTGATGCCTGCTACG
This sequence comes from Acetatifactor sp., assembly GCA_045659805.1. GTDB lineage: Bacteria > Bacillota > Clostridia > Lachnospirales > Lachnospiraceae > Acetatifactor. The sequence continues at coordinate 52,239 of JAZRCR010000023.1, forward strand.
CAGACCCTGCAAAGGCTCGGGAAGAGCTGGGCTGGGTAGCGCAGTTCGGAATCAGGGAGATGTGTGAGGATGCCTGGAGATGGCAGAAAAATAACCCTAACGGGTACGATGAATAAATACCGATGAAAACAGCCTTGCAGGCAAGGGGAGCCGGACTTCCGCTTGTCTGCAAGGCTGTTTTAACGTTTTGTTAATTTGTTTTATATCAGTTCGCATATTCAGGCCACATAGAAAAACATGAATATAAAGTGACAGGCACTACCGGCGATGCAGAACAGATGGAATACCTCATGGGAACCGAATGATTTGTGGCAGGAATTAAAGATAGGAAGTTTCAACGCATAGATCACACCTCCGATGGTGTATATGATACCTCCGGCAAGCAGCCACAGAAAACCGGAAGTAGGGAGGGTGTTCCACAAATGACCGAACACAAATACACATACCCAGCCCATGGCAATATAGATCAGAGAAGAAAACCATTTGGGACAGGTGACCCAGAATGCTTTGATCAGCATACCTGCAGCAGCAATGCTCCAAACTACTGCCAACATGGTATAGCCAATATGACCGCCCAGGATAATCAGGCATACCGGTGTATAAGAGCCTGCGATCAACACAAATATCATCATATGATCAATCTTTTTGAAGATTCGCAGTCTGCTTCCTGTCAGATTGACAGAATGGTAAAGTGTACTGGCACCGTACAGGAGGACCATGCTTCCCATGAAAATCGCCATGGCAGTCACATTCTGCCATTCTGAGGATATCCCGGCTTTTGTTAAAAGGGGTACTGCAACAAGCATTGCCAAAATCATACCTATAAAATGGGTAATTGCACTTCCGGGTTCTCTTATTGTAATCTGCATCATATTACCTCCGTTTAAATATTTTTATTATTCTGCTAATTCAATATTTTATATGCCAAACTCTGTACACACAAATCCAGATATAAATACCAGTAGCAAAATAATACAAACTTCACAATGTAGTATTAAATACTATGTGATGAAGATGTTATGATATTACAACAATTGGAAAGGAATGTCAATACAAACATTCAAATTCTTTATATTACTGCATGGGGTTAGTCTTCCTCGATCACCTGAATCTCCAGATAATCAAAAGGAATCCCTTCCATAAAGCTGTCCTGTGTAAAACGTGCCTTGGCATGCTGTTTAAATTCACGTATGGTGGCATCCAGCCAGAGAGGTTTCCCCAGGTCAAACTGATAGCAGACTTGATCCAGTGCATGAAAGATTTTGTGTGTTCTGGTATCTGCACTGTCGTCTGTGATCACCGTATCACTGAGCAGGCGGTTGTCTTTCCATAGTTTTGCCCATAATCGAAACATGTTATGCCTCCTTGTCTGTCAGAGCGGATCAGTCCGGTTATTTAAGTATAGCCCATGAAATGACCAAAGACAAGTTCTATCTTGCGTAAGATGGGAATAGACTTGATAATGTGGCCACAATTTTAAATTATAATGTATTCTAAAAAAAGGATTAATTATTTGTGAAAAATATACATTTTTATGAGTTTTTGTGTTATACTCATGATAAAGCTACTGCAGACACGAGTAATAAGAGGAACAAAATGGAACTAAAGGGAATAGGAGAAGGTATTGACAGCTGGAAAGAGGTCAACCTGATATATAACGCGGCATTGAGACAGGTAGAGACTAAGATGGAGATTTTGAACGAAGAATTTCAGCATGTTCATCAGTACAATCCCATTGAACACATCAAGTCTCGGATCAAGACACCGGAGAGTATAGTTAAAAAGCTGAAGCGGCAGGGGTTCGAGTCTACCATTGAGAATATGGTAAGATATATTAACGATATCGCAGGGATCAGAATTATCTGTTCTTTTACATCAGATATTTATACCATAGCCGAAATGATCAGCCACCAGAGAGATATCAAGGTGCTGGCGGTCAAGGATTATCTTACATATCCCAAGGCAAGCGGGTATAAGAGTTATCATATGATCGTGACGGTTCCCGTCTATCTCTCGGACAGGATCGTAGACACGAAGGTAGAGGTACAGATACGTACTGTAGCAATGGATTTTTGGGCCAGTCTGGAACATAAGATCCACTATAAATTTGAAGGAGACGCACCGGAGCATATCAGGAGTGAATTGATAGAGTGTTCCAGGATGGTATCGGATCTGGATGCCAGAATGTTGTCTCTGAATGAGGAAATTCTTAATCTTGCACATGAGAAGGAAGCGAGGGGGCTGTAAGACAACAGCTCCTTTTTGTTTCCGAAAGGGTGGGTATTCTGCAAAAACCGTTAAAAACCCTCTCTTTCCGGTTGTCATCAGATCAAAAAAATGATACACTCAAAGTAATATCATACATTGGGAGGAATTACGGATGGACGCTTTTATGGATAAGCTTGCGCAGAAGCTGAATGCAGAAGAGATCATTCAGGCTAACAGATCGGCAGATATCGACGAGAAGCTTCATAAGAAACAACAGGAGGAGCTTGCGGTTCTTCAGGTGGAATTTGACAAGCTGCAGAAACAGATTTTAGCCATGCAGGGAGATTTGGGCAGATTGCAGAAGTCCATGGAAGCTTTGGCTGCCGGAACCAATGACCACGTTCATAAAGAGAATGTAAAGGTGTACCGTAATGTGCAGGCAGTGGTGGTAGATGAAGCTGCTAAGAACGCCGAGGCTATCAGCGCGCTCGCCCAGTCCGTCGAGGCTATGAAGGAAGAAGCTTCAGCTGTGAAGAAAACGCCGGGTATCTTTAAAGGAATACTAACGGTAGGTATCCTGACGATGATTCTGACGGCAGGGTCTGCTGCATTTCTGATCCTCACGTTTCTGGGTGTGATCTGATATGGGCAAGGAGCTGTGGAAACCGGGGAATATGCTATACCCTTTGCCGGTGGTGATGGTGAGCGTGGCAGATGGGAACGGCCGTTACAATATTATTACAGTGGCTTGGGCCGGGACGATCTGTACTAACCCTCCCATGGTCTCTATCTCTGTCAGACCGGAAAGGTATTCTTATCCGATTCTCAAGGAGACGGGAGAATTTGTGCTGAATCTGACTACAAAGGAATTGGTTTACGCCACGGATTATTGCGGTGTGAAGAGTGGCAGGGATGTTGATAAGTTTTCAGTGCTTGGTTTAACCCCTGTAAAGGCTGACCAGGTCAGTGCGCCGTTAATCGGCGAAAGTCCGGTCAACATTGAGTGCCGTGTCAGGGAAGTAAAACATCTGGGAAGTCACGATTTGTTTTTAGCAGATGTGTTGGCAGTGCATGCAGATGAAAAATACATGGATGAGAAGCGCAGATTTCACTTGGAGAAGGCCGATCCGGTGGTGTATTCTCACGGAACGTATTATACGTGTGGGGAAGCTTTGGGTACATTTGGCTACAGCGTGCGCAAAAAGAAAAGATAAAAAAGAGCAAAAAGTAATTGACAAAGTTACGGAGCTTATGTATAATAACATTTGCGCATGTAAGAAAGCGCACTACAATGGAATATTGGTAGAGACGTAGTTCAGATTAAGGAGAAATACTCAAGAGGCTGAAGAGGCGCCCCTGCTAAGGGTGTAGGTCGTTCACGCGGCGCGAGGGTTCAAATCCCTCTTTCTCCGTTTCACTGCCAATAAGAAAAGAGAGAATCTTAAGCAATTGAGATTTCTTTTTTTTCGCCCTGAAGAAGTTGACAAAAAGTTGTTGACAAGTGGACAGGCAGTGTGATAAAATGAAAATCCGCTGAGATGATAGCAGAAATAAAAACATAAAAAAGTTTTGAAAAGCTATTGACAAAGCAAAAACTCTGTGATATTATAACAGAGTTGCTGCGAAAAACAGCAGCGCAAAGTACCTTGACAAATAAACAGTAATGCAACCCTGAAAATTCTAAGAGAACAACTCTGGAAGAATTCAGAGAGATGCGAAGAATCGTATCAAACAGTGACTTTAAAAAGTCACAACCCAAACACAGTAAGTTCAGGATAGGATTGCAAGATCTTAAGAATGAACAAAAGCCAGAAGAAACTGGCAGGCAAACTTAAAACATGAGAGTTTGATCCTGGCTCAGGATGAACGCTGGCGGCGTGCCTAACACATGCAAGTCGAACGGACTTTTGATGAAACCTAGTGATTTAAAAGTTAGTGGCGGACGGGTGAGTAACGCGTGGGTAACCTGCCCTATACCG
>JAZRCR010000024.1:0-13013 GCA_045659805.1 Acetatifactor sp.
GAAATCAAATGCTCACTTCGTGAGCGCTTGATTTCCTGCTCACAAGTTACATTATACCCGTATTTTGTTTGGTTGTCATGTATTTGTTAGTAATTTAAGGTAAGAAATTCATGGAAAACAGGATCCTCGATGGATGAGGGAAGGGCCGCAAGCGCCAACTGTAATTCACCGCGTTCTTTCTGGTCCAGACGGTCTATGGATGCGTGGTGGATCGTGGCGGTATACGTGCGGCTTCCGTCCGCTTCGGTCACGCTGGTCAGTGTGACACCACTGTTATGATAGCCCTGCCCTGCAAGATAACCGCGGAGCTCTTCCACATATTCTTTTTCCAGGGTCTTTTGATATTGACGTTGCGCCTGTTCATCGATACTGCTCTCGCACACCACGGTGGCACTGATAAAAAATGCTACGATCAGAACAAGGATGATAGTCGTTACCGCAAATAATGTAGTCTTCTTAATATAAGTCATAGTGTTGCTCCTTTCCGCTTAACACACTGCCTCTCTCTTTCTGATACTACTATAGCATTTGTTAAGTCCAATAAACGCACCTCAAAATAAAAAGGCCTGCAATTTTGCAAGCCTTCTACTAAATCCAATATTTATCTTACTTTCAATCATTTACTCCGGAAATACCGACAGTATGAGGATTTCCACGCTCATCACGTCGTTCAGCCGTCCGGTCTTCACGGCTTCCTCCGCCTCCACGCATTTCTCTACAGCCTTCTTCAAGTCCGCTGTACGGAAGCGCGATGCCTGTGTGACATATTTTCCGACCACGAAGGGTGGCAGGCCAACCTTGCTGCCCATGGTCTTGTTGTCAAATCCCTTGGTCTTAAGTTCTTTTATCTGGAGGAGCGTGTTGCACTGCCTTGCAATGAGAAAGAGGATTCTCATAGGCGGCTCTTTCAGCGCCAGCAAGTCATAATAGAGCTTCAACGCATTGCGGGGCTGTCTGTTTGCGATGGCATCGACCATATCAAAGATATGGTTGGTGATCCTGTTAGTGCATACCGCCTCCACATCGGCAGCTTCCACCACGTCTCTGCCCATGCAGTAACAGATCAGCTTCTCCAGCTCCATATAGATATTGTCCATGTCTGTCCCGGTTTTCTGCAGGAACAGATTCACCGTATTTTCCGTAACGCGAAGCCCCTCTTTTTTCAGGACGCCGGCAATCCAGCGTTTAAGTGTGCTCTCATCCTGAACCGTAAATTCCACTGCACAGCCGGAAGCCTGGACTGTCTTAAAAAGCTTGCTTCGCTTGTCAATCTCACTTTCCGCAAACACAAAATAAGCGGTCTCGTTGGGTTCGGCCAGATACTCGGCCATCCGTTCCCCGCCGGACTTGAAAAGTCCGCTGTTTTCCACAAAGATGACTCTTCGATCTGAAAAAAAAGGCAAGGTCTCGGCAAGGTCGATGATCTCCCCCACATTCACGTCCTTTCCCTCATAGAAATGGACGTTCATGGTATCTCCTTTCGTGCACAGTGCTGCTTTCAGCCTGTCACGGTACTGTCTGCGAAGGTATCTCTCCTCCCCATACAGAAGATAGATCTGCCTCAGATTGCCGGTCTTGATATCCTCATTAATACGCTGCATTTTTTCTTCCCTATCTGCCTGAACTTTTAACGGTTATGTTATCATTATAGGATTCATCGCTCTCCTTGTCAATTCATCCTTTTCTGAGAAAGTAAGATAACGCATCACTGCAGAAAGTACTTTATTTTCATGTTTCTTTTGCTGACAGAGATTGTTACAGCACCGGTTTCCGGTGTCCGGTAAATCCCGCAGCCCACCGCCTCAAGCCGGTCAAGCAATTCCTTATGAGGGTGGCCATAGAGATTATCCTCCCCACAGGATATCACTGCCATCCGGGGCTTAATAAGGGCCAGCAATTCCTCCCCGGTGGAAAACCGGGAACCGTGGTGCGCCACCTTCAGTATGTCAATGCTGTCCACCTCTCTTTGTAAAAGCTCCCGCATCAGAAGGTCCTCCCCCTCCCCTTCCACATCTCCCGTGAGCAACATGGAAAAGTCACCGTACTCCACCAGAAAGCACTGGGAATAGACATTGGATTCCGTGACAGCACTCCCCGTCTGAGGATGCAGGCAGGTAAGGCTCACTTCTCCGCTTTTCAGACTGTCTCCCCGGGACATATAGATTACCTGAGGTTTTGCCTCTCCCATAGCCTCCACCGCCCGAAGGATCTCTGCAAATTCACTTTCTCTGCTTTCCCATGCAATACCCGGAAGGATCAGTCGGTCAATCCGGATGTTCTCCATCTCACTGAAGGTAAGCAGCTCCAGGATGCCGCTCACATGATCCTTATCCGGATGAGATACAAAGACTCCTCCAAGCCTCCTTATCCCCTGGTGTTTCAGGTAAGGGAGCAAAATATTCTCCCCCACCTTATCCTTGCTGCTGCCGCAGTCAAACAGATAGACTTCTTTCCCCGCCTGCACACAGATACAGTCCCCCTGCCCCACATCAAGAAAGGTCACAGACAGGTCCGGATGCCGGCAAAACCCCAGGCAAAACAATGCACCTGCCACTGCCAACCCGCGGATGAGCTTTGCAAGGACGAAAATCTTTTTTGCTTTGCCGCCCCGCCAGAGAAAGGCAAAGAGCAAAAGCACATAATAGATCAGGATCTGCAGATTGTCAGGCGCCCCTGGATTCCACATACGGAAGGGCAGTTCCTGAAACAATTCGCACAGCCACTCGTATGCGTTCAGGATCAGCACATCCACCTGCCCCACAAATCCCATTCCCGGCAGTAACATCACAACCAGCCCGACAGTCATCACAATTCCCACAAAAGGCAGTACCAACAGATTCAGTGCCAGAGAATAAACCGGCACCTCATAGTAAAAATACAACTGAATGGGAAGGGTCATCAAAGTGACCGCACATCCCGGAGCCGCCAGTTTCCTGATGTACTTTACCGTCTGCAGCGCAAGACGTCTCAGTGATTCCCTTTTGCCTGATTCCTCCTCATCCTCCTCTGCACTGAAGACAGGAAGCAGAATTCCGATTCCGCAAATGGACCCAAAGGACAGTAAAAAACCTGCGTGGCCAAGATATGCCGGTCTTCCGAGCAGCATCAGGATTGCCGCAAAGCCAAGGGCCGTCAGCATATCGTAGGTCCTTCCCAGAGCCACCCCAAGCATCCGGACCAGATACATGCAGATGGCTCTCACTGCCGATACACCCATCCCCGTAAGGATTCCATACAGAAAAAGCAGCAGCCCGCCGCCCGCCGCCGCAAGAATAACAGGCACTCTCATGCGGCGCAGCAACCGGTATAGCCCCATTCCGATCAGTGTGATATGGAGGCCGGATATGCTCAGAATATGTATGATGCCGTTCTTCTGATACAAATCTTTGGTAGTCCTGTCAAGCTGTGTTTTATCTCCCAACAGCATAGCACTTAGGATAGATGCCTCCTTTTCCGGAAAGCATCGGTATAGCCGCTCCTTCCAGTGCTTTTTCAGGCTATACAGCGCCTCTTTTATCACGCTGTAATCACTGCTTACAGCCGTTATACGGGCATTCTTAACAATGCCGCCGATCTTCAAAGCTGCATAGTAATCGTGTTGATCAAATTGTCCGGGATTGGTTCCGTGGGAAAAAGATTCGAACTGACCTGTCACCTGAACCAGACTGCCCATCCGCGGGCGATAAGAATCGTCTGTCTGACAGATCAAATGATAAGAAAGATTTACATCCAGATAGATCCAAAGCTGACGCGTTCCGTATCCGTCGCGCTGCTGCACATCGTACACCCGACCCGTCAGCGTCAGGTCTTCCCCGTCCGGGAAAAGTTCCCGCGGCGGAGAATCCCCGCACATCAGCAGACCCATCAGGACCAGCGCGGTCACCAATGCGGCCGTTGCCAAAGGTCGTTTCATTCACTTCCCCCTATTCTTTCAAATTGCCAACCAGGTCCAGATTTCTTTCAAACATTGTATTGAAATGATATTTCTCACGGTAAACTATCGACGTATCACCGTTTATGGATATCTGAACCTTATTTACATTACTCAGCTCTACCAGCGAATTGATGATGGAATAAATTGTCACATCTGCCGTCACGTTATAAACCTGATTCAGAAAAGTCTGATCCAGATTTACATAACAAACACCGTCTTTGGTCACTACCGACACCACCTTCGTGTCGGGGTTCACCGTGGGGTATACGCCCTCCTGCGTAGAAGTCGGCCCGGCGATCAGTTCCTCCACCACAAGCCTGTCTAAAGATATATTGGTATTGTAGGCTTTGCTGCGCTTCACTTCGATCAGACTGTCTCCGGCTTCATTTGCAAAATACAATACCAGATCGGCAGTTTCATAATTGCCGATCTCACTTCCGGCATTATTGATAAACTGTTCTGCGTTCATGGCGCCCACAAGATTGTTAAGGCTGTCTCTGAGTTGCTCCCCCTCCACCAGAATGTTCACATAGTTCACGTTTTCTATCTGTGTCATGGAATAGACAAGCGAAGCCCTCACCAGTATCTCAGTGGAAGGTGTCAGATCATAATAATGATAGTCCATATTCAGTATCAGCGTACCGTTATTCAGACGGTAGTTCAAAAGGGAAAAACCCATGGAAAGCGGTGCTTTGTATTCCAGCTTTACAGGCACTGTGGCAAGAGCCTCCAGCACTTCCTCCACCTGCTTTTCAGCGGTGTCCGTAACAAGGTGCAACTCTCTTGCTTCCACGCTGTTCTCCGTGTTGCTGATATAATAGGCCTGCATCACCGCCCCGGAATCGTCTGTTTTCCTCCTGCAGGCAGTCAGCCCCGCAAAGCAGCATATGATCAAAGCAATACTGATTATCCTTTTCAACAAATGCTTCCTCCTAAATAATAACTACAGGTTGTCTCTCTGCTGAATGATCTTCAGCGGGATCTTTACCAGAAAGGCAGTTCCTTCCCCTTCTGTACTGGTTACCGTAATGGAACCCCTGTGCATCAGGACTGCATTCTTTGTGATGGCCAGTCCCAGACCGGTTCCTCCGATTTCTCTGGAGTGAGATTTGTCCACACGGTAAAATCTCTCGTAGATCTGTGCCAGAGAATCCTCAGGAATACCGATTCCGGTATCACTCACTTCAAAGGTAAAGAACTGATGATCCGCGTCAAGAACAACTTTGACACTGCCATGCTCTCTGTTGTACTTAATAGCATTGTCCACAAGATTTGACATGATCAGTGTCAACTTCACTTCGTCCACTTCCGCAACAACTGTTCTGTTACTCTCAAACACCACTTCCACGTCCTTTTTGCGCGCAATGGGGCGTAACCGTTTTAATATCAGTTCTGTAAGATCATTGATGTTCACAGTGGAAATATTCAGGTCCTGTACCTTCTTATCCATCTTTACCAGAGCCAGCAGATCCGTAATGATCTGATTCTCTCTGTCGATCTCCGACACAATATCCTCCATGAATTCCCGGTACAGTTCTGCCGGCACATTATCCTGGGTAACCAGAGAGTCCGCCAATACCTTCATGGAAGTCAGAGGGGTCTTCAGCTCATGTGACACGTTTGCCACAAATTCCTGCCTGGATTCATCCAGAACTTTCATCCTGTGCAGCATCTGGTTGAATGCATCTACGATGTGTATCGTCTCCAGATAATCCGGCACGGAAATAGCTTCGTCGCTGTAGCCCTCTTTTACCTCGTTGATTGCCTGTGTTATCCGGTTAAACGGCCTTGCCAGCACTTCGGAAAGCACTATCGCCACAGCCACAATGGCTATGATCATCAATGTCTCCAGTATGATGGCCTTATGGTTCAGAATCTCCATGGTATCTGTGATATTGGCATTGGAAATACTGGTCAGCATCACTCCCACAACCACAGGCTTTTCCACCTGCACATTAACGCCGTCGCGGTTCTGTGTCACTGTACTGTTGACAATGATGGGTGTTGTCATCTCGATGTAACCATTTTCTTTGTCATAATTAGAGGTGCTTTCGCCCTTAAAACACCTGATAACCTCTTCCGACACAATATTCTTGCCTTCGCTGATCCCGTAGGTATCCTTGATCACCTTAAAACTGCTGTCAATGATCAGCACTCTTCCGTCGTAGAGATTGGAGAGCATTTCCAGTTCCGCGTTGATCACTTCTTTGGTCGCGGCTGCCTGGGCATCCATCAATCTGTAATTCTCCAGGTAATTCTTACTGATCAAATGATCTGCCAGGATACGGAGCTGATTCTGCACCGTATTACTTCTCAGCTTCACCGCATGTTCCTCATAATTATCCAAAATACCGTACCTGAGAAGCATGCTGGGAATCAGGCCTACGGCAAGCACTATAAAAAAGATGCGCGCCCGAAGACTGCGCACCAATAATAAAATCCGCAATAGGTTTTCTTTGATCTTTGCAAGCATCCTTTCGCTCCGTCATGCATTACGCATTAAAAAAATAATACCCTACGCCCCATTTGGTATGCACATACCTGGGCTCGCTGGGACTCGCTTCTATTTTCTCCCGCAGTCTTCTGATGTGTACATCCACGGTACGCACATCTCCGGGATAATCAGCACCCCACACAAGCTTCAGCAGATTCTCGCGTCCGTATACCTTGTTGGGATTCCTCATCAAAAGCTCCAACACCTCAAACTCTTTCGCCGTCAGACCGATCTCCTTGCCACTGATATAGGCTCTTTTCCCATCACAGTCCAGCTTAAGCTCACCGCTTTCAATGACACCGGACTCCTCGTCTTTCTCTCTGCGGGAATCCATCCGCCTCAGGATGGCCTTAATGCGAGCCTTGACCTCCAGGATATTGAAAGGCTTGGTGATATAATCGTCTGCGCCGTATTCCAGACCAAGGATCTTATCCATATCATCGCCCTTTGCCGTCAACATAATGACAGGTACCCCTGAAAACTCTCTGATCTGCTGGCAGACCTCAAATCCTGTAAGCTTCGGAAGCATCACATCCAGCAAAATGATATCATACTGACCGTCGCGCGCCTTCTCCACAGCCTCTTCTCCGTCGTAAGCACAGTCCACCTTCATGCCTTCCTGTTCCAGGCTGAATCTGATCCCCTTGACGATCAGCTTTTCATCGTCCACTACCAATACTTTCTTCCCTGTCATTTTTTATCCTCCCTTAATCTACCGTAATCAGGTCCTTTATCTTGCCGTAAACACTGCTTTTGATCCCCGGGACCTGCATGATATCCTCTATTTTTGAAAAACTGCCGTGCTGCTGCCTGTAAGCAACGATATCACCGGCTTTGGATTCCCCGATACCCGGCAACCCGCAAAGCTCTTCTTCCCCTGCGGTGTTCAGATTTGTCAGACCGCTTTCCTCATCAGACTTCCGTTTCTTGAGTTCCTGCCCTTCTGCCTTGGTCGGAATATACAACTGCTCTCCGTCAACAAGCGCTGCTGCCAGATTCACATATGCCGTATCTGCCTCAGCCGCAAAACCTCCTGCCGCCTCCACCGCGGCCTCCGCTCTGCTTCCCGCCGGAACTGTGACCACACCGGGACTGACCACCGCACCGCAGACATGGACATAGATTGCAGCCGGCTCCGCCGATTGTACTTGTGTCTGCTGGGAGTCAGACATTTCCGCATCCCACAACCCGACAGACTCCCCGGTACCCTCTAACAAAAACAACTCCTCACTGCCCCGGCAGCCACACAAAGCCGTCACAGCCAGGACAATCCAGAGCAGCACTTTTATCTTTTTACTTATTTTCCACATAGTTCCCTCTCCTTCCGGCTTTTGGCCGTCACGCCAAACCGCAGAAAGCAGGGCTGCCTCTCTATGAAGATACATTTTTATTGTAATGGAATCCTTGGGAATTTACAAGGGGAAAAAGCACAAAAAAAGAATGCGGCAGGCACAGCTTTTTGCCATGCCTGCCGCACTCTTTTTTATGCCATATTTTATGTCGCAGAGTTACTGCAGATAAATAACACTTGCATCCGTACGCTCGATCTTGTATGTCTTGAATTCCTTGCGGCTTTCGTACTCTGTGAGGATTCCGCCCTCACAGGTCACAGGATCGGAACCGTGCTTCACGCTGATGTAAAGGGGCTCCTTCGGCGCCCAGGGGGCCATCTCATCCACCTTGGAAAGATCAATCTTTATCCGTCCGTCACACTCTTCCAACGTGCCGAATTTCCGGTACAGCAGCTGATGATGTGCCATGGCAAGATCTCCGGAGATCATGATGCCAAACACTTCCGCATGGCGCTCAAAGTATGCTTTCCAGGCGTCTAAGCGCTCCAGATTCTCATCGGGATCATATCTTAAGAAATTAGGCCAGTGAGCACCCATCATTGCAGCTTCATCCGGCTGAAAAACAGGAAGTTTTGCAGGATTGATATCGTATGCCTCCCAGGGAGCAAGACATGCCGTCCTGGTATTGGATATGATACCGTCCTTGGCAAAGCTCATGGGCATGGCATCGCCTTCGTGACAGTATTTGATGCCGTACTCGCTGAGAGTCTTTGCAAAATAATCTGTGTCGTATGCACCGCAGCACTCACCGGGGCAGGTAAAGCTGCGGATCTCCTGAGTAAATCCCCAATCCTTGTACAGCTCCATGAAAGCATCCAGATGCGCTCTCATATACCATTCCGGTACCGGTACCTTCGGCGGGGTCGGTTTGGTACTTCTGGGCAGAAAATCCTTGGTCAGGGAAAACTCACCGCCCACATACTCACCGTTCTCATCCCATGCCTCGTGCAAAGTTCCGTGGAGACCGATCTCAATATACTCACAGGTATTCAGATAATCTCTGATCTTCACAGCTTCTTCCTCATCAAGGAACTGTGTATGGTCCCAGCCGGGTCTCGTTGCATAAGGCACCTTCTGAAGCTTGTTATATTTATCCCACTCTCCTATTACAAACAGTACATTGATCTTCATGCCGATGGCACGGCCGATCTCGTTCAGTGCGATATAATCTTCCAGCACATGCTTTCTGGGCATACCGGTCCTGTTGGGATTCCAATCAGCCCAGTAAGGGATGCGGCCGTCCATCCAACCCACATCGTCCACCAGAAGCTGCATAGCTGCGGGAATCGTTATGTTATTTGCATTCATCATGAATCCTCCTGTTTTTTAACAGTAAAGAGCTTCGATTGCTCTCTGAGACTTGATGGCATCCGCTGCCGTTACCGGGATCTCTCCCTCACCGGCTACCGCGCGACCGAAAGCCTCAATCTCCTTGGTATACATATTACCAAATTCCACATTGATCTCCAAGGGCATAATCTCTTCTCTGTTCTGGGAAGCGTCGTAACCGCCCACTTCCTCCATGCAGAGAACCTCAATGCGGCCGCCTTCCACCTGAGAGATGGTTCCTTCCGCAAAAACACTTCCCTTGGTACCGTAGAACTCCAGCTTACACTTTGCAGCGGCATCGGGAATATTGAAGTTGGCATCCACATAGCAGAGAGCACCGTTCTCCATCCTGTAAATGGCAGCTCCCGCATCCTCAACGGAATAGTCAAATACCTGATTGCCTGCCATTCCCTTTACTTCTGCGATCTCAAGGCCGGTGATATAACGGATCAGGTCGATACAGTGAATACCCATATCCATCATAGCTCCGCCGCCGGACAGGCTTCTGTCCTGTCTCCAGCAGTTTTCCATGGGAGGATACCAACAGGTCAGCTGTGCACGGGCAGACACGATCTCACCCAGCTTACCCTCTGCAATCAGCTCGCGGATCTTCTGGTGATAGCTGTGGAAGCGCATCATAAGTCCAACGCCCAGCTTCACGCCCTCCGCCTCACAGATTGCTGCCAGTTCTTCCGCATCCGCTACGCTCAACGCCATCGGTTTCTCGATCAGGATATCTTTCTTTGCCTTGGCCGCAGCGATACACTGCTCCTTGTGACAGAATACCGGCGACGCGATATAAACCGCCTGAATTTCATCCAGTTTTAACAGATCTTCATAATTGTCGAATGCATACTCTGCACCGTACTTTTCAGCCACGCGCTCAGCGGCAGTTTTGTCAGCGTCCATCACTGCAACCAGCTGTGCATTGTCAGCCAGCATCATGCCGGGCAAAGTTCTGCGGTCAGCGATACCGCCGCATCCGATCACACCCCATTTAATCTTCATAGTGTTCCTCCTATTCTGCGCAGAGCTCACGAAGCTGCTGTTTCTTGTCTTCCAGCTGTCCCAGGAAAATCTCGATACCCTTTTCATAATTGCGGAATAGCCAGAGTTCTTTATGTTCTGCAGCAATCTCATCGATGTAATTGCACAGATACTCACATTGCTCAGGGCTTACCTTCTGGTGCATCCGGACTTTCAGAAGCTCTGTTGCCATGATGACCATGTTGGCATTTACCTTGATCTCACGCTTCCATCTCTCATCAAATTCCAGATTCTTAACTGCATCCAGATTCTTCTTCATGTACTCTATAACATTGTCAAAATAGAAGTCATCGCCACACTTTTTCAGGTCAAAGAAGCCGGGATACTCCGTCTTATCCAGCGGTAGCTTGAAGATCAAGCAGCACATGGAGGAGCTGTGCAGTCTCTCGGGCTCATACAGATAATACTGCTGGATACGGTAAAGAAGCCTGGATACCTTGACTCCGCCGAATACGTTCCTGTCTATGTAATCCTGTGCTGCATAGATATAATCATTCTTAAGAGTTCCGCCGTTCTGGTACGCACCTACATTCCAGGCATACTGGCCTGCAAGGGCAGCAGGAACCAGTCCCCAGACCATATTGTGCATATGAGCGTCGCCGCTGCTCCAGTCTGTCATCAGATAACCGATGGCACCGTGTTCACGTCCCACTTCGCCAAGCGTACGGGTATTAAAGCTCATGACATCAAATCTTCCGGTGAAGCTGAGCCATGAAGAGTTGCCCGGGCACACATAGAAAGGAACATTCAGTTCTTTCATAGCGATGCAGCGGCCTTCCATCAACTGGGAAGTGATCAGGTCATAGCCCCAGTTCAAAGCGACGGCATTCTTGGGAATCCTGGAGTGGACCTCCGGATATTTGGTAATCATATCGGACCAGAACATTACAGTCTTGCCGTACTTCTTCTCGCACAGCTGGGTGAGCTTGTTCATATAATCCATGAACACATTGGCAATACCGAATTCCTTACAGGCTTCCTCAGACTGATATTTGCCCAGCCCTGTAACCTCGTCCAGACCGATGTTGATGCGTTTGGAGCGGAAATGAGGAAGCAAGGAACCGTACAGCTTATCCACAAACTCCAGGCTCTCATCCAGCAAAGGATTCAGAGAGTCGGGACGGTTGGTACCGTCAGTGAGTGCCAGATGCTTGAACTCCGGATAGTCTAGCCATGCTTCCATGTGACCGAAGCCGTTCTGGTTGGGTACCAGCTCAATAAATCTGTCATAGCAGTACTGATCCAGATACTCGATATCTTCCGGGGTCAGGCAGTCAAAATCTGCGGTATACTCCGGAAAGGCATCATACTTAAATACAAAGCTGTCCATATACAGCTGCAGTTCATTATATTTCAGATCGGCAAGCAGGTCGATGAGCCAGGTGATGGTCTCCACCTTGGGCATGCGGCCGCCGCTGATGTCCAGCATATATCCTCTGTTTTCAAACTGAGGATAATCCAGAACACTGACAAAGGGCAGCTTACCGTCTTCGATCAGCTGTCTCAAAGTGGTCAGGGCTCTGAACTTACCCGCCTCATCGGCATATTGGATCACAACGCCGTCTGCCTCTGCGCAGAGCTCGTAGCCCTCCTTTTTGAGGGCTGCGCACTGCACATAGGTAATATCTGCGTTGCCTTCCTTCACCTTGTTGTAAAAGTCAAACAGGCTTTCCTCTTTCGAGGTCTCTTTTAAAGTATAAAAGCCGTCTCTGTATTCTTCTTTTACCGGTACCGGAAAAATCTTGCTCATATTATCTTCCTTCCTTCATCTCAGCTACGGATTCCAGAATAGCATCTGCCATGTACTCAAGCTGCTCATCGCTCAGGCCGTACAGAGGCAGGTGTGTAAATCTGCGGTAGAATACTTCCTCACATACAGGACACTGCTTAGCGATCTCATCGGAATCGTATCCCATGTCAGCAACCACCTTGAATCTGTACAGAGGTCCGAAATGAGGAATGTTGGTAACGCCCTTCTCTTCCAGTTTCTTCTTCAGAACCTGTACATCGCCTCCTACGATCTCAGGATCGATCTGCAGCAGATACAGATGGAAGGTAGGCTTGATCTCGTCGTTGCCCAGATCCTGGGGAATGATACCCTCAACGCCTTCCAATCTGCTGTTCAGATACTCAGCCGCTTTGCGACGGGTATCAATGATCTCTTCGTTTCTTGCGATCTGCAGCTTCAGACCCAGACCCTGAATCTCGGTAGGAGAATAATTCAGTGCCACGAAAGGCTCTTCCTTGCCGGGGATCGGAGTGATGTTATACAGCCAGTTCTTGATGGGCGCGGAGAAATCCAGACCCAGGAAACGGGCACGCTTCATATGGTCTCCAAAATTGGGAATGTTGGTGGTAGCAATACCGCCCTCACCGAAGGAGGTAATGTTCTTAACTTCATGCAAACTGAATGCAGCGAAATCACCGATGGTACCGATCTTCTTGCCTTTGTACATTGCACCGAATGCGTGAGCGGCATCTTCCAGTACCAGGATATTGTGCTCCTTGGCCAGCTTCATGATAGGATCCATGTCTACGGGATAACCACCGATATGTACGGGAACGATCATCTTGGTCTTGTCGGTGATCTTTCTTGCCACGTCAGCAGGGTCCATGTTAATGGTCTTGGGATCAACATCTGCAAATACCAGCTTTGCACCTACTGCAAGAGGGTAAGCCATGGTTGCCACGAAGGTGATTGCAGGAACGATAACTTCATCACCAGCCTTAAGGCCTGCATATTTGTATGCAATTTCAAAGCCGGAAGTAGCATTGGTCACAAAGGTACTGGTGGTGGTTCCAAGATACTGATTGCAAGCCTCCTCAGCCGCCTCTACCTGTGCACCTGTGGTCAGCT
>JAZRCR010000025.1:0-21197 GCA_045659805.1 Acetatifactor sp.
TGCCGAAATATTGCCGACCGGTACTGTTCCGGCTTTCTGGGTTCCTGCTGTTGCCGCACCGCAATTGGGGCAAAAAGACTGCCCGTCCTGTACTTCTTTTCCACAATTTGAACAAAACATACTTTTCCCTCTCTTTTCTGCCCAGCCTGAATATAATGTTTCCGGGCTTTTTCCAGGCATTTGAAGATCAAAGAACACTGCACCACATAATAAGAATTATGTGGTTTTTTATGTAGCAGAAAATTCCTCTGAATTTCCTGCTACATAAAAATGCTCCGCAGGGATGCGCACTCGCGCGTACAGGGTAAATGTCGCTTTCGCGACCGCGCTCGGCGCGAGAGTCCGCAAGCGGACTCTTTGTTCATTCGCCCCATATTCAACACAACAGCAAACCCAGTTTCTGAATTTGCTTTCTATGGGTTTCTCCGCTCTCCATCGTATAAATCCTCGTGGTGTTTACATTACTGTGCCCCAGGATATCAGCAAGCCTGATGATATCCTTTTGAACAGAGTAATACGTGAATGCAAAAAGATGTCTTAAATTATGAGGAAATACTTTTTCCCTGGAAATACCTGCTCTGTCACACAGCTTTTTCATATCACTCCACATATTACTGCGGTCAAGGGGTTTGCCTGATCTGCTCACAAAAACGCTTCCCGATTTGATATGATTCTCTTTCATATACACCGTCAGCATCCTGCAAAGCTCTTTCGGGAACATGACAACCCGGATTTTGCCTTTACAGTTGATCTCTGCACTTCCCCGTTTTACAGCATCACAGCTTACATATTTTAACTCAGAAATTCTGATTCCGGTGGAACAAATAGTCTGCATCACATAGTATAGTCTCAGGTTGTTCTTCTGTTTTGCAGCTCTGAGTAACCGCTCGTATTCTGCTTTTGTGAGTTCTTTTTCCTTCCCCCGGAATATCTGCCTCTGAATTTTCAGGGTTTTCACACGGCAATCGTACCACTCATTATAGGCAAAGAAGCTGTTCAACGAAGACAGCATGGAATTCACACTGGCCGGAGCATACTTTTCCAACAGCATCTGCTTATATGCAAGCACTATGGCCTTGGTTATTTCATTTCCCTTTGCCCATAACGCAAAAGAGTTGATATCCCTTATATACTTCTCTACTGTCACAGCTGATTTTTCGTCTTCAATCAAGAAATTCCTGAATTTTGCCACAAGATTATTCGTGATCTTTCTCATATTAAACACCACCCTTCCAAATATAGTTTACCAATAAAATATGTTTAAAAACGTGGAGAAAATAAAAATACCACCTGCCAAACCGACAGATGGTATCGTAAACACTTTTATGCTAAACCAAAGAATTATCGGTGGGTGTGCCCCCTCCCACATTTCTTTTGACCCATAGGGTGCGTAGCAGCACATTCTCTACTTCAATAACTCTTTGGGTAAAGCCCTTATAGTATATACTCATTATACATAGATTATTCTTTTTTGTAAAGTACCCTGTTCTTCTCTATAAGCTTTTTTAGATTCTTGTCGCGTATACGGTAACACGTCATAACTGAATTTTTCAAACCATTTTTGTCTGTCTCCAAGGCCACCCTGACAACTACATTCAGGTTAGTATCGGGTAATTTTTTGACCATAAATACTGTGCCGAAATTATTCTTGTCCCTGATAATTAAGTTCGGATCAGAGACACAATCTACTCCATATCGCTCAAATAAATCATAATCGTCGGGATGCCGCTCCCTGATATGTGCCAGACGCTCATCGGTAACAACAATCTCATCAGTCATTATTTTACCAAATTCTTTTTCCACTGGATCCAGTTTTATTTTGCCAAGCGTCCTAAAATCTGCCAAATCTGTACCTCTTCTACAATCAATGCATTAATATATCAGTTTCCTTTTATTTGTAATACTCTCCAAAAATTCTTTTTTACTAATTTGCCTTTTCGTAGCAACCGCCCAACCGGAGGCACATCATGATAATTCTGTTCTGCTTGATATGAGTCAGAAGATAACAACGACTTTCTCGTCCGACAGGTATATAGAAACTCCAAGGATTTTCATCAGCAAGAGGCAAGAAAAAGATAAAAAGGGGAATATCTGACAAAGCAAAATACCACTGTTAAGACTTCTTGAAAAATATATGACATGAAATGTGACATGATAAAGAAAAACCCTTGAATCATCAAGGGTTTTAGAATAGCGAGAGGGGGATTTGAACCCTCGACACTACGGGTATGAACCGTATGCTCTAGCCAACTGAGCTATCTCGCCATATTGCCAACTTTCGTTGGTAGTGGAACCTATAGGGCTCGAACCTATGACCCTCTGCTTGTAAGGCAGATGCTCTCCCAGCTGAGCTAAGATTCCATTCGTCGATCGCTGTCGCAACCGACTTTGTTAGTATACTATGAGATGATACTTTTGTCAACATCTTTTTCAATTTTTTTTACACAATAAAACATCGAAATTTCAGGATGCGACACCGCCTAAATATCGGTGTGCAGCCTGTGTACTCCCTTGGGCTCATAGCTGAGCAGATGCGCAATCTCCAGATAGTCGCAGGCAAGATACAGAATCGACAGCCACATCTCGGTACCCATCAGGGAGGTGTGCTCCGTGTCCGCCAGCGCAAAGGCAAAACCTTGTCCGGACACATAGTGATCCAGGATCTTTTCAATCCATGCCACGGCAAGCTCCTTGCCTTCCGACAGTCTGTGATTCGACTGCTTTTTCAGGAGCCACAGCGGATGGATGATATCCAGCACATTGCAGGCGTGGAAGCGTTCGCCGTCAATTTCTTTTGCCCGTAAAAGCACGGTATCGATAGCTTTCTCCGGCATGGGTAACGGCTGATTGAACTGTGCATAAGAACCGCGGGTCAGGCGGTAGTAGCCGTTCACGGTAAGTCCCAGGTTATCAGTCCCGGTCCACATGCCATACCGGGGATTGACATTCTCGTTCAGCCAGTCAAAAAGTGTATCGGTATCGGCTTCCAGGCCAAAATATTTCTTGTTCTGGTAAAATACAGTGCCCAATATGTCCACGGCATTTCCTGCCCCCCAGGGATTTCCTGCCCAGCTGCACTCGGAGAGCCATTTCTTAAGAGCATCTCCGGAAAGCCCATCCGCCATTCTATAGGGCTGTCTGATATGGGAACCCAGGTTTTCCAGGGCATAGCCGATGCTCAGCACGGAATAGTCAAGAGTTTCATTGGGCATCCGGCTGATCTTGTCAATCATGGTCTGTTTGTCATAGATATAGTGCTCTCTGCCAAACATGGCGCTGAGCTCAACGGCATCGCACCACGCCCTTGACGGCAGCTGGTGGCTGATATTGCCGTCCACGTATTCACCATTCACCACGCGGGAATCGAGAATCTCTTCCAGATCCTCTTCCACCTTGCTGCAGAAAACAGCAAGCCTGTCTTTGTAATAACTTTCTGCCCGATTGCGGATCAGTCTGGCGGGGCCCCCTCCCACAACGGCATAATCGGGAATATCTTTGGTCACAACGCTGCCGGCGGCAATCACTGTGTGACTGCCTATGGTCACGCCGTCAAGAATGGTGGAGTCTGCTCCCACCCACACATCGTCTCCGATCTTTATGCCTTTGATGCTGCACGGTTGGCAAGCGATGGGCTTATGGATATCTGCAACCCCGTGGTTGAACGCGCAGATCGTAACCTTGGGTGCGATCCGGACGTAATTTCCCATGGTAATCTTACCCTGAAGATAGGAGTAAGAATTGACGGAGCAGTTATCGCCCATGGTAATTTCCGCATGTCGGATTAGCGCATTTGCACCCACAACACAGCCGGATCCTACGGAAAGCCTGGAAAAGCAGATATCGGCAAGGGGAGAGATATGACTGTTCTCTCCCACCGCCGTAAGGGTACCGTTTTCTTTCAGCTTTTGCTGATGAGCAAGCTGCTCGGGTGTTTTCTTATCAAGTATCTTCCAGGGGCAAAATTCATATTCTCTTTCCATAGAAACAACCTCCGAAAACGTTTTTCAAAGCGTCAGCCTTACATTCTCTCAGGTGCGGAGAAACCGAGCACGTCGATGCTGGTCTCCAGAATATCTCTGGTCAGTAAAAGCAGTGCGATAAGTCCTGCCTTTCTGTCCTCATCCTCCTCTGCCAGGATCTTGGTCTCATGGTAGAAATGGTTGAAGGCATTGGCAAGATCATAAATATAAGCACATACCTTGTGAGGAGCGATCTCTTCCCCTGCGTTCTGCATCATGGCATTGAACTGGGTGAGCTGGAGCATCAGCGCCTTCTCGGAATCATTGCACGCTGCCTTCAGCTCTGCCGCACTCCAATCGCCACCCTGCTCCGCATATTTGCTCAGGATGGACTTGATGCGCACGATGGTGTACAGAATATAGGGACCGGTATCTCCCTCGAAGGAAGTAAATCTCTCAATATCAAAAATATAATCCTTGGATGCCTGGTTGGACAGATCGCCGTACTTCAACGCGGACACTGCCACCAGCTCTGCCACCGCCGCAGCTTCCTCTTCCGGCATATCTCTTCCCTCCAGGATCTTTTTATACATCTCTTCCCTGGTCTCGCGGATCAGGTTCTCCAGACGCATAACACCGCCTTCACGGGTCTTGAAGGGCTTGCCGTCCTTGCCGTTCATGGTGCCGAAGCCCACGAACTTCAGGCTTGTCTCAGGCTTTACCAGCTTGGTCTTACGGGCACAGCGGAATACCTGATCAAAATACAGGTCCTGACGCTTGTCCACCACATAGATCATCTCATCCGGCTGATACAGTTCCATACGTTCCATGATGGTAGCCAGATCGGTGGTATTGTACAGGGCTGCCCCGTCGGATTTTAAGATCATGCAGGGAGGGATCTCCTTGGTGTCCGTCTCCTCTTTGACATCCACCACCAGCGCGCCTTCGCTTTCATGGGCATAACCGCCATCCTTCATATATGCCACCATGCCGGGGATACGGTCATGGACATCGCTTTCACCCTTCCACAGGTCAAACTCTACGTTCAGGCTGCCGTAATTCTTCTTCAGATCGGAAACAGAGACATTGAGGATGTGCTTCCACAGGGCGCGGTAACCTCTCACGCCGTTCTGCAGCTTAAAGGTAGCCTCCATAGCCTGTGCCTTGTACTCCGGATCTGTCTTGGATCTGGCGCTGGCCGCCGGATAGATTTCTTCCAGCTCGGAAATGGTAAAGGGTGCTTCTTCGGGATATTCTCCTTCATAGCTCTCATCAAAATACACAAGCTCCGGACTGCGCTCCCTAAGACCTGTGATCACAAGTCCCATCTGCAGTCCCCAGTCACCCAGATGAACATCACCGATCACCTCGTGACCCACATAACGGCAGATACGCTTGATGCTCTCACCGATCACTGCCGAACGGATATGGCCCACGTGAAGAGGTTTTGCCACGTTGGCTCCGCCGTAGTCAAGAATGATCTTCTTGGGATTCTCGGGCATCTCAAGACCGTATTTGGAGGACTCTTTCATCTCTTTCAGATATTCTGTGACAAAGCCTTCAGACACCTTCAGATTCAAAAATCCGGGAGCCACTGCATTCACTTCCTTGAATACCTTGCTGTCCTTCAGGTTCGCTGCCACATCATTGGCGATCATGATGGGGGCTTTTTTATACTGTTTGGCGCCTGCCATGGCACCGTTACACTGATACTCACACAGATCGGGGCGGTTGGACAGGGTCACACGTCCGAGCGCCGCATCATAGCCGGCTGCCGCAAAAGCATTCTGCATTTCCTGGGTGAGCAGATCGATCATCTTCTTCATAATAGGTTCCTTTCTGAGGGAAATCGTTCCCTGTTGTCATCTTATAATCATAACGGAAATTGAAAATAATGGCAATAGCTTTTTATTAATTTCTCTCCCGCGCTCTCTCTGCCTTGGAAAAGGCGCAGCCGCAGTAATCCTGGCGGTACAGCTGATGAATCGCGGACAGCTCTATGGAGCGTTTGTAGCCCTCTCTTTTCTTAAAATCCGAAGGCAGCCACTTGCTTCCGTTCTCTGCTGCCAGCGCCTCACCGATCTCGTTGATCTTCGCCGCATTCTTCAGGGGGCTGATGGTGAGGGTGGTGGCAAAGTAATCATATCCGCCCTTCGCCGCCCGCGCCGCAGTCTCTCCCAGACGCAGGGCAAAGCAGCGGAAACATCTTTCTCCTCCCTCGGGACATTCCTCCAGTCCTTTGGCTATCCCATAAAAGCGCGCCGGTTCATAATCGCCCTCTTCGATCTCAATGGGATGGCGGACACCCTCCCTGTTAAAAGCTTCAATCAGGCGCTTCTGCTCCTGTACACGCTTCCTGTATTCTTCTTCAAAGGAAATATTGGGGTTATAATAAAAAACGGTGATCGCAAAATATTTGCTCAGATATTCCAGAACATAACTGCTGCAGGGTGCACAGCAACTATGCAGATACAGCCGCGGGGCCTTAGGCGCCGCGGCATTTTCCAGCTGTGATATGATTTTGTCCAGTTCTTTCTGGTAGTTTCTCATGGTATCTCTCCGCATTACTCTTTCTTTAGTTAAGATACCACATTTTACTCCACTCTGGCAATGGCTTCTTCGTATCTTCGGGCAGCCTTTTTCCAATGAATCAGTGTAAACCACCCCTCAACATACTCAGGGCGCCTGTTCTGATATTGCAGATAATATGCATGCTCCCATACATCCACCAAGAAGATCGGGGTATAGACTGTCAGATCCGGAACATCCTGATTGGCCGTCTGCTGAATGGTCAGGATCCCGTTTTCATCCGCCAGAAGCCAGGCCCAGCCGGAACCGAATTTAGTCACTGCCGCCTGCTTCATCTTTTCTTTCCACTGTTGGTAGGATCCAAAATCACGCTCTATCGCTTCTGCCAATGCGCCGGACGGCTCCTGGCCCACCGGACATTTCATGGCGTCAAAATACAGTTCATGATTGTATACCCCTCCGCCGTTGTTGCGTATGGGGGTTCTGGCAGCCGCAGGCAGCTGATCCAGGCCGGTCAGCAGCTCCTTCAGGCTCATTTTCTGAAGCTCCGGATAGTCTGCCAGTGTGTGATTCAGATTATCCACATAGGTTTTATAATGCTTATCGTGGTGGAAAGTGAGTGTATTGGCATCAAGGACCGGTGTCAGTGCATCATATTCGTAAGGTAACGGTTTTACCACAAAAGGATATGTTTCGTCTCTCATAAAAGCCTCCTTAAAATGACATTACAGTCTTAGTATATGCCAATTTGTGGAATTTATTCCGGAGAGTGTCCGAGTTTTGACTTCTATTGCAATCCCTTTTGTGCTATAATCGGTATCAGCAGGATCCCCCGGGATCATCAACGAAAAAGGATAACAGACATGGAAAGATTATATTATCAGGATACTCATTTACTGGATTTTGAAGCCACCGTAACAGACTGTGCCCCCGACAGCGGAAAATTCCGCATTCTTCTGGACCGGACTGCCTTTTTCCCGGAGGAGGGAGGCCAGGGCGCAGACCGCGGCACCCTTGCCGGACAGGAAGTTCTGGATGTACAGCTGATCCGCGGCGAAATATGGCATTATCTGGGAGCCCCCGTACCGGTTGGCAGTATGGTGGACGGGCATGTGGACTGGGAACAGCGTTTTGACTACATGCAGCAGCATTCCGGCGAGCATATCATCTCCGGACTGGTCCACAGCACCTACGGTTTTGACAATGTGGGATTTCACTTGGGAAAAGAAGAAGTGACGTTGGATTTCAACGGAAGTCTCACTCTTGCACAGCTTCGCGAGATTGAAGAGAGCGCCAACCGGATCGTCTGGCAGGATCTGCCCGTTCGTGTCTTCTTCCCCGAAAAAGAGCAGCTTGCTCAGTTAGAATACCGCAGCAAGCTGGAACTGACAGAGGATGTTCGGATCGTGGAGATCCCCGGCGTGGACGTGTGCGCCTGCTGCGCTCCCCACGCAGATACTACCGGCAAGATCGGACTGATCAAGATCGTCGGCGTGCAGAGCCACCGGGGCGGTGTGCGGGTCAACATTCTTTGCGGTGCGAGAGCCGTGAAAGAATTTACCCTGCATCAGGACAGCGTCACCGCCATCTCCAACATGCTCTCCGCCAAACAGAACGCTGTGGCGCATGCCGTCTTGCACCTGAAGGAAGACAATGTCCGCTTAAAAGAGCGCGCCAACGCTTTACAGGCCACGGTTCTGTCCCTACAAGCAGACATGCTGCCTTCCCCGGAGGAGCAGGACAGCGTGATCCTTTTTACCGGCGAACTGGACACCATTGCTCTTCGCAACACTGCAAATGCTCTCTGCGAAAAGTATGCCGGCTACTGTTGCCTCTTCTCCGGGAACGACTCTGACGGATACCGGTTTATCATCGGCAGCTCCTCACTGGACTGCAGGCAGGCGGCCTCCGTTCTGAGGGAACAGCTTGGTGCCAAGGGAGGCGGCACAGTTCCCATGGTACAGGGAAGTGTCATTGCTTCTTCTCAGGATATCCGCAAAGCCCTGGGAATTGCATAAAAAAGAATTTTGCTACGCAAAATTCTCCGCCTGCGGCGGGTCTGCAAAGCAGACTGTTTCCTCTTTGCCGCAGTGCGATCCCAGCGGACCGGTTTTTTAATTTTTTTGCGCTTCCAGGCAGGCATCTATCACCAGAACCACTGCCAGGGCGGCCGTGATATCCACGCCATCATGGAAACGGATCTCGTAGGTATCCCCCCATGTCATCCATTCTTTTGAAACGGATGCAACAGTATACCCATTCTCCGTAATTTCATATTCGTGAGCCCAGAAATCTCCGATCACCTGCCACCCCAGACCATTTACGCGGTATCTCTGCTTCAAAAAGGTGAACTCTTTGACCACCTCCGCTATCTCCATGCCGTTTCTGGAAATACGGTACCTGGGAAGGAGTGTGAATAACTCCTGACTGATAAAGGCCAACTCATTATCCAGCAGGTCATAGAGGTGCAATTTCTTTCCCCATGTGAAGACCTCACCTCGAACATAATACCGTTCTTGTCCCATCTCATCATAGATTGAAAACTTATCACCCCAGGTAAATACACGCTGCTTGATATACAGATTCATCTTTTCCCCATCCTTTACAGATCTTCCAGGATCTCTTTTTTCTTCTGTTCGTACTCTTCTCTGGTGATCAGAGCCTGGTCGTACAATGTCTGCAACTGCCTAAGCCTGTCTTCCACACTGCCGTTATCGGTATCGTCGTCTTCAAACTCAATAACACTGCTGTCTATCTGCTGGTCGGTGAATCCGTTTCTGTAGTTTACATAGGTGATCCAGCCCGCGATCGCAGTCCAGAAGACACCAAACAGACCTGCCATGGGGATTGCTACGAAAACACCAATCAGGCAAAATATGATACCCACAACAAAACCCATTTTTGATTGAGACCTTCCCGGTCTGATATGCATTTTCTTAGACATCTCGCACCTCCCCAACAACAGTTCAAACATTTTCCTTACTTGGCAAAAACACTATAAATTTCGACAGCTACAGGCCCCAGCAGCGCCGGCAGCATATTTGCCACGCGGAAGGTCTTCTCCCGCACCAGATTCACACCCACACAGAAGATCAGGGCACTTCCCACGAAGGAAAGATCGGCGATCAAAGTCTCACTGATCACTGATCCGAAAAAGGCAGCAATCGCTGTAATACTACCCTGATATACGAAGATGGGAATTGCAGAAAAAGCCGCGCCGATACCGTATGTAGCAGCCAGGACAACAACAATCACAAAGTCGAGAAGCGACTTGGCAACCAGCATGGAATGGTCCCCTGTGAGACCGTCCTGCATGGATCCGACAATGGCCATGGCTCCGACACAGATGATCAGGGAAGTGGTTACAAAGCCGTCCACAAACCGATTGTCATTCTTTACTTTAACAGCATTCTTAAGCTTCTCACCGATCCGCTCCATCCCGGCCTCGATATTGATCCACTCTCCCAGAAGAGAACCGATCACAAGGCTGAAGATCAAGAGCATCGTTCCCTGAGTGGAAAGACTGCCATCCTTCACTACCAGCATATGCTGCATCACACCGCCGATACCGATAAATATGACTGCCAGACCGTTGGCCTGCATCAGTATTTTTTCAAAACGCTTTGAGACGCCGCTCTTTAATAACATACCCAGCAAACCGCCGAGGACGACAGCAACCGTGTTGATTATTGTACCTAAACCAATCATACTCAACCTCACTCCAGTAAACCAGTTTTCATTTGCATTACTTAATTCCCATTTATTCGCAAAGATCTGCTTCCATTTCAATTTAATCTTATGGCTATATGATCCATTCGCTTCCTATTCCTCCAAGAATCGGGCATTGTAAAAATCGGATGTTTTCTGAAGTTCTTCCGCCAGAACCTCGTAACCGTAGATCTCTGTCAGGGTCTTCTCCCCGGAAAAAAGATTCGTGCCAAGCGCCAGTCTGTCACCTTCTATGCTGACACCCATGGCAGCCAGTGTCGTGGGAAGCATATCAAAAGTGCCAAAGTCCCTGTTCTTCTCCTGCTTTGGAGCTGACGGGGCATTGATGATACAATTATATACGGTACGGACATAAGATTCGTCAATATCCTCCAGGAAATCTGCATCCATGGTCAGATGGTCACCGATGATGATGACGGTCGTATTATCGTAAAAGGGCTGTTCTTTGATCCAGCTCACAAAGTCATTGATCTGTCCGGAGGAGCAAGCCAGCACATTGGCGTACTGTTCCTCAAACTCATTTTCGCAAAGGCGACATTCATATCCATCCGGGAAATGGGTGTCAGCTGTAAGCATGGTAAGGTTGAAAGGTTCATCTTCCGCGGCAAGACGGGTCAGTTCTTCTTTGGCATACGTCAGAAGCTTCTCATCCTCAATGCCCCACCATACCTGGTAATCCTCATCCAGCCTTCCCGTTTCCTTTAAGACCGGCGTGTCGACAATCTCATAGTTACCGTGTTCCTTAAAGTATGACTCTCTTCCGTGGAATTCTGCATTAGAGCCCAGCAATAATGTCTGATTGTATCCTTCTTCTGCAAGGATATCGCCCAGTGCCACCACTCCGGGCAGGAAATGATCTCCTGCACCGTAAGCATCCGCTGCAATGTCCACTTTTACTGTTAAACCGCAGGTATGGGCTGCCATAGCAGAAGCTGTCCAGGTAGTCCCCGGAAAACAAAGTCCGCCACCCATCTGATTGGATTGTGAGAAACTGACATTCTCCTCGGCCAGATCAGTAAGCTCCGGGATATAATTACTGTCAAACACTCCGCCCGATTCTTTATCTGCGTATGAATTTTCCATGGATTCCAGAAAAATATAGATCAAATTTCTCTTCTTTTCCGGGAAAGTGATCTCTACTTCCCGAGGATCCACATAATGGGTTTCTATAAAATCAGAGGTGCCTGCGACAGCCTCCACAAACTCCGGGACCCCCATCCTGCTCAAAAACAGCAATGCCCCTGCCAGCAATGCCGCAACTGACAGAACAGTCATCTTCTCCTTAAACCATTTACAAATCCTGGTATCACAGTAAGCCATATACTTTCGGCTCCTCTGTAATTTCTCTTTGAACCGGCCGGACAGACAGCAATATACACAAATCAATACCACCGTTCCAAGTACACTGAATAAACCCACCTCAACCGCCAGGCTTCCGCCCAGAGCGCGGTAAGCTCCGGTATCCGTACTTTTCAGCTGAAACAAAAACTGATCGATATAAATGATATCGTACTGTTTCGGCACCCAAACGGTTAGACAGAGCAAAACAATCGCCAAAAACAGCAAAATCGCCGCAACAACATATCTTCTTCGTTCTTTTTTCCCCTTGGTCATATGTATCAATCCTCCAGCAACAAATTATACCGCGACTGACTTACAATGTCAATGTGGATTACATAACTTTCCCGTTGCCGGAGATCTCTCTGTAAAACGCCGCTGTGGCTGCCTCACTGTAGGGAATCAGCCACAAATTACCGATGCCAAAGGTAAAAGCGCAAAGGAAGCCCGCAAGCACCGCAACGGCCCACTTTCCACGTAATGCTTCTCTTGCCATGGATCGAAAATCTGCCGCTCTTCTTATATCACGATTCATAGCGATAGCACCTGCCGTTCTCTGACTCTGTTCTCTGCAAAGTAACGCCAAACACATCCCTTATGATATGTAAGTCGTACACCTCCCGGGGAGGAGCACAAAGCTCCGTCCGACCGTTGCGCATTACGACGATCTCATCCGAATACTCCAAAGCAAAAATCAGATCATGCAGCACGACCACGATTCCCTTTTGCTCTTCCTTCAGGGTTTTAAATAGTTCCAACAGCCGTAAGCTGTTTGCAATATCAAGATAAGTGGACGGCTCATCTAACAGGATATATTCTGCATCCCTGCAAAGCACCATTGCAAGATAGGCAGACTGTCTGAGGCCTCCCGAAAGCGTTGTCAGATGTGCCTTGGCATATTCGCCGATCCCAACTCTCTCCATGGCCTCTGATGCCTTGTTTTTATCTGTCTGAGTGTAGCGGACGGGGTAATTCAAATAGGGGAATCTGCCGTGAAGCACCAGCTGTTCCACTGTCATGTCCGGTATGGCACCGCCCTGCTCCAGATAAGCAATTCTCTGTGACACCTGCTTTCGCTGCAGTTTTGCAAGCGACATGCCGTCCAGGGATACTGTCCCTTCAGACAATGGCAGAATTCCTGAGGCCGCTTTTAAAAGAGTACTTTTGCCGCAGCCGTTCGGGCCGATAATGGCAGTGATCTTTCCCTTGGCAAAACTTGCAGATACATCCTTCAAAATCTGCTTTTTACCGTATCCGGCACAAATGTGCTGTATATCAAGCATAGTCCCGGTCTCCTTTCTTCTTAATAAGAAGCACCGCAAAGAAGGGGGCACCGCAAAACGCCATGATCATGCCCACAGGGATCTCATACGGCAAAAACAGTGTTCTGGAAGCAGTGTCGCTGAGACATACAAACGCACCGCCATACAGGGCGCTAAGCCCTATAAGATGGGTAGACCGGCTTCCCGCCAACCGCCTGATCACATGGGGAACCATAAGTCCCACAAAAGACAAAAGTCCGGCGATACTGACGGCACATCCCGCAAGGAGTGCGGCAAGGAGCAAAAACAAAGTCCGCATCCGCCCGGTATTCATTCCGAGTCCTTTGGCCTGGGTATCTCCCAGCGTAAGTACATCCAACTCGTTTCCAAGTGTTATCAGAATGAGGATTACGGTGCCGATCACAACCAGCGCCGGCAGCAACTTATCATAGGTGACAGCAGAGAATGTTCCGATTTTGAAATCGTTACTCATCACTCCCACCTCAGGCAAAAACGTCACGATCATATCAGAAAACGCTCCCAGCAGACTGTTCATTGCCACCCCCAAAAGGATCACGGTGCCGCGGGATGCCCTCCATTTCTGCGCACCCAGACTGATGAGCATCACCGTGAGAAATGCTCCGAGAAAAGAGTAAAGGGACAGTCCGAATCCACCGTAAATCCCCCAAGCGGTGCATACTGTCACCGCAAGGCCTGCACCGGCATTCACGCCAATAATACCGGGCGAAGCCAGTCGGTTTGCCAGCACATTCTGTATCACAGCACCGGATACCGAAAGCGCCGCCCCGCAGATTACGGCTGCAACTGTCCTGGGGAATCTCACATAAGCCAGGATCCGGGCTCCTGCGGAGGTGATATCACCGGTCAAAAACTGTTCCAAATCATTCACTGTGATCCATATGCTTCCCAGCATAAATCCACAGACGATCGCAAGGCACAAACCTGCACAGCCCGCAAGGTACAGCCATTTGATCTTATTTGTTTTTTTCAAGCAGTATCTCACTGAGTCGTTCATAGGATTGTGCCCACTTTTCATTTGGTTTGATATGGTACAGGTTCCGGTCCATAATATGTAACCGGTTCTCCCTGATAGCGGAAAGACTTCCCCATGCCGGATCGTCCTTAATCAGTGCCAAAAGATTCGCCAGTGCCTTCTCACTGTCATCTCCCATGGTCACAACAAAAATCCGATGGGGATCGGACTGCAGGATGCTCTCTATATTCAAAGCTTCCATAAGTGTGGCATCACTGTCTGCAATATTGATGCATCCAAGCTCACGAAGCATTTCTCCCAGCACCGTACCGCTGCTCCCCTTTGTCTTGACAAAACCGGTTGCAGCGCGCAGCAGGAGAACCGTTCGCTCCGCCTCGGATAAAGACGCCTCTGCAACTTCTTCCTTCACCACCTCTATCTGATCCCTTATGCGTGTACCGTTTTGCTCATATAAGTCTTTTCTTCCGGTAATATCCGTACAAATATCCAGCATGGCAAGATATTGCTCAAAGCAGTCCACGTCAAAATAGGCAACGGCAATCCCTGCATTTTCCAATAGTTCCTTCCATGCTACGTTTGATTTATTAGAGGCGCTTGCGATCACAAAATCCGGTTCTGCGGCAAGCAATACCTCCAGATTGGCGGAGTGTGCTCCGCCGAGATTCACCGCGTCGTCCAGCGTAAGCTCATAATCGGTCCAGGCGTCCTCCGGTGCTGCACACAAGCTGCCGCCTGCCAGCATCCACACGTCCGCAAAGCCTCCGATAAGCGCAGCCACCCGTTCCGGCTGCTTCGTAATACGGATCTCTCTGTGCAGTGCATCTGTAAACACCACCGTGCCTTCGCTTTTCTCTGAGCCGGTACTGCTGCCACATCCCCCCGCCGACAGGGCGCATATGGCGGACAACACCGCTATAAATAACTTATTCGCCCAAAAGCTTTGCTTCGACATAGTCAAAACCCAGCCTTTCAATGGTGTCTGCAAACCTCTCACCCTTGACTCCTTCATCCCGGAATAAGCATATTGCCTTTTCAATCACGCACAGAACTTCCTCCTGGCTTTCAAAAATCCGTCCAAGCGGCTTTCCGCAAGCGGTTTTCTTACCCCAGCGACCGCCGATATAAACTTTATATCCTTCCGTCGCACTTGCAAAAGCACCAAAAGGACATTTGTTGTGACATCTTCCGCAATGATTGCAGATTGTGTTGTCGATATGTATTTTACCGTCAACCAGGCTCGCGGCCTTCATCGGGCAGGCAAGCTCTACCGCACAGCGCGCGCATCCCCTGCATTTTTCGGAATCCGGTATCAGAATTCTCTGACCCACAACACCGATATCATTCAGATCGGGCTTTACACAGTTATTCGGGCATCCTCCTACTGCAATTTTAAATTTATGCGGAAGAATCACATCGTGATAGCCCACATAAAAACGCTCGTGAATCTGTCCGCTCAGGGAAAAGGTATCTATCAGGCCAAACTGGCATGTAGTGCCTTTACAGGAAACAACCGGGCGCACCTTAGGTCCTGTTCCGCCTGTTGTCAATCCTCTGTCCTGCAAATAGACAATGAGAGCCGGTATCTTATCGTAAGGAACTCCCTGTATTTCCAGTGTCAGCCTGCTCGTCATGGCCACCTCAGAGGAGCCGAACAGGTCTGCCGCCTCGCACACTGCTCTGTGCTCATCGGTGGTGATCTTGCCGTTACGTGTGATCACTCTCACATTAAAAACATCTTCAAAACGCTTGTCACGCAGACATCCCAGACCTTTGACCCAGGCAATCTGCTCCGGTGTCAGCCTGCCTTCTTTGGGTGTCATCCCAACCCTCTCAAAAAAGTCAATCTCCTGCTTCATAATTTTCTCTCCTTTTTTCCTTGTTTTACGAAACCTGTTGCTTTTACTATAACAAATTTCAGGGTTCCGGTCAATCAGACACCTCGAAGCTTCACATCATATGTAAGGGAACCCTTGGCCTCCAGTTTCCCTGCAATACCCTCACTTTCTCTCTCTATAACTATGAATAGCCACTTTAAATAACCACATCATAACTTTCTGCTATCATTCTTTGAACCTCATGCCTCGGTACCGTCCCGTCCATGATCACAGTATTCCAATGGATCCACCTTGACATCAATGCACAGCTGACCGTTCCGCTCATAAGTCCACAAGAATGCCTTTTTATTTTTACGCACTCTCACCAATACCCAGTCTGAATCGTGAAAAGGTGCATCATGATATGTATCCGGCAATGAAAGTCCGTAGTCCAATACTTGTTTACATCTTTTACCTCCATCGTTTGAAAAAACAGTAATAAAAAAACAACCTTGAGGGGCTCACACGTCGGAGACCACTCAAGGTCATTTTATTTCTTTTACTTGAAGTATGCCACTCCGGACTCAAAAATCCGAAGGTCGGTCTCTCCATAGATATTAATAGCGGTAGCAATATCTCTTCTCTCAGAGTGAGCCATCTTACCGAGGCATCTTCCGTCAGGAGATGTAATACCTTCGATCGCACAGTAGGAACCGTTGATATTGTATTCTTCGTCCATGGAGACGTTGCCGTTCATGTCAGAATACTGGGTAGCCACCTGTCCGTTGGCAAACAGCCTGTCGATCCACTCCTTGGGTGCTACGAAACGTCCCTCTCCATGAGATGCAGGGTTGCAGTAAGTTGCTCCCAATGTTGCGCCCTGCAGCCAGGGTGACTTGTTGGAAACCACCTTGGTGTAAACCATCTTGGAGATATGGCGGTTGATGGTATTGAAGGTCAGGGTAGGAGAATCTTCCTTCTGTCCCACGATATCGCCGTAAGGCACCAGACCCAGTTTGATCAGCGCCTGGAAACCGTTACAGATACCCAGAGCCAGACCGTCTCTCTCATTCAGCAGCTTCATTACTGCTTCCTTCATCTTCTCGTTCTGAAATGCAGTTGCGAAGAACTTGGCACTTCCGTCAGGTTCGTCACCGGCAGAAAATCCGCCCGGGAACATGATGATCTGCGCCTGCTCAATAGCTTTCTCAAAGATCTCAACGGAATCTCTGATATCTTCCGCGGTGAGATTCTTAAACACTTTGGTCACTACGTTGGCACCGGCTCTCTCAAATGCCTTGGTGCTGTCATATTCACAGTTGGTACCGGGGAATACGGGGATGAACACAGTGGGTTTTGCCACTTTGTTCTTGCACACATAAATGCTGTCAGCCTTGTATACATCGCTTGCCACAGCTTCGGTACCGGTCTTGGCCTTGGTAGGGAATACCTTCTCCAGTTTCTCAGTCCATGCCTTCAGAGCCTCATCCATGGTGATCTTCACATCACCGTATACAAATGCAGCTTCCCCGGTGACAGTACCGATCAGGGTGTAAGCCACTTCCTTCTCAGCAAGCAGTGCCAGCTGATCGGCAGAAACCTCTGCGAGAATGTCACCCAGACCATTACCGAACAGATCGTCTGTGGTCACTTCATCATCGATCACCACGCCAAGCTTATTGCCGAATGCCATCTTGGAAAGTGCTGCTGCCGCACCTCTTGCATCCAGTGCATAAGCAGAGACAATGGCCTTCTCCTGTGTCAGTTCATGGATTCTGTCGTAGAGTTCCATCACATTCTCATACATGGGAATGTCAAAGTCATCCTTCTCAATGGAGAAACGAACCAGTTTATTGCCTGCCTTCTTCAGCTCCGGTGTCACGATGTCACCATATTTGGCAACATCAACCGCAAAGGATACCAGCGTGGGCGGAACATCAATCTCATTAAAGCTTCCGGACATACTGTCCTTACCGCCGATGGAGGGCAGGCCGAAGCCGATCTGTGCATCATATGCACCTAAGAGTGCAGCAAAAGGCTGACTCCAGCGCGCGGGATCGGAAGTCATTCTGCGGAAGTACTCCTGGAAGGTGAAACGGATCGTCTGATAGTCACCGCCGCAGGCTACGATCTTAGCCATAGATTCTACCACTGCATAAACTGCACCGTGGTAAGGGCTCCAGGATGACAGATAAGGATCAAAGCCGTAGCTCATCATGGTAACGGTGTCTGTCTTACCCTTCAGCACAGGAAGCTTTGCCACCATAGACTGAGTCTCGGTCAGCTGATACTTTCCGCCGTAAGGCATCAACACGCTGCCTGCACCTATGGAAGAGTCAAACATTTCCACAAGACCCTTCTGGGAGCATACGTTCAGGTCGTTCAGAAGTGCCAGCCATGCAGCCTTCACATCGCCTTCTTCCAGTTGTTTGCCCACTTCTTCCACAGCCCATTTATGAAAATAATTGTCTTCTTCATCGGGAATATCAACTTTAACGGTGGTCTCCTGATGCGCACCGTTGGTATCCAGAAATGCACGGCTCAGATCCACGATGGTCTTGCCTCTCCAGTTCAGCACCAATCTGGGAGATTCCGTTACCACTGCAACCGGCACTGCCTCCAGGTTCTCCTCACTTGCATAGCCGAGGAACTCCTCCACATCTTTAGGATCCACTACCACTGCCATTCTTTCCTGAGACTCGGAAATAGCAAGCTCGGTACCATCCAGACCGGCATATTTCTTGGGTACCTTGTCAAGGTCCACGCAGAGACCGTCTGCCAGCTCACCGATGGCAACAGACACACCTCCCGCACCGAAGTCATTACACTTCTTGATCAGCTTACTGACTTCCGCCCTGCGGAACATTCTCTGGATCTTACGCTCTGTAGGTGCATTACCCTTCTGTACTTCTGCACCGCAGGTCTCAATAGAACTCTCGGTATGTACTTTGGAGGAACCGGTAGCACCGCCGCAGCCGTCGCGTCCGGTACGTCCGCCCAAGAGGATAATGATATCGCCGGGATCTGAGGTCTCACGGATCACATTTTTCCTGGGAGCTGCGCCCATAACGGCACCGATCTCCATTCTCTTAGCAACATAATTGGGATGATAAATTTCTTTTACAAAACCGGTTGCAAGACCGATCTGGTTACCGTAAGAGGAATATCCGCTTGCTGCACCGCGCACAAGCTTCTTCTGGGAAAGTTTCCCCTTCATGGTATCTGCCACGGGAACGGTGGGATCTGCCGCACCGGTCACGCGCATTGCCTGATATACATAGCCTCTTCCGGACAAGGGATCACGGATCGCACCGCCCAGACAGGTTGCGGCACCGCCGAAGGGTTCGATCTCCGTAGGATGGTTGTGAGTCTCATTCTTAAAGAATACCAGCCACTCTTCCTTTACGACCTCATCGCCGTAATCCATCTCCACGGGAACCACTACGGAACAGGCATTGATCTCATCAGACTGCTCCATATCATCAAGCTTGCCGTCTCTCTTCAGCTTGCGCATTGCCATGGTGGCAATATCCATAAGGCATACAAATTTATCGCTTCTGCCTGCAAAAATCTCTTCCCTGGTATCCAGGTAGCTCTGATAGGTAGTCTCGATGGCTGAGCGGTAATATCCCTCTCCAAACTCCACATCTGTCAGCTCTGTAGAGAATGTGGTATGACGGCAGTGATCAGACCAATAAGTATCCAGAACACGTATCTCGGTAACAGAAGGATCTCTTTTCTCTTCCTCACGGAAATAGTTCTGAATGTGCAGGAAATCCTTAAATGTCATAGCCAGTCCAAGAGAATCGTAAAGCTCACGCAGACTCATCTCGTCCATAGCACAGAAGCCCTCAAATACAGCAACATCTGCAGGATCGTCATACACTGCGATCAAAGTGTCCGGCTTCACCATATCAGTCTCTCTGGAGTCCACGGGGTTGATGCAGTAAGACTTGATCTTTGCAAACTCTTCATCGGACACATTGCCCATAATCAGATAGGTGATTGCGGTTCTGATCACCGGCTCTTCATTTTCATCCAAAAATTTCACACACTGTACTGCAGAATCCGCTCTCTGATCAAACTGACCGGGCAGATATTCTACCGAAAATACTCGGCTTCCGGCCGGAATATCAATGGTTTCCTCATATAAATCATCTACAGGGGGTTCCGAAAAAACTGTCCTGCACGCTTTGGCATACACATCATCGGAAATATTCTCCACATCATAGCGGATGAATACGCGGACTGCCTCCACATCATTGATCCCCAGGTAGTTCTTCAGTTCTTCCTGCAGCTCCTGCGCTTTCACTGCAAACGGTGTTTTCTTTTCTACATAGATACGTCTTACGTTTCCCATGCTTATCCTCCAAATTATATTCTGGTGCCTTTGGGCATACGCCCCTACATACTATTATAATAAGCAAATCCATTTCGCACAATAGCATAAAACAACAAATTTAGATGATTTTTACATTTTCTTTTGTATCGACCGCTGATCCGTTATTGAACTGTACTATTATATTACAAAAAATTATTTTTTTTGCAAAAAAAGACTAGACAGGTTCTGAAAAATAAGATATAATAAACATGCTATAGCAAATTTCCGGAAAAAAATTCCTCTTTTACACAATCGACGCGCTCACAGGTTTCCTGTGGGCGCTTTGATTTTACCCTTTATCGCTTATCTCCGTCTTGTATAAACAGTTCTTGTATATTTGACATCTTCTCCACCGGTTTCACCAATCGTAACATCAAATTCAGTCTTATCAAACTCCGGGAAAAAAACATCTCCGTCATCGACTACCATGTCGACTTCCGTAATATACATGACATCCACCAGAGGGACCGCCTCTTTGTATAACCCATATCCTCCGGCCACATATATCTTTTCATCGCCGGCAACGGCAATCGCCTCCTGAAGGGAACCTACGGTTACAAGATTCTCACCTTCGAATTTTTTGCTTTTGGATACGACAATATTCTTCCGGTTGGGAAGCGGACGGCCGATTTCTTCGTAAGATTTTCTTCCCATAACCACAACATTCCCTGTGGTAAGCTCTCTGAATTGCTTCTGCTCACCCTTAATCTTCCAAGGAATTTCTCCGTTTTTACCAATGACATTATTCTTCGAACGGGCAACTATCAAACCGATCATCACTTATTTCCTCCCTTATTATTACATAAAAAAAGAATTTCGCTTGCGGACTCTCGCGCCGAGCGCGGTCGCGAAAGCAACATTTACCTTGTACGCGCGGGTGCGCATCCTCACGTTTTTTATGCGATAAGAAACCCGAAAGCCTTTCTTATCGTATAAAAAATCCTTCAAACCTTACTTTGAAGATCTGAAGGATTCTTAGCAGGGGAAGAGGGGATCGAACCCCCGTTAACGGTTTTGGAGACCGCCGCACTACCGCTGTACTATTCCCCTATGGAATATTTGTCGCTTCCTGTATGTCATCCGCAACGAATGTTATTATAGCATAGGGATGTGAGGAGCGCAAGCATAATTTCAAAAAAATTCGGAAAATACAAAACATCCGCAGGGATT
>JAZRCR010000026.1:0-44445 GCA_045659805.1 Acetatifactor sp.
CTTTGACTGCGGGCAGGAACTGGAACGTTTTTTTGCCATGCATGGACACAAGATCAGAACTGTGGATGATTGGGAATTGTTTTTACAGATCAGGCAGGAAGCAGTTGGCATGCCTTCCTTCCCGGCCGGGGGTTCTATTGAAGATAAGGGCGAATATATTATCGTTAACTTTTAAGGGGATGCAGAGAGGATGCTTTTTTAGGAAAAAAGATTCTGACGGAAGACAGTATAGGATGGATAGAGAATGAAGCAATGGTTGAGTAAGGCAAAAGAAAACAAAGAATTGATTGTTCTGACCGTGATCTTCGGGATGTTTCCGCTGGTGTGCGCAGTGGTATACAGCCTGCTTGACGGTCATGCCATTTGGGATATTTATCTGCCTGCATCTTATTGGAATGATGAGCTGTTTTATTTCAAACAGGTGGAAGCAGTGGTCAATTATGGCCTGCCTCAGGGATGGTTCGGCTTTCAGGAGATGCATGGAAGCGTCTTCCCCTTTGCCGCCTGGAATCCGGCGGTACTGATCCCTTACATTGTCTGGGGATTTTTGTTTGGATGGGATATGCTGAGCCCGATTTGGGCCAATATCGTATACAATATGGTGGCGCTGGCCGGTTTTGCCCTGATCGTCAGACCCACAAAAAAACAGAGCTTTTTCGTGCTGCTGTTGTTGGCGACTTTTGCACCCTATTCCCGGTACCTGTTGTCCGCTATGCCGGAGACTGTATTTATGTCCATGGGAAGCTGGATGGTTACCCTGACTGTCAGCTGCCTCAGGGCCGAAAAGACCTGGAAGATTGCAGTGATGTTCGGAATCTGTGTCCTGATCACTCTGGCAAGACCCTATCTGATCCTGTTCATGGCACTGCCTGCATGGCTGCTGATCCGGAAAAATAAATGGAAGGGTGCAGTCATCGCCCTGTGCATCACGTTGGCTACGGCGGTGGGATATTTTGTGATGTCGGAGCTTTGCAGCTCCCCGTATGTGATTCCGCTGATAGAGACAGACTGGCTGAACAGCATGAAAAATGACGGCCTGTTTGCGGGCATCGGGACGCTGTTTGACATTGTATGGGAGAAGTTTAAACTTTTGATCAAACATCACTTTGTAAGAGGTTTCCGGTACGGACTTTTGTCCGGCGCTCTGCATACGGTTGCGGGAACACTTGCTTTCTTTCTGGGGGCAAGGTGGCTTTGGTCCTTCCGGAAAAAGAAGCAGACTCCGGAAAGCAGCTTTTGGCTGATCCATTTTGTGATCACGGCAGGAATGCTTGTGGCCATCTTCCTGTTTTACCCCATTGCAGATGGGGCAAAGCATTGGATGATCTTTATCGTAATGGGAATGATCTGGATCGCACTGCTTAATGAGAAGTTCAATGTGATGAAGATTGTGACAGCCCTGCTTTGCAC
This sequence comes from Acetatifactor sp., assembly GCA_045659805.1. GTDB lineage: Bacteria > Bacillota > Clostridia > Lachnospirales > Lachnospiraceae > Acetatifactor. The sequence goes on from JAZRCR010000026.1 coordinate 1,411, forward strand.
CTACCTGTTTATCGTGAAGGCATTTGCACCCTTTGACTGGCAGGCGCCTTACGATGACGGGAAGATAAAGACAGAGATGGAAGCGCTGGAAAGTCAGCTTGCGGAAAATATGGTGCTGGCAGATACGAAGGACCGATTTGACGATACCGTGATTTGGCTAGCCAACGATATTATTGATGGACAGAGTGTTAGTGCTCCATGGGGATATCTGTATGTGATTCCCGAGGGATTTGGCATCAATTTCTGCCTGTCGAATTATGTGTTGGATCATATTGACCAGTTGAAGTCTGCCTATATTGCAGTGATTCCTGGAGGCGACGTGGAAAAGGTCATTGCGGACAGGGGGGCAGAAATGGTCGGCGGGATAGAGGCAATTTGTATCTATAAGCTGAGGTAGAAGGTGTTTTAGCTGTATGGGAATGCATCAGGACGAGGCGTACTGTGCTTGCAATTTCTGGTCTGTTATGACACAAGGAGTAGACTCGTATGGCAATGTAAGATCGGTGTATTATATCGAGAGAAGCAGCTGACAGACGGTGAGATTGGCGTACTCAATTTAAACTACGTCAATGTGTTGCTGTATGAGTGCTTGGATCCTGGGAATTCAATGAGCAGGTGGTCTATACCGGCGACGATTTTGCTATTCGGGAGGTATCCCGAATCGGCAGATGCTGGTTTAATGTGTAGCCGGGTGAAAAGGAATCGGAGGGTATTGTCATAATCTTCTACCCTTACAATAATTAGAAATTGATGGAAGAGCAGGGATATGAGACGGAGTATGTGACGGAGTGCTACGGTGTGGCATACAAGAGGAGTTTCAATGAGTAAGCGGAAGCTGTTTGTAACGCCGGCACCTGCAGGTGACAGGATACAATTGATGAAGAACAGGATTGCGATTGGCTAAGGCATGAATGAAAGGAAGAATGCAGGGAGGAAGTCAGAATGACGAAGAGAACAAGGATATTTAGTATGGCAGTGATGATTATATTTCTGTCCATGCCGTTATATATGGATTATTTGCCGGCAAGCCAGGAGCTGAAAGTCTATTTTCTCGACACGCCAGGTATTAAAGGATTCTTTTTAAATATTCCGGGGTGGCTTCAGAAAGCAGGGATGGGCTGGCAGGCAGCAAGTAAACTGTATCTGTTTTTAATGAATATTTTGACTTGTCTTGTATCCTATCATTGTTTTCACAAAGTGGTATCGGGAAAGTTTAGCGCCTTGGCAGGAAGCATATGCTATAGCTTTTCGGTTTACAGTATTTATATTCGATACAGAGCCGGCTCAATAGGAGAAACCACTGCATATGCGCTGTTGCCCCTGTGTCTTTACGGCTTATACATGGTGTATACAAAGGACAGCCGCCAGCAAATCTGGAGAGGTGCCGGTCTGCTGACAGCAGGTTGCGTGTGTCTGATCTATGCACATGTGCCTATGGCGCTGATCGTACTTGCGTTTGTGGTATTGAGCAGTGTTCTTATGGGTAAAAAGATTTTTCAAAAGATGCGCGCGGTGGTTTTGGTAATTGGGCTTTTGGGCAGTGTTCTTCTGGGCCTTCCGGTACTGCGTCCTTATCTGCAGGCAGTGTCCAACGGTGTTTTTTATATTCATGACAATGAATTGTTTGTAGAGCGGGGGCTTGAGATTGCAGAGTTGCTGACAGTCTTTCAGGTGAAGGCTACAGTCGCGGAGCAAACCTTGCCCCGGGTGTCGCTGGGTCTTCCGGCGGTGATCGTACTGGCAGTGTGTGCAATATATGTATGTTTAAGAAAAGAGGCGAGAGTATCTAAGTCGCTGGCAGTTGCCGGCGTGGCCATACTGCTCAGTCTCCGTATTTTTCCCTGGAATACAATACTTGCCCTGCTCCCTGATAAGATCAGTGGAGGTATCAGGACAGGACTTGAACATATTGGATATCCTCATCGCTTTTTAATGATCGCCGTGTTGATTTCGGCATTTCTTGTAGCTGTGTTGGGAGACAGTGTGGAGGAATGGGCTACAGCGAAGTATGGGGGGCAGAGGGAACTGATTCTGGGAGGATTTCTTGCAGCCGTGATTGCAGTTAATGTACTCTCGGGTGTGTATTATATGAATAATTTGCTTTATCTGGTGCCTATGGAGGACGCCATCTCAGTGTTGTCTGATCCATGGTGGATGGAGAGTGATTACCTGCTTTATATCAGCAAGTAGCGCAGAATGAAAGTAGCCGTTGGCCGGCTGCATGGCAGAGTGAAGCGGCGGATAAATTACAAAGGGAAGAGAAGATATGTTGGTTGCATTGTGGAAAGAGATCCTTAATAAACTAAGCTTTCGTATAGTCCTGATACTGGAAACGGTACTTCTTCTTTTGGGTATTGTTGGGCTTGTTCTGCCTCAAAATACCACGTATATAATGCCCGGGCAGGAGAATGTTGCTCTGAAGCCCGGAGTTTATAACCTGGAAATACACTATCGCGCTACTGCGGAGGGAAATCAGCTCAGTGTATATGATACTTCACATGAAACGGGGACCATTTTGTTCGGTGTTGTGAGCCTGTACACAGGAGACAATGTGGAAGTCTGTCAGATGTGGGTGCTTCGTTCTACAGAAACTGCAAAAGTGGAAGTGACATATGGAGGCAGTGGAGAACTTGAGATTTATGAGTTGTCCATTGAGAGTACTAATTGTGGGGCAAGAATATGGATTCTTTTTGTACTTCTGGGAAGTATCCTGATCAACGGAGTTTTTTTGCTCAGAGCATGGGATCAGCAGTATGGTATTGACAAAAATCGAAAGATAGTATGGGGAGTACTTGCCGTTGCAGGTCTGCTTTCCTGTATTCCGATTATGGTCGATTACAATCTGTGGGGAGACGATTGGGGATTTCACCTGCTGAGAGTAGAGGGACTGATCAGCGGATTGAAGGATGGGCAGTTCCCTGTCAGGATTCAGGGGAATTGGCTGAGAGGTTACGGATATGCTGTGTCTATATTTTACAGCGACATGTTTATGGTAATCCCGGTTGTTTTCCGACTGCTTGGCTTTACGGTGAGAACCAGCTGCTGCCTGTTTTATATGGTGATAAATTTTGCTACGCTTCTTGTGGCTTATAGTTGCTTTAAAAGAGTGTGCAGGGACCGTGTGATCGGTTGTGTGGGAGCGGTGTTATACACCTTAAGTGCGTATAGAATGCATAATTTGTTTATGCGTTCGGCTGTGGGAGAGTCTCTTGCCATGGTATTTCTGCCACTGGTATTTTATGGATTTTACTGTATTTTTGCGGGGGATATTCAAGATGGGAAGTACCGAAAGAACTGGCTGGTGCTGACGGTTGGACTTACGGGAATCATTCAGTCCCATGTGCTGACTTGTGAGATGCTGGCGCTGGCAATCCTTATCTTGTGTGTGATTCTGATCAAAAGGGTGTTTCGCAGAGAGACATTTCTTGTGCTGGTGAAAACAGTTATTGCAACGCTTTTGCTGAACCTGTGGTATTTGGTCCCCTTTGTGGATTATATGCTGACCGGAAAGTTCAACGTAGGGCATCCTGAAACCATGACGATCAAAGAAGTATCAGACTACGGTCTGTATCTGACGCATTTGTTGTTTTCTTTTTATGGTCAGGGGACTCAGGGCAAGATCGAGGGTATCGGCATGGGCAATACGGGAGCTTTTTCCGTAGGAGCTGCACTTCTTCTGTCATTTTTTGGCTGGATGTATCTGGAGTGGACGGGCAAACTGAAGGAATTCAAATATCGTGGTCTGGGAAGGCTTGCGTTTGGGTATACCTGCCTGTTTTTTGTGCTGGTGCTGGATGTCTTTCCCTGGGCCCGGATTCAGCATTTAGGCGGAGCTTTGGAAATGCTGACACTGAGCTTACAGTTTCCCTGGCGTTTTTTGTCTTTGGCCACTCTGACAGCAGGTGTGACGGCGTGTGTGTTCTTGTTGTATATGAAGCAGCACCGCAAAAAGGAAATTTTTGGGGCGTGGGCCGTGCTTTTGGTGGCAGTAAGCCTGTTTTTCAATGCTTATCAGAGCAATATGCAGCTTCAGACCAGAGGATTTGCCAGAGTATACAACAAACAGTCTATGGGAACGATTTACGTAAGTAATGGAGAGTATCTGCCGTATCAATCTGATATCAGTCTGATGCAGTGTGATCTGGTGGTGCCGGGGGCCGGCGTAGAGGTGACGGGTTACACCAAAGGGCAGGATACGCTTACAGTGAAGATTACGGTTCAGAATATTAAGGACAGTGAAAGTTACGTGGAGCTGCCGATTCTTTATTATAAAGGTTATGTGGCAGAAGATGTGGACACCGGCCGGCATTTTGAAGTGAGCGGTGGTGCAAACAGTGTGGTTCGTGTGAAACTTCCGGCTAACTATAGCGGATGTATTCAGGTTTATTTTGGCAGTTTATGGTACTGGCGGGTGGCTGAGGTGATCAGTATAATGACCTTAGTGGCAATATTGACGATGGTCATATGCGGAAACAGGAAAGAGTCTAAGAATTGCAGAAAAACTGATTATAAGAGAAAACGGAGGATGCACCATGAGGAGATGGAAGTGGTGGAAAAATAAAAGTATACAAATCCTGTTGGTGTGTGAGCTGCTGTTAATTCTCATTCCGGGTATCATTGCCCTTGCCAGAGAGGAAAAGTCATATGTATGGGGGGCAGAAAAATGGCAATGGGATGAAAGCGGAAACGCCGTTATAGGGATAGGTGCCCTGCCGCGGGGAATTTATCGGGTGCAGCTTGATTATACCTGCGATAGTGATATGGCTCATTTTAGTATTGTAGAGAAGAGGTCGGAAAGTCACGGCACTATTCTATGCAGCGGAGAACATTTGAATAAGGGACTGGGAAAAACGGACTATGACCTGTGGATAAATACTCCTGAGACTGAGTTTTCCGTGACTGTATCTTATGGCGGAGGGCAAATGAGTCTTGGCAATCTTACAATTCTCCGTACTAACAGGGATATCTATCGTTTTATGTTTCTTGTACTTGTGGGCAGTGCTGCTGCGGATGTGTTGCTCCTGGCGCGGTTATATAATAAAAAGTACGGAATTTCAAAGGAAAAAAAGAAGATAGTGTTGGGCTTGGGAGCTATTATACTTCTCAGTTCCATTCCTCTGGGAAATGATCATCTGTATGCAGGCTCTGATATTACATATCACCTGCTCCGGGTAGGAAATATTAAGGATGGTTTTTTGTCGGGTCAGTTTCCCGTGAGAATTGATCCCAGCTGGCTTTTTGGAAACGGCTATGCCTCATCTGTATGTTATGGAGAATTATTCTTATATATTCCGGCTTTTTTGCGGATGATTGGTTTTACCCTGCAGGGAAGCTGGATGTGGTTTTTGTTTGTGTTAAATATAGCCACTTGTCTGGTATCTTATTATAGTTTTGAGAAGATTTTCAGAAGCAGGGGAATCGGGTTGTTTTGCAGTGCTCTTTATACCTTGTCCATTTACAGGCTGTACAAAATGTATAGTTGGAGTGCTGTCGGTGAAGTGCAGGCGATGGTGTTTCTGCCTTTGATTCTATATGCAGTCTATGGTATTTATACTGAAGTGGCGGCAGGAGTTGCAAAGCACCGATATTGGATCGTTCTGGCCGTGGGTATGAGTGGTCTGGTCCAGTGTCATGTTCTCAGCTGCGAGCTGGTAGTGTTTTTCCTTGCATTGACTTGTTTGATTCTAATTCGCAGAACCTTGCGCAGGGCGGTGATTTTATCCTTCTTAAAGGCGGCCGGAGCGGTATGTGTGTTAAATGCCTGGTTTGTTGTGCCGTTTTTGGATTATATGCTGAACATGGATATGGTGATACATCATGTATCGGCCAGAACCATGCAGGATAAGGGGCTGATGGTTGCCCAGCTGTTTTTCAGTTTCTTCCACAGGGGTGTATCCAGGGAACTGGTGACAGAAGGGTTGATCCGGGTGGAGGCTATGGGTGTAGGAATAGCCATGACCTTTGGTCTGCTTGTGTTCTTGTTTTTGTGGTTGTGGAATCGTAAAAGCGGTAGTTGTGTGTGTCGCGGTAAGGCGGCCGGTCAGAGCAATGATCAGGCAGCCTCTTCAGAGCAACCCACAACAGTTATGCAGCTTGAAGCGGGAAAACTTACATCGGTGTTGGCAATTTTGGCAATGATCATGAGCCTGAGCATCTTCCCTTGGACGCAGATTCAGTTTTTGAACAGTATTACCCAGAGTCTGGTGTCCAGTATTCAGTACCCTAATCGTTTTCTGATGATGGCCACACTTTTCTTAACTATGACGGCAGGGGCGGCCGCCGCCTGGTTTTGTCAGTCCGGCAGGCAGGATGGTTTGGCTGAACGGTCAGGCTGTGCTGCGTTGTTGTCAAAAAATAAGTTGTATCAACTTACTGCTGTTGTGATAGCTGTTGTGACCGCAGTGTTTTATATGGATAGTATAGTTTGGGAGGCAAGTAAGCTTAGGCTGTACGATGAAAAAGGAATGGGTACGGGATATTTGTCAGGTGCAGAATATCTTCCCTACGGAACAGAGGCGGGTCTTTTGACTTACCATGAGCCTTACCCGTCTGAAGGCCTGACTGTCAGTGAATACAGCAAAGAATATTTAGATGTTATGTTTGTCTGTCAAAACAGCCTGGAGCAGGATGGTTATGTGGATATAGCATTGCTGAATTATAAAGGATATGTGGCCCGGAGCAGTGACGGAGAGTATTTGCAGGTGATTGATAATGAAAATCGCTGTGTGCGTGTGACCATACCGGCAGGCTATGACGGAAGCGTTCATGTATATTTTCGGGAACCGTGGTATTGGCAGGCAGCAGAAATAGTTACACTTTTCACCGTAATGGCATGGCTTACGGGAGAAGTATGGAGGAGAATTAATAGACGAAGAAGAGGTGCCGGTGTAGCGGAGGATGTATTTTACAATGAAAAAGTTTGCAACAAAGGAGAAGAAACTTAATATCTTAGGCATTTCAATCTTTGTGGTGTTGTGGGGATGTTACTGCGCGTTGATGTTACTGTTATTTCATCGTCAGACAGTGAACTATGCAGGCGGTTATGAATCGGATATGAAATCTTATGTCCTGTATATACAGGGGGTGGATACGGGAAATCCTTATGCGTATCCGCTGATGTTCTGGGTTGCAGAGGCATTTGCACTTGTACTCAGGCCCCAGTTGGCAGTTGCCTTTGCCGTGACCGGGCTAAACGCCCTGACGCCACTTGCACTTAAAATTTACGGCGATCGTTTTCTGGACAAACGAGGTGTTTATGGCAATGTGACAAAAGCCGGCATAGAATACAGAAAAATTTTGCTGACGGTGCTGGTGTTTTCCGTTCTGTTCGTATCCATGTTATTCCTGCCTTTTTCTGAGGTTGGAGAAGTGTACAGGTATAAGGGGGTCTTTTCGCCCAATCCGTTCCATAATGCCACTTATCTGGCGGCCAGAGGCTTTTCTGTTGTCAGTTTTTTCTCTTTTCTGGAATTGCTTGACTGTTTGCGTTTGAAGGTGGATAATAAAAAGATATGGATACAGTATGTTATTTTTGCGGTCAGCCTTCTGTTGACCACAATGACGAAGCCAAGCTTTACTCTGGGATTCGGGGTGGCCGCGGGGATTGTGGTGTTGGTGCTTTGGTGCAGGCAGGGTGTGGCAGAGTGGAAGCGGTATGTTTGGATAATACTGGCAGTTGTTCCCACATTGTTGGATTTGCTGTATCAGTACAGTGGTGTCTTTACGGGAGCGGATGCCACCGGAACAGAGTTAGGGATTGGTTTTGGTTGGCTGAAAGCCTGGCATACCTGTGCAGACCGTGTGTGGGTGGCGGTGCTTCTTGGGCTGGCATTTCCCATTGCAGTGCTCTTGTGCAATCTGAGTAAGTTAAAGAGCAGTCAGGGGTATTGCTTTACGTGGGTGATGGTTATAGCGGATTTTCTGCTGGCGGCCTGTCTGTATGAAAAAGGGTGGAGAATGTGGCATATGAACTTTTCCTGGGGTTATATGTATGGTATGTTCTTTGCGTTTATCGTAAGTGTGTTGCTTTTGTTTGAGAATACGCTGAAAAGAAAGCAGAAGAAAGGCGTGCTCGCGTTTCAGTGGGGAATGTTCCTGCTGCATCTGGTCTGCGGTATTATTTACTTTGCGGGAATTATAAACGGAGGAAGTTACGTCTGATGAAGGACAGAATTTATGTGTGCCACACGTATTATCATGTATATGTGACTTTTTTGAAAGAGCTACAGCTTCGCGGTGATGCAGGCAGGGCCACGCTGGTGCTCAGTAAGCTTTCCAATAACTTTGAGAATCTGAAGGAACGTGTGGAAAGCACGGGACTTTTTGAGGAAGTGGTGGAGTTTGATGAGAAGAGAGATGACTTTTTTCCGGAGCTTGCCAAGTGGAAGAAGGGGACAGGAAATCTGATTGGTAATCTGTTATACCGCATGAAATTTACCAGTTTGTATGCGAAGATGCAGGAACCTTATATTCCTGTGAACTTTAGAGAATATAAGGATATTTATGTTTATTGTGATTCTGATCCCATTGGGTATTACCTGAATCAGAATAAGATATATTATCATGCGTTGGAGGATGGTCTGAACTGTTTGAAGAATTATGATGCGGCAAGATATGATAACCGTGGGAACTTTAGGCTGAAGGCTTTCCTGTCCAGAAAGTTGAATCTGATTTTTGTACAGAACGGTTACGGTAAATACTGTATTGATATGGAAGTGAATGACATTTCAGTGATAAAGTATCCTTGTTCCCGGTATATTGAACAGCCCAGACAGAAGTTGGTTGACCGGTTGACGGAGAAAGATAAGGAATTGATCCTGCAAGCCTTTATCCGGGATATGGAACAACTGAAGGAGCAGATTGAGGAAAGCGGTAATATAGGAGATAAGATCCTGATTCTGACAGATCCTTTGTGTTCCCTGGACATCAGAGAGCAGATATTCCGGGATATCATCAAGATGTACGAGGGGGAAGGGACTATTTTTTTAAAGCCTCATCCCAGAGATGAGCTGGACTACAGAACCTTATTTGCTGAGTATCCCCAGTTTGATGCTACTGTTCCTATGGAAATGCTGAATTTTTTCCCGGGACTACGATTTAAAAAGGTGGTGGCAGTGCTGACAGAGATCAAGGCCATTCAGTTTGCGGATGAAATGGTGCGCCTTGGGGAAGATTTTATGGATCAGTATGAGGATCCATTGATCCACCGGCAGAATGAGCAGATTTAGGCAACGGCGTCTCCTTGCGGTCCGGCATTGTGAAATGTTGTATTGGCAGCTGGAGAAGGGAAAGGGTAGGAATATTTGAGATGCGACAGATACTGAAGAAGTTGGGCGTATTACTGGACAAGAAGCAGAAGCGGAACATGGCGGGATTGATTGTGCTGATGGTGATCGGAGCGGCGCTTCAGACGGCGGGTGTAGGAATTATCGTGCCGGTGATGAGTACGATCATGGATAGCAGTGCCATAGACAACAATGAATTGTTGAATTATTTTTACAGACTGCTTGGAGGTGGCTCAAAAGAGCGGTTTATGATTCTGATCATGGTGGCCATGATCCTGGTTTTTGTGGTAAAAAATGTGTTTTTGTTTGTGCAGCAGAAGCTGACTTTTGCGTTTGTTTACACCAATCAGTTTCGGACTTCTGAGAGGATGATGCGTAATTATCTGCGCAGGGGTTATGAATTTTATCTGAATGCAGATACGGCGGTGGTACAGAGGAGTATCACTTCCGATGTGAATAATATGTATGCGCTGATTCTGGCATTGCTGCAGTTATTATCTGATGGGATCGTATCCTTGTTTGTGGTATCCTTCTGTTTTGTGCAGAACGGAGCCATGACGATACTGATCGCGGTAGTAATGATCCTGCTTTTGTGGGTGATCAAGAAGGTGTTGAAGCCGATCATGCATAAGGCTGGTAAGGACAATCAGGATTATTACAGCGGGTTATTTAAATGGATTTCCCAGACGGTGCAGGGAGTCAAGGAAGTTAAGATTTGCTGTAAGGAGCAGTATTTTGTAAAGGAATATATAAAATGCGGTACCGGGTATGTAAACGCGGTGCAGAAGTACAGTCTGTATAATAATGTGCCAAAGTTGCTGATTGAGACAGTCTGTGTGATCAGTATGGTGGGATATATGATGTTCATGGTGCTTAGCGGGGTGCCTGCTGAGGAGATGATCAATTCCATCACTACTTTCGCTGCCGCTGCGCTTGTACTGCTGCCCAGTGTAAACCGCATTAATAACCAGATCAATTCCATTGCCTATTTTGAACCCTTCTTTATGGGGGTCAGCGATAACCTGCAGGATGAAATCAACGGAGACAAGGTGGATATGTCATTTGCCACCGATGATAACCGCAAGCTGCCGGTCAGACAACGGATTGAAATGAAGGGTATCACTTATGCTTATCCCAATACAGATAAGCTGATCTTTGATCAGGCGGACTTGGTGATCCCTGTGGGGAAATCCGTGGGAATTGTAGGAACCTCCGGTGCCGGCAAAAGTACCGTAGTGGATATCCTGCTGGGACTTTTGGAGCCTAAAAACGGTCAGATACTGGCGGATGGTCAGAATATCAAGGAAAATGACAGTTATCGCCCTTGGCTTAAAAATATCGGCTACATCCCGCAGATGATATTTATGCTGGATGATACCATCCGCCGTAACGTGGCATTTGGCGTGCCGGATGATCAGATTAACGAGAAGAGATTGTGGGAGGTACTGAAGGAGGCCCAGCTGGATGAGTTTATCAGGCAGCTTCCGGAGGGACTGGATACAGGTATCGGGGAAAGAGGAATCCGCTTATCAGGAGGTCAGCGTCAGCGTATCGGTATTGCCAGAGCATTGTATAACGATCCTGAGGTAATGATTCTGGATGAGGCTACCTCTGCGCTGGATAATGATACAGAGGCTGCCATTATGGAATCTATCAACAGGTTGCACGGACGCAAGACCCTGATCATTATCGCACACCGTCTGCAGACCATTGAAAAGTGCGATCTGGTATATCGGATAGAGAATGGCAAGGCTAAGATTGAGAGAGGGCAGCTGTAGGGAAGTATGTTCAGGCAACTGAATTGGGAAGGGAATCTGAAATGAAACTGAGTATCATTGTGCCTGTCTATAATATGGCGGCAGAGGGAAAGCTGGAATATTGTCTGGATTCGCTGATGGCGCAGTCCATAGGGGATTATGAGGTTATAGCGGTAAATGATGCTTCCACAGATCATTCTCTGGAGATACTTAAGGGGTACGAAAAGCGTTTTCCTGATAAAATAAAGGTAGTTACTTACCCTGATAACAGACGTCAGGGCGGTGCCAAAAATGCCGGTCTGAAAATAGCGACCGGAGACTGGATCGGCTTTGTGGATAGTGATGATTGGGTGGCAGGTGACTGCTATGAAAAGCTTCTTTCCAGGGCTGAAGAAACCGGTGCAGATATGGTGGGCTGTAATTACAGCCTGGTACATGAGCATACCATGGTGCCCGGGGAGATTATATGTAACAACGGTTTAGAACAGACCGGAGTACTTGACCGTGAAAAGCATGGCAGTCTGATCATGCGTTCCGGCAGTATGGTTATCAAGATTTACCTTCATAGTGTTATAAAAGAGAACCGGCTGAATTTTCCGGAGAAGATCTTCTATGAGGATAACTGTGCGGGACCGGTGTGGAGTCTGTATTTTACACACTTTGAGAAGGTAGAGGAGCCGCTGTATTATTACTATCAGCATCAGGCGTCGACTGTACACCGGATCACTGAGGATAAGTGCAGAGACCGCATGAAGGCAGGAGAACTTTTGTATGATGAGTTTGTGAAAAGAGGATTTTCGGAAACTTACCGCACAGAACTGGAGTATCGCTTTACGGAGCTCTATTATGTGAATACTTTGTTTTCTTATATGCTGGGGATGAAACACAGGAAGCTTTCTTTTGTAAAGGAATTGTATGCAGGAATGATCCGGCGTTTTCCTGCTTTTGAAGACAATCCTTATTACCGGAAGAATACCGGGAAAGAGGAGAAATATTTTATTGGGCTTCAGAAGAAGAGCGTTGCTTTGTTTTTCTATTATTATCTGTTGAAGATTGCGGTGCGCTCAGTGCGTAAAAGGTTGCAGAGGATAAGGCAAAATAGTTAAGCATTGTGCGGAAAGGATTTTCGGTTTTCTTGATAAATGATCTTGCCTGTGTTAAACTTTAAGATGAAAGAGGACGATAATGAAGAAGATTGCAATTATTCCCGCCCGGGGCGGCAGTAAGAGAATTCCCCGGAAGAATGTGAAAGAGTTTTGCGGCAAGCCCATGCTTGCTTATACGATAGAGGCAGCAGTGGCATCTGGGATATTTGATACAGTTATGGTGTCTACGGATGATGAACAGATTGCCGAAATTGCAAGGGAGTATGGGGCAGAGATACCCTTTATGCGGAGCGAAGCTACCTCTAATGATTTTGCACAAATGCCGGATGTGGTGCTGGAAGTATTGCAGGAATATGAAAAAAGAGGTGCCTGTTACGAACTGGGGTGTATGCTTTTTCCAACAGCTCCTTTTATAACCGGGGATAAACTGAGGGATGCAGACGCGAAATTGGAAGCCTCCGGTGCAGATACGCTGGTTCCGGTGGTGCAGTTTTCTTATCCCCCCCAGAGAGCGTTGGTGATCAGGGAAGGACGACTGGTTTTTAAATATCCGCAGTATCTGGACAGCCGTTCCCAGGATCTGGAGTTTCATTATCATGATGCGGCACAGTTCATTTTCTTTCACACGGAAGCCTTTAAACAGAATAAGAGACTTTTGGTAGGTGACATTCTGCCTTATGTGATCAGTGAGATGGAAGTTCAGGATATCGATACGGAAGTGGACTGGCAGATTGCAGAGATGAAGTATCGCCTGATGAAGGAGAAGCAGGGACAATGAGCCTGAAAAAAATCGCAGTATTATCCAATGTGAATATGAACTTTGTCATCCGGATGCTGAAGAAGGAGTATGAGGTGTTTGACAGCGAAGGATATGGTAATGAACTGGGAGTATTAATGAATCCCCAGTCTTCTTATCATGCTTTCGGACCGCAGATGACGTTCCTGATTATGGATCTGATGGAAGTGTTAGAGCATCAGTTGGAACCGTCAAACGCTTTGACGGCCATGGACAGATGGTTTTCCATGTTGGAAAGCTGCCTCAAACAGGAGCAGGTTTATTATATATCGGATGCATATTTGTGGGGCTCCCGGCTTTGTGTGATAAGTGATCCGGGGCGCAAGCTGCTGTTGGAGACGGCCTGGCAGGAGAGGTTGCAGGGATTGTGCAGTAAATATGCCAACGTCTATATTTTGCCGTATTGTCACATGGTGGAGTGTCTGGGAGAAGAAAATGCCTTTTCCCTCAAAACATGGTATTTGGGTAAGATCTTGCATACCAATGAGGCACAGAAACGTCTGAGCAGTCTGATCGCCCACAAAGCGGAGCTTCAGACAAGGACAGCCAAGAAGGCGCTTTTGCTGGATCTGGATCATACCATTTGGGGTGGTCTTGCAGGAGAGGCAGACCATACGCCCATTGTGTTGTCGGACGATCATACGGGACTGGCTTATAAAAATCTGCAGAGAGTGATCCTGCAGATGCAGAAGCAAGGGGTAATTCTGGGCATTGTATCGAAGAATAACGAAGAAGATGCTATGGAGATCCTGAAGTCTCATCCTCATCAGGTTCTGCGACCGGAGTGTTTTGCAGTCTGTAAGATCAACTGGCTGCCCAAACATGAAAATATTTTGCAAATAGCGGAAGAATTAAATCTGGGATTGGATTCATTTGTGTTCTGGGATGACAATCCTGCAGAGAGGGAGCTGGTGGCGGCTATGCTGCCGCAGGTAACAGTGCCCGAGTTTCCTGTTAATCCAGAGGAACTGGCACCGGCCATGGTGGAACTGTATCATACTTATTTTGAAAAAAACGTTGTTACAAGCGAAGATCTGGAGAAGACAAAACAATACGCAGATAATGTCAAAAGGAGTAGTCTGAAGGCTCAGACCCATAGTTTTGAAGAATACTTAAAACAGTTGGATATAATTATCACAAAAGAGGAGCCGGCAGCTAATATTGTGCGGCTTGTGCAGCTTGTGAATAAGACCAATCAGTTTAACTTGACTACCAGACGTTATGAACAGGCACACATGCAGCAGATTCTCAATGATCCCCATAAGAGAGTTTTTTTGTACAGTGTGGCAGACTGCTTTGGCGATAATGGGATTGTGGCAGCGGGTATTGTGGATGTGCAGGAGACACCGATCATAGAAGAGCTGGTTATGAGCTGCCGCGTTATGGGGAAAAATATCGAGTATGGAATCATAGAGCATATGGAGAATGTGCTGCAGGAAGAGGGTTATACTTTACTGAAATCCCTATATCTGCCTACCGCCAAAAATAAACCGGTTGAAACCTTATACGAAAAACTGGGATATACTGTAATAAATAATATGCCGGATGGTGGTAAAGTTTATGAGATAGACTTGGCAAAGAGACCTGTCAGGGTGTATTATGGTAAGATAAGGTAAGATGGGAGCGAAAAGATGAAAGAAAAAATTATTGCACTAATAGAGGAAGTTTTACAGGTGTCGGAAGGCATGGTGACGGAAGAAACCGGAATGGAAGATCTGGAGGAGTGGGATTCCCTTGCTCATGTGATGCTGATCGGCGAACTGGAGGAGAAGCTTGGTATTAAGATCCCGTTGGATGAAGCAGTGGAGATAACCACTGTCCGCGAGATTTTGGAGAAGGCCGGAGCGATTTGATGACCGAAGATGGAGGAATGTATGAGTTATACAGTCAGATCGGTGTCAGAGTCAGATCTTGAAAAGATCATGTACTGGCGCATGGATCCGGAGATCACCAAATTTATGAACACAAACCCCAAGCTGACACCGGAAGGGCAGATGCGGTGGTTTGCAGGAATAAAAGAGAATACGGATGTCTGCTATTGGATCATCGAAGTGGATGGTGAGCCCGCAGGAGTCATCAATCTGACAGGTCTTAACAGAGAAGACGGCGTGTTGGGTTGGGCCTATTATGTGGGGGAAAAGAAGCTTCGCAGTATGAAACTTGCCCTTGCCCTGGAAATGAGTTTGTATGATCATGTTTTTGATGTGCTCCATAAAAAAGCGTTGGTTGGTGATATTTTTACCCTGAACAAAGGAGTGATACAGCTTCATTTGCTTTGCGGAAGTTGTATTATTGAGGAGAAAAAGAATCATGTTTGTAAAGAGGGCATTTGGTATGATGTGACTTTCATGGAGATGACAAAAGAGCGTTGGGATGAAATCCGGGCTGCTAAGAAATACGAAAAGATTGTGTTTGGATGAGGTGATAGGCTATGAAGAAAGAGATTGTCATCGGTAATCATGTGATCAGCGAGAATTCGCCGACTTTTATCATTGCGGAGATGTCCGCCAACCATAACATGGATTTTGACAGGGCAGTAGCGATCATGCAGGCTGCCAGGGATGCAGGTGCTGATGCCATTAAGATTCAGACGTACACGGCAGATACCATCACACTGGATTGTGATGCCCCCTGCTTTCAGATCACTCAGGGTACGCTCTGGGACGGGACAACGCTGCATAAATTATATGAGACGGCCTACACTCCCTGGGAATGGCAGCCCAAGTTAAAAAAGATTGCAGAAGAGATGGGGATGGAGTTCTTTTCCTCTCCTTTCGATCTGACAGCGGTGGATTTTCTGGAAGACATGGATGTATCTGCATACAAGATTGCCTCTTTTGAGATCAATGACATTCCCCTGATCAAAAAGATTGCAAAGCTGGGGAAACCCATGATCCTGGCTACGGGAATTGCTCATTTGTCGGATATTGATCTGGCAATCCAGACCTGCCGTGATACAGGCAATGAAAATGTGATCCTGCTCAAATGTACTTCCGCATATCCTGCTCCTTACGAGGATGTGAACCTGAGGACCATTCCATCCCTGGCGCAGACTTTTGACTGTATTGCCGGATTGTCTGATCATACTATGGGTGCGGCAGTACCCGGCGCGGCGGTGGCTTTGGGTGCAAAGGTCATTGAGAAGCATCTGACGCTTCGCAGGGCAGACGGCGGCGCAGATTCAGCTTTCTCCATGGAACCGGAAGAGTTTAAGGAGATGGTGGACAACATCCGTAAAATAGAACTGGCGCTGGGGAAAGTAACTTATGACTTAACACCTAAGGCAGCCAGAGAAAGAGAACATTCCCGTTCTCTTTTTGTCGCAAAGGATATGAAGGCCGGGGATGTGTTTACACCGGAGAATCTTCGTTCCGTGCGTCCGGCAGATGGGTTGCACACACGGTATTATGAAGAACTATTGGGGAAGAAGATTACGAGGGATGCCAAACTGGGAACCCCTATGGCCTGGAATTTGGTAGATTTTGAAAGATGAGTGGTTTGGACAGACATTGTAAAGGCAGGGGAAAAGTGGGAGAATATAATGTTTTATTTTCGGGCTGATGGCAATGCCGTTATTGGAGCCGGACATCTGATGAGATGCCTGACGATAGCTGAAGGATTGAAGGAGCTATTGGCGGCAGACGAAGAGAAAAATGAAATGGCGGGGAAACCGTTGCAAGAAGCATGTAACATATGCTTTCTCTGTGCTGACGAAGAGTCGGCAGGGCTGGTGACACAGAAAGGATTTGCAGCCCGGATCCTGCACACGGATTTCCGAAACATGGAAGAAGAGTTGCCAATAATCAGGATGCTTTTCGGCGGAAAGAAGGAAGTTTACAACCATGTGTTCCTGGTCGATAGCTATTATGTGACAGAGAGTTATTTGCAGGAACTAAAGTCATATGGAAGGGTATATCTTCTGGATGACATGGGCAAGAAGCCCTACCCTGTGGATGGTGTTATCAATTACAATGCCTTTGCAGATCGGGAATATTATCAAAAACTGTATCAAGGGAGAGAGACGATTCTTGCAATCGGCAGCGATTTTGTTCCTTTGCGCCGTCAATTTTTGAATGTTCCCTATGTTGTCAGGAAGCAGGTAACAGATGTGTTGATTACCACAGGCGGTGGAGCTCAGGATGATATTGCAATTGCGGTGCTGGAAGCCATAATGAGACCGGAGTGCAGCTATCATGTGGTTGTTGGGCAGTTTAATAAGAGCTTTTCTGCATGGAAGCAGATGGAGCGGGAGTGTCGCCGGATTCATGTACACTATGGTGTAACAGATATGGCCTCGCTTATGAGAAAATGCGATATGGCTGTTACAGCAGGCGGTACGACCATTTATGAGTTGGCAGCCATCGGAGTGCCATTTTTGTGTTTTTCCTGTGCGGAGAATCAGGAGGCATTGACAGAGTATATCGGCAAAGAGAAAATAGCCGGCTATTGCGGTGCGTATCATTTGGATAAACATGAGACATTAAGATGTATGAGCAGTCTTGCAAAAAGGTTGTGTGAAGATGCCGCCGGTATAGAGATGCGTCGTATGATGAATAAAAAAGAAAAAGAAATGATAGATGGGATGGGTGCCGGCAGGATTGCGAAGCTTTTGTTAGGAAAGTAAATTAAAAGGATGAGGAAACAGCAGAAAGGAGTCTATGGATGAATCTACCCGCAGAAGTTGTACAGAGGTTGAAAAAGTGTATAAGAGGTCAATGGAAGCTGGCATTTCTGTCTGCATTTATATGTGGATTGCTGGTACATATGCCCATGTTGCTTTCCGACATTCCTAATCATGATGGACTGGATAGTATGCACTTTAATCAAAATATGATTACTTCCGGTCGGTGGTTTCTCATGGTGGCGTGTGGGTTTTCGTCGTATTATACACTCCCCTGGCTCATTGGTCTGCTGTCTATATTGTGGCTGGCGGTGGCAGCAACATTGCTGATTGAGTTTTTGGAAGTGAAGGATTCGTGTTGTATTGTGCTGATAAGCTGCCTTTTGGTTACGTTCCCATCTATTGCATCTACCTTTACTTATGCATTTACTATGGACGGTTATATGCTGAGCCTACTACTGGCCGTGGCATCAGTGTTGTGCGTGAAGAAGTATAGGAATGGATTTTGGTTGGGGGCAGTCTGCTTGGCATTCAGCCTGGGGATATATCAGTCCTATTTGCCTGTTGCGGCCATCTTGAGCATTTATGGGATTTTGATGTTAGCCATGGATAGAAGTGCAGGTGGGATTCGGCAGAAGTGGACAAGAGCTCTTCGCTATGTATATATGGGAGTGCTTGGGCTTGTGTTATATTATGGAATCTTGCAGGTCCTTTTGAAAGTACAGGGAAAGGAATTGAACACCTATCAGGGGATTAACAGTTTGGATGGCCTTTTTGCAGAAGGTTTGCAATCCGGCATACAAATGGTTGGATCCATGTATCGAGATTTTTTTGCGTTTTCATTAAAAGGAAATGTTATAATCAATAACGGGCTGTCACTGACAGCAGTTTTGATTCTGTTGTTATCGGCACTTGTAGTATTATGCAGGCTTGCAGTGAAAGGCGGCTGGTGGAAGAGTGCCTGGTTTTACGGTCTGTCAGTATTATTGGCTGTGGGCATCCCCATTTCGGCCAATTTGATACTGGTTATTTCGTCCGATGTAACTTATCATTTACTGATGCGGTACCAGTGGGTTTTGTTTCTGATCCTGCCGCTTGCGTTCGTGAGCAGGTATACGACAGGAAAGGATCCTGATGTTACAGAGACTGAAGCTGTTTCAGAACCGTTATTAAAGCGAGATGTGAGCCGCTGGAATGTATGGGCCACATGGGGAGTTGTGATAGCCGGGGCATTGCTTGTCTGGAACTTTGCGGTGACGGATCATATCGGATATTCCAATCTGCAGAAAAAATACGAGAAGACCTATGCATACTGTGTCAGACTGCTTGACAGAATCGAGCAGACAGAAGGGTATTATCAGGGTATCCCTGTGGCTATGATCGGTGTGGTGGGGGACGAGTCCTATCCGACCACGGATATCACACAGAACGTGACTTCCAATCTGATCGGAATGAACGGAGATGTGTTATTATATACCGGTAATAACTATGAATTGTTTATAAAGCATTATCTGGGAGCCACCTTGAATATTTTGCCCGCAGAGGCCATGGGGGAGATTTATTACTCTCAGGAATACAGGGAGATGGAGAGCTTTCCGGGAGAAAGCAGTGTAAAACTGGTAGACGGGATTATTTATGTAAAAACAGAGAATATCGATAAAACACCGGACGAGGAAGGAAGATAAGTATGGCAATGTTATCAATCGTGCTGCCTTCTTATAATGAGGAGCAGAATATCGCCAACACAGCAAAGGTATTAAGCGAATTACTGGAAGCGGAACATATTGATTATGAGCTGATCTTTGTCAGTGACGGATCCAAGGACAAAACATATGCAGAGATACTGAAAGCGGCTGACGGGAATCCTCATATCAAGGGCGCCGAGTTTTCCAGGAACTTCGGCAAAGAAGCAAGTATTTTTGCCGGGCTGTCTCTGGCACTGGGAGATGCGGTCATTGTCATGGACTGTGACCTGCAGCATCCGCCCCAAGTGATCCCGCAGATGTGGAAACTTTGGCAGGAAGGCTATGAGGTGGTGGAAGGTATCAAGACAAGCAGAGGTAAAGAAAGCATTGCTCACAAAATGTCGGCAGGACTTTTTTACAAGATCATGAGCAAACTGATCAAGATGGATATGAATGCTTCTTCTGATTATAAGCTGTTAGACCGCAAGGTGGTGGATGTGCTCCTGGAGCTTCCGGAGAAGAATACCTTCTTCAGAGCATTGACCTTCTGGGCGGGCTTTCGCACCACCACTGTGGAGTATGAAGTGCAGGAGCGCCTGTACGGGCAAAGCAAGTGGTCAGTGATCAGTCTGATGAAGTATGCCATTACCAATGCCACATCCTTCAGCACCCTTCCGCTGCAGCTGGTGACTGTGATGGGACTGATCTCGATTCTGTTCAGTGTGATACTTGCGGTACAGACTTTGTTCAAGTACCTGACAGGAAATGCTGTGGAAGGCTTTACCACGGTAATTCTTCTGGTGCTGATCATAGGTGGATTCATTATGCTGAGTCTGGGTGTCATCGGTCACTATATTGCCAGGATTTACGAAGAAGTGAAGGGAAGACCCAGATATATCATCAGCAAGGTGACAGATAATGTGATGGGAAATGCGATCGGAAGAGGGTAAGGCCGGATGAAAAAAAATAGAATGGCGAATATGGAGGTTCTTCGTATTCTTGCCATGATGATGGTGATTATGCTGCATTACCTGACCAAAGGACAGGTGCTCCCGGCAATGACAGGAGCACTGGGGGTCAACGGCTATGCGGCATGGATACTGGAGACATTGTCCATAGTATCCGTAAATGTATATATGCTGATCAGCGGTTACTTCCTGACAGAGGGGAGGTTCCGGTGCTCCAGGCTGCTACAGCTGGTGTGTCAGGTGTTGTTTTACAGCCTGCTGATACCTCCGGTACTGATGGCGGCAGGTTTGCTGCCGGCCGGCATCCCGGATCTTTACAGGTTGATTCAGTATGTACTGCCGGTGGAAATGAATCAGTATTGGTTTGCCACGGCATATGTGATGCTGTATCTTTTTACGCCCATCCTGCGCTGTGCAGTCAGACACATGAAGAAGGCGCAGCTGAAGGGGACCATTATATTGCTGTTGCTGTTTATGTCAGTTAACAAATCGGTATTACCGGTACGTCTCACGGTGGATGAGTTGGGGTATGATGCTCTGTGGTTTGTATGCGTGTTTCTGTGCGCGGCCTATATGAGGCTTTACGGGATCCGCTGGTTTGACAGGGCTTCTAAGGGGGTTCTGGGTTACCTTGCCGGATGTGCCGGCATCCTTGGGGTCACCTTAGTAGTCAGAGTTTTATATCTTTTAACAGGGAAGTTTGAAGACTTTCTGCTGGCCACTTATCACTATAACCATATTCTGAACCTGTTCGCGGCCATCAGTTTATTTTACGCTTTTTATTACTGGAAGATTAAAGAGGGATTTTGGGCTAATGTAGCCAGGAAAGTGGCCCCTTACACCTTTGGCGTATATCTGCTGCATGAGCAGGTGGAAATCCGGTTTCTGTGGCCCAAATGGTTGGGGGCAACTGCGGATACGGGACTCCTGTCATTTGTAATGAGAAGTATTTTGAGTGTACTGATCGTGTTCGCGGCAGGTGTCATGGTGGATATGGTAAGAAGTCTGATATTTAGGTGGATAGGTAAGATCTTTGCCGGAATGCGTATAGATCAGCTGTTGTCCCGTATTGATACAAGGATCAACGGGGAGCTGTCGGAACAGGCAGCAGAAAGGAAGTAGGAAATGATCAATTTTAACGTACCTCCCTATACCGGGAAGGAAATGGACTATATACGTAAGTGTGTGGAAAGTCAGAAAATCTGCGGAGATGGTGCATATACCAGGAAATGTAACGAATGGCTGGAGGAAAAGACGAAAGCACCTAAGTGCCTGCTGACTACCTCCTGCACCCATGCGCTGGAAATGGCGGCACTTCTGTCTGACATCAGGCCCGGAGATGAAGTGATCATGCCGGCTTATACCTTTGTGTCCACTGCAGATGCTTTTGTGCTGAGAGGAGCCGTTCCCGTGTTCGTTGACATCAGACCGGATACCATGAATATTGACGAGAATCTGATCGAGGCTGCCATCACGGAAAAGACCAGAGTGATTGTGCCGGTGCACTATGCCGGTGTGGCTTGCGAGATGGATAAGATCATGGAGATTGCAAAAAAATACAATCTGGCAGTGATTGAGGATGCAGCTCAGGGGATTATGTCCACTTACAAGGGACGGGCACTGGGTACCTTCGGTAATTTCGGTTGCTTAAGCTTCCATGAGACCAAGAATTTCAGCATGGGAGAAGGCGGTGCGCTGATGATCCGGGATGAGAAGGATGTGGAGGAAGCAGAGATCATCCGGGAAAAGGGGACCAACAGAAGCAAATTCTACAGAGGTCAGATTGATAAGTATACCTGGGTGAACTTCGGTTCTTCCTATCTTCCCAGCGATATAAACGCTGCTTACCTGTATGCTCAGCTGGAGTTTGCACAGGAGATAACAGATTACAGGCTGAATTGCTGGAATCGATATTATGAGAGGCTGAAGCCCCTGGCGGATGCAGGGAAGATTGAACTTCCCAAAGTGCCTGATGGGTGTGAGCACAATGCCCATATGTTTTATCTCAAGGCAGCCGATATAGAAGTGAGAAGTGCGTTCATCAGCTTTATGAAGGAAAACGGCATTATGTGCGTATTCCACTATATTCCCCTTCACACGGCGCCTGCAGGGCGCAAGTTCGGCCGATTCCACGGCGAGGATAGATATACGACACGGGAGAGTGAAAGATTGGTAAGACTGCCTATGTACTATGGACTTACTTTGGAGCAGGTGGACAGTATCTGTGATAAGGTGCTGGAATTTTTCGGATGAGGTTTTGGTAGGTGATGATAGGTGTGTTCATTTTGCTTCTGTGGTTTACGCTGATCCCCATAGTGGTGGGGGGGATTGCCCGGGCAGGTGCAGATGACAATAAAAGCAATCCTGTATTTCTGTGGGTCAGCGGCCAGATGATCCTGTGGGCGGTATTCCAGTTTATCAGTGTGCCACTGATCATAAAAGGAGGGCGCCTGTATACGGATTTAGGAAGCCCCATCGGCAGTGAAAATCCGTTGCTGACAGTGACTACACTGTATCTGGCGGCTACGGCTGTGCTGGTGTCGGCAGGCTTATTTCTGACAGTTAGGGCGCTTAGAGGCCGCAAGGGAACACTTCGTATGGTATCCTCAACCCATGAAATCAGTGGGAAGTGGTACTTTATTCTTTGGGGTCTTTTTGCTATGCTCCTGATGTTTCAGATGGTACAGGCAGTTCGGATGACCTACGGCGACGGTGACGATGCATTTTATGTGGCTGTGTCCACTCTTGCCCAAGAGAGTAATACCATGTACCAGAAGCTTCCCTATACGGGGGGAAGTACCGGACTGGATATCCGGCACGGTCTGGCGCCGTTTCCCATCTGGATTGCATTTTTGGCTAAAATATCGGGAATTTCCACCATGACGGTGGCTCATGTTGCGGTACCGCTTATGCTGATCCCCATGACATATGGGATTTATTTTCTGATCGGTCAGAAAATTTGTCATAAAAACAGAGAAAAGCTGCCGCTGTTTTTGGTATTCACCCAGTTGCTTGTACTTTTTGGAGATTATTCTCTTTACTCAGTGGAGAACTTTATGATAGCCAGGAGCAGGCAGGGAAAGGCTGCCCTGGGAAGCATTGTTATCCCGATGACGATTTATCTGTTTGTGCTGATCCTGGAGAGGATTCAGGATAACCGCAGGGCGGGGCTCATTCTTTGGCTGCTGTTGCTTTGCTGCGTGTTTACCGGCTGCATGTGCAGCACACTGGGTGCCGTGCTTCTTTGCATGGTTACGGGTATTACAGGTGCCTGCGCAGCTGTCTGCTATAAAAAATGGCGGATTCTGATCCCCATGGCGCTTTGCTGTATTCCGGCGGTGTGTTATGCAGTGATCTATCTGCTTGCGGAGTAAGGTTTGAAAAAAGCCGCGAGGAGATTCTTGCGGCAGGGAGTTCGTATATGTGGAATCAAGTAGTTACATTATTTCGGGAATATATGGGGACAGGGCTGATCATAGGCTGGTTTCTCTTGGCCGTAGTCTATCTGCTTTTGAAGGAAAAGAGAAAGCATCTGCGGATCATTTTTGTGTATGTGCCCATTATATTGCTGTGCCTGTTTTTTAATCCTCTTTTCGCAGAGATAGTCTATGGCTTTGTGGGTAATGAAATCTATTACCGCATTCTTTGGCTGATGCCGGTGACGGTGGTGATCGCCTACGCGGCAGTGCAGCTCTATGGCAACCTGAAAGGAAGATCAAGAATCGTGTTTGCGGCAGTCATAAGTGTTCTGATCGCAGTATCCGGAAGCTATATCTACAAGAATCAACATTTCCGCAGGGCTGAGAATCTGTATCATGTTCCACAGACGGTGGCAAACATATGCGATGCCATAGAGGTGGAAGGAAGAGAGATCCTGGCGGTTTTTCCCGCAGAGCTTCTGCAGTATGTGCGCCAGTATTCTCCTGTGGTCTGCATGCCTTACGGCAGAGAACAGCTGGTGGACCGGTGGAATTACTACGATGAGATGTACATGCTCATGGAAGCTCCCGTGGTTGATGTGAAGCGGCTTGCTGAGCTTTCCAAGGAACGTCTGTGCCACTACATTATACTTTCTGAGGAAAAGGAACTTGACGGAAACTTTCTTGACTATAACTACATCCTTTTTGACACTGTTGACGGATACTGTATCTATCAGGATACCACCGTATATATCGGATTATAAAAACACCCCTTTCCGAGCTTTTCTGGCTGTCCGGAAAGGGGTGTGTTCATCTGGAGATTACTGCTGTTCCTCCTTGGCTTTGTTAAAATAATTCAGTGCATATACAAATCGGTCTGCCACCAGCTTGCGGCCCTCCACGTTCAGGTGAAGGTTGTCAGTCAGGTACTGAGGAGCGGTATCCTCTGTTACAGTTCCGTAAAGGTTATCCACAAAGGTGACGTTGCGGTCGTAAGCATAGTCAGATTGTTTGATCACGTAGGTGGAAAGCACATCCTGTCCGTTGTAGCGGTACTGGTCGCTGCTGATGTATTCGCCGTCTTCGTTGATGGCAAAGGCATAAGTGGGCGACATGACAATGATGCGGATATGAGGAAAAGTTTCCTGGATCAGATCGATGCCCGCACACATGTTGCCTGTAAAATGCCGGATGTCTGTATCATTGGCGTCCGTGTACATGTAGTGTCCGGCCAGATAATCGCTGCCGTCATACATGATCGTGATCACATCTACCGTGTTAAAGTCGATATCCATCAGGGTCTCATAAGCTTTGAGGCCGTCTGCCGGCGCATCGTCGCCCAATGCATCAAAGATCTGCTGATATACATGCTCATTGTTGCGCAGACAGAATGCGGTGGTAAGCCAATAAAAGTTAAATGCATCTAAGGGAGCAATGTCGGAACTTAAAGTGGCGCCTTCTGCAGCCAGATAAGAGCTGCCCACGGAACAGTTATATATGGTGGCGCCTGTCTGGGCTGCAATCATGTTCAAAACACTGTTCCCTGAGTCTCTGTCATCCGCAAAGGGTGCATTGCCCAATGCAACAATGGTGAGCTTGCCGTCATCTGCGGCAGCGCTGTTGTCAGTACGCGGTGCAGGCACAAGGATGTCCAAGACTTCAGGAACATACTCGGATTCATAATCGTCCAGATCTTTCAGCGTTCCATAGTTCCAGATCTTCCAGAATAACAGGCCTATGATCAGTAAAAAGATCAGAACAAAGCCTATATGAATGTAACCGGCACCCCGACGTTTGCCTTTGGCTTCCTTGGGGGAGTATTCACTGTCCCATTCCTCAGAGACTGTATCTTCTTGTGCTGCGAACTCTTCAAGCTGTTCTTCATTTCGGGGGTCTGTGATGTCCGGACTCATCTCATCCAGATCAATGATATCCAGATCGGGTATCGTATGTGTATCGTTAGGGATATTTTTATGTTTCATATGTCCTCGCTTTGTTGTTGGTATGATTTGGCAGTCATCAGAGGGGCAACTGCAGGTGACTCGCTTAACCTTATTTTACTATTATATGGCAGGGATGTCCAGAATATTAAAAAGATTTAAGAAATTCTGAAGAAATGTTTTTTGGCTTGAAGTGAGGGCTGTGAAATGATATAATGTTACAGAATTGTTAAGCCATACACATGTACTTTAGGAAGGACTGTTGAGATGAAGAGAATATTTAACCATAGAAAGAGACCTTATAATGATAAGATCGATTTTACTGAGTGGGAGGATTATGAGGAGCAGGAAGAGAGCGGATATGGGACTGACGATACTTACTATGCAGATGGGCAGGAGGAAGAGTATTATGAGGAACCTGCAGTCTATGTAGAGGATGAATCCGTCTATGAATCCGGTGAGATTTATTATACAGAGGACGGCGAATCCGAGGAAGAATATTATACCGATGATACCGCAGAGTCTGAGGAAGAGTATTATGCCGATGAGGATGCAGAATCTGAGGAAGGTTACTATGAGGAAGCCGTAGAAGGTCAGGCCGGGTACTATGCGGAAGATTATGAGCAGGAAGAAGAGTACCGAGAGGGCGAATACTACGCAGAGGGCTATGAGTCTGAGGAGGAATGGCCGTACGAAGAGGATGGTTCGTACTATGAAGAGGAAAAGAAGAAACGCGGCATCTTTGCGTTCTTTGCCAATATGGGAACGATGGATAAGATCATCACCTGTACCGGTGTGCTGGTATTGATCGTTGCATTGATCGCAGGCGGTGTATACCTGGGCGTTAAAGGTCATGACAAGCAGGTTGAGGGCTTTGTCAGTGTGGGAAGCCAGCTGGCACAGATTCATCTGCCCGGAGAGGCCGGCCTGATGGCAGTCGCAGATGCTGTGGCGGCCAAAAAGGCGGCTGCCGATGCGTTGAAAGAACAGGAACAGCAGAAGCAGGAAGAAGAGGACAAGGATTATAAGGAGCATGATTATACCAAGCTGGTCACGGTGAAGCTGGTCCTGACCTCCATTCAAAAGGACTTAAAGATTAAGTTTGTAAATGATGACACCGGTAAGCTGATCTCCAATGTGCCATTTATGGTAAGTGTGACCACACCCGACGGTAAGACGGTTGAATGGTCTGATGACGATATGGACGGTATTATTTACAAGACCGGTCTGACAGCGGGTACCTATAAAGTTCTGGCATCAGAACTGGAAGGCGAAAAATACAGGGATTATTATCTGCCTTCTGCTACGAAGTCTGCCGAGGTTAAGAAAAACATTGAGTATAAGAAAGTCGATGTAAAGAATGAGATTAAGACGGAAGCAGAGGTTAATGTAAAGCAGGAGGATACCAAAAAGAACGAAACGCAGGTTGAGGTGACTTTGACAGATACCGTACAGTGGGTAGAGAGTACCATCAAGCCTACCAGCTATCTTGAGGTGGAGAAGACAACGATCCTGGATCCCATGGTGCTCCTTTCCAAGCCGGTCACTACGGCTTATCTGGGAGGCTTCATGCGTCTTTCCCAGGTTGCAACAGCACCCAGTTACAGTATTGATCCCGGCACGAAAAGCTTGAAAGTGGGAGAGGATGTTACCCTGGATGCGGTGATCAAGGGTGTGGATGTGACAAAAGTGACCTGGACGAGCAGCGATCCGTCTGTGGCCAAGGTGGAAGCAGTAAATGATAAAGGTCTGCAGGTAAAGGTGACTGCCCTGAAAAAGGGAACAGCAGCCATTTCTTATAAAGTGGACGGCACAACAGTCAGCGGCGGAGATGCCGTGACCGATCAGCAGGGTGCAACCTGCATGGTAACAGTAACGGATGCCGCGCTGACTAAGGGTACTGTGACAGTAGACAAGGAAAAAGTAAATGTGGCTGTGGAAAGTACTGCAAAGGTGAAAGCAACCGCAGCCGGCTTCGCGGAAGGCAAAGCGCTTGCTTATAAGGTGACTACCAGCAAGGATACCGTTGCAAAGGTGACCTACGACCATGAGGGCAATATTTCCATCACCGGAGTGGCTCCCGGAGAAGCAGAGGTCACCGTCAGTGTCAACTATAAAGATGCTGCGCAGGACAAAGCAGCAGAGACAGAAGCGAAGTGTGTGATCAAGGTCAAGGTTGGCGAAAAGATTACCCTGAAGCTGGATAAGGAGACAGCTACTGCATTTGTAGAGGTTCCGCTTGTACTTGAGGCGACACTGACCAACGCCCCTGAGGATGCAGTGATCAAGGCAGAGTCTTCCGACACAAATGTTGCCACTGTGAAGGTGGAAGAAAAGAATGTGACGGTTACCGGACTGAAGGTAGGAAGTGCAACCATCACAGTGAAATATGTGGAAAATGACACAGAAGTGAAGGCTGTGTGCACAGTGACAGTAAAGGCTAATCCCAAAAAGGATAAGACCACGAAACTGCTGGATGTGAACGAGCTGCAGATTTATGTATTAGACAACGGTGTTTACAGAGAGGCAGTGTACGCCGATTACTACACCGCAGAAAAGTTTTATGTCAAGGGGAATGCCACTTACACCGGATGGCAGACTATCGACGGCAAAGTATATTACTTTGACGCTGCCGGCAAGAAGGTGACAGGTGAGCAGGTCATTCAGGGAGCTAAGTACTATTTTGATTCTTACGGTGCGCTGAGTACCGGTTCCGGTATCCGTGGAATTGACGTATCCAAGTGGAATGGCAATATTGACTGGAAGGCAGTAAAGAATTCCGGTATTGAGTATGTGATCATCCGCTCCGGATACAGGGGTTCATCCCAGGGGGCCCTGATCGAAGATCCTAAGTTTAAGAGCAATATCAAGGGAGCAACGGAGGCGGGATTAAAGGTTGGTGTTTACTTCTTTACCCAGGCGATCAGCGAGGCGGAGGCAATTGAAGAAGCCTCCATGGTGCTGGAGCAGGTAAAGAACTACCAGATCTCATACCCGATCTTCCTTGACGTGGAAGCCAGCGGCGGCCGTGCAGACGGCATCGACAAGGCTACCAGAACGGCAGTGTGCAAGGCGTTCTGTCAGACCATCCAGTCCGGAGGATATACCGCGGGCATTTACGCCAACAAGAACTGGCTGGATACCAAGCTGGATGCAAGTGCTCTCAGCGCTTATAAGATCTGGCTGGCACAGTATGCTGCAACACCTACCTATACCGGCAGATACGACCTGTGGCAGTACCAGTCCACCGGTAAAGTCAGCGGTATCAGCGGAAATGTTGACATGAACTGGAGTTATTTAGGATATTAATACAAATATAACCCGGGAAGGGGATAACGGCAGGCCGGCTAACTGACCTGCCGTTTAAAATAATAGCCGGGCAACGGATCTGTATGTATCTGTTGCCCGGCTGTTTGTCTTAATGTGTGAGCTTTTCTCAGGATGCGTATACCTGGTTCAGGGCGGCGATGACGGCTCTGCCCTGGGGACCGTCGCAGACCATGTTGGGTTCGTCCCGGAGGAAACGGCAGAAGTCAGCGAGCTCACGTGCCATGTACTTCCAGTCTTCCTGCAAGTCAATGGGTTCCCACTTTCCGCCGACCATTTGCTCTAGGAGGATACCGCCATCCAGTCTCAGCGCACCGTCAGTAAAATAGAAAGTCACTTCATGGCCGCAATTCATGTAGCCGCAAAGTGTTTGGCACATGCTCACCCCACTGGGGAATTTGAGCATGAATTGCATATGACCTTCAACGTTGTAACTGTTCTTAATATTCCCGAATCCGGCAGTGATCTCCGGATCGCTTTCGCCCAAAACATAAAAGATAGAGTCCAGAGCATGGGCACCCAAGTTCATGCCGATGCCGCCTCCGGCTTTTTCTTTGTCTAAGAACCATCTGGGGCGGTTGTCCATAAAATAGTCCTCACCGCGAAAACCTGTGATCATACACAATTTGCCGTAGCGCTCCTCGCGGATTGCTTCCCTCAGCCAGGGATATACTTTTAAATAACGCATCGTATGGCCCACTGCCAGCTTTTTGCCGCTTTGCTTTGCTGCAGCGATCATACGGTCGCATTCTTCTACGGTGTTAGCCATGGGTTTTTCCACCAGAACATTCAGCCCGTGCTCCAGAAAGAAGACGGTGCTCTCGCAATGCAGGTTGTGAGGAAGGTTGATGATTACCGCATCGGCGTCTGTGTGATCGGGGATATCGCGATAATCTGTAAAGTACGGCACCCCATATTCTTTTGCAAGTTCACTGACCGCAGCCTCGTTGATATCACACAGAGCGCAGATTTCACATTCGTCTGTGTTGCTTATGGCGCTGAGGTGGGTTGCGGCGATCTTGCCGGTTCCTATTAATGCGACTTTGATCATTTTTAGTCCTCCTGAGTGTTGGTTAGTATAGACCTCATAGCGCAGGTCTGGCGGCGCAGACCGTCCAGGGAAGTATCCTGCAAAAACTCAAACAAAAGGTTAAGTTTCAGTTTACTTTTCTGCAGGCGGGAGACAACCGTGGTCCAGTATTCCTTTGCCTCCGCTTCATCCAGATAAAGGTGCTTGTAATCTTTGGTGCAAAATCCCACATGAACCATATTGAGATAGGGAAGCATTTTGCTCAGAAAATCGTAGTTTTCTTTAAAAGAAGCCTGTAAACTATACTGGAAATACATGCCGAAATTATCTTTGGAAATATCCCGAAAGAGCTGTAAAGCATGTTCGCCTGTGTCTGACAGGGTACCGTTATGAAATTCGAATGCCAGTATGATACTGTGTTCCATCGCCATGTCACAGATCCGGCGGGTTTCTTCCACAGCTCTCTCGTAATATGCGGTATCGGCCTTGGCATAACTGAGGCTGCCTGCCCAGAGACGGATCAGGGGCGCTCCCAGTATGACGGCAGTATCAAGATAGTCCTGAAAGACCTCTTCATAATTGCCATAGGAGCAAAGCGTGTAATAGGATCCGTAAGAGCAGACAGAGATTCCGGCGCTGTCGCAGGCGGCTTTTACTGCCTTGGCATTTTCGGGATCGGTCTGGGGAACGTGTATGTCGCTTCCCCACTCAATACAGCTAAGACCGCAGGTTTTGCAGTATTCAATGATTTCCTTATAATTCAGTGCACGAAAGGTCACGGAAGTAAGTCCAAGTGTAAGCATCATATCACCTCCGGAAAAAATGGATGGAATGAGTAGTTGTATGTCTTTATTGTGGCATATTTATGCTTGGATTTCCAGTCTTTTTCATAGAATGGGAGATGCTTTTTTCTGAAGATTCCGGAAATGAGAGGATTCGTTAAAAGAACTAGCCATAAGTGGAATTATTTGTTATAATAGTTATGTTGTAGACTGATCTTGGAAAGGATGAAAGAAAATGGGTAAAATTACAGTTGAGACTTGTGGCATAGAGGGTCTGAAGATTATTACACCTACGGTGTTCGGCGACGCCAGGGGATATTTCATGGAGACCTATCATTACAATGATTACAAAGCTGCTGGGATCGATGTGGAATTTGTGCAGGACAATCAGTCAGCCTCCAGGAAGGGCGTGCTCAGAGGCCTTCATTTTCAGAAGGAGTTCCCGCAGGACAAGCTGGTGAGAGTGATCCGAGGTGAGGTGTATGATGTGGCTGTGGATCTGAGGGAGGATTCCCCTACCTTCGGTCAGTGGTACGGCGTGCTTCTCAGCGCGGAGAATAAGAAACAGTTTTTTATCCCTAAGAATTTTGCTCACGGTTTCCTGGTTCTTTCCGATTGTGCAGAATTTTGCTATAAATGTACGGACTTCTATCACCCCAACGATGAGGGCGGTCTGATCTATAATGACCCTGAGATCGGAGTAGAGTGGCCGATCCCGGAGGGCATGGAGTTGCTTTTGTCCGAGAAGGATACGAAATGGGGAGGTCTGTCAGCATACAAGGCTTCCAGGGGACTTTAAGTAAGAGAGGACCAAAAGGCACATGAAGATAACGAAAAAAAGTGGCATAACACTGTTTCTTTTGCTGGGAGCAGTGATCGCCGCAATCATCATATTCCACCACAATCCGGGAGCTGATCCCAGAGAGGAACTGATCAAGAAGATTGTTTCCTGCGCTGTGATCGCGGCTTCCTGTTTGGTGTTTGTCAAATTATATGATAAGATCACGGTCCTGCCCACGGAGCTGTACCAGAGCAGACACCTGATCTGGAAACTTGCAAAAAATGACTTCAAGAAAAGATATGCGGGTTCTTACCTGGGAGCAGTGTGGGCTATGGCGCAACCTGTGGTCACGGTGGCCATGTATTATGTGGTATTCGACCTGATCATGCACAGCCGGGCAGGCGTACTGCGTGACGGCGTGGAGGTTCCCTTTGTGCTGTTTCTCACAGCGGGCCTGGTGCCCTGGTTTTTCTTTAATGAGGCGCTGAACAACGGAACCAACGCTTTGCTGGAATACAATTACCTGGTGAAAAAGGTGGTGTTCAAGATCAGCATCCTGCCGATCATCAAGATTATTGCCGCAACCTTTATCCACGCGTTTTTTGTGGTGATCCTGCTGCTCATTGCAGCACTTTACGGCTATTATCCCGGTATTTATACGCTGCAGATCTTCTATTACAGCTTCTGCCTTTTCATCTTTGTGTTGGCGCTTTGCTATACCACCTGTGCCGTCGTGGTCTTTTTCAAGGATCTTTCTCAGATCATCAGCATAGTGCTGCAGATCGGCATGTGGGCAACGCCTATCCTGTGGAGTATGGACGGGCTCAGCGAGAACTGGCAGATCGTGCTGAAGCTGAATCCTCTTGTGTACATTGTCAACGGATACCGCAGTGCCATTTATGAAAAGCAGTGGTTCTTCGAGGACTTCTTCTCCACCATGTACTTCTGGATCATAACTGTGGTCCTCTTCGGCGTGGGCGCGCTGGTGTTCAAGAGACTGAAGGTCCACTTCGCAGATGTGTTGTAACAGTTCAGCCGGTGCAGGTATCTGACCCCAAACCGTGCTTGCACGAGTTTGAGGTCAGATACCTGCACCGAGGGAGCGCCCGATCATGAGCAAAGGCAGTCGCGAAGCGACGGAAAGCGCCGCAGGAGCGGCTTTGCGAATGGGCGCGTGCTGAACGGCAGGTATTTATTGCAACAGGAGAAATGAAATGAACGAGAAAGCACTGGCGATTGACGTCAGAGATGTGAAAAAAATATATAAGCTGTACGACAGGCCGTCAGACAGGCTGAAGGAAGCTTTCGGCTTGAAGAAGGGGAAGGCGAAGCTTCACTATGCCCTGAACGGTGTCAATATGCAGATCCGTCAGGGAGAGACGGTGGGTATCATCGGAACCAACGGCTCCGGTAAGTCCACCATCCTGAAGATCATTACCGGCGTGCTGAATCCCACAGCGGGCGAGGTCAGGGTGAACGGCAGAATCTCTGCACTCCTGGAACTGGGCGCCGGCTTCAATATGGAATACAACGGCATCGAGAATGTTTATCTGAACGGCACCATGATGGGATTTTCCCAGAAGGAGATCGATGCAAAGCTTCCGGAGATTCTGGAGTTTGCAGATATCGGAGATTATGTGAATCAGCCTTGTAAGACTTATTCCAGCGGTATGTTTGTGCGGCTGGCTTTTGCGGTGGCAATCAACATTGATCCCGAGATACTGATCGTGGACGAGGCGCTGAGCGTGGGAGATGTTTTTTTCCAGGCCAAGTGCTATCATAAGTTTGAAGAATTCAAGAAGATGGGTAAGACCATCATCTTTGTCAGCCATGACCTGAGCAGTATCAGTAAGTATTGTGACAGAGTATTTCTGCTGAATAAAGGTAACCTCCTGGGGGAAGGAAGCCCGAAGGAGATGATAGATGCCTACAAGAGAGTGCTGGTGGGACAGTACGAGGAGCCTGAATCTGAGGAAACGCAGGAGGAAGGCGCAGAAGAAAAGACTCCTGCAGCCACACAGCCGGCAGAGGCGCCGGGGCAGAATCCCCATTTGCTGGAGTACGGTGATAAGAAAGCGCAGATCGAAGAATTCTATGTGACCGATGACCGTGGCGTCAGGACCATGGCGGTGGTGAAGGGAAGTGAATTTTCCGTTCACATGAAGGTGCGGATATATGAACTCATACCGGCGCCGATCTTTGCGGTCTCCTTTAAAAATATTATGGGAACCGAGATCACGGGAACCAATACCATGATTGAAAAGGCTTATCTGGACAGTGCGGAGCCGGGACAGGTGAAGGAAGTGACCTTTACCCAGAAAATGAGTATGCAGGGAGGAGAGTATCTTTTGTCCCTCGGTGTCACCGGTTACAACAAAGATACCTTTGAGGTGTATCACCGTCTGTACGACGCTCTGAATATTACGGTGGTATCCGACAAGAATACCGTGGGATACTACGATATGGACTCCCGGATAACGGTGACGGATGCGGTGGAACGTGCATAACAGAAACAGCAACAGGAATGAAATGATTGGATGACAGGGACATGACAGAGACCATAGGAAAAGTAACGCTTGATTACAGCAAATATCCCGGACAGGATTATTATTGTGACGGACAGGTGGAGGACGAGCTTCTGGAGATCGTGCAGAATCACGGGGAGGCGGAGTTCACACAGATTATCAGCCAGCGCAAAAATTGGCCGGTGCTGTATCACCTTTCGCCCCTCAGGGAAAATATTGTGGACTGGCTCCCCATGAGCAGGGAAGATAAAGTTCTTGAAGTGGGAAGCGGCTGCGGTGCCATTACCGGAGCATTTGCCCGCAAGGCGGGGAGTGTCACCTGTGTGGATCTGTCCAAAAAGAGAAGCCTAATCAATGCATACCGCCATCAGGAATGTGACAATGTGACCATTCATGTGGGCAATTTTAAGGATATCGAACCGACGCTTCCGGCAGATTACAGTTATATCTGCCTGATCGGTGTGTTTGAGTACGGCCAGGGTTATATCGGCGGGGACACACCCTATGAGGATTTCCTGCGGATCCTGATGAAGCACCTGGCGCCCGGGGGCAGGCTTGTGATTGCCATTGAGAATAAATACGGTTTGAAATATTTTGCGGGCTGCAAGGAGGACCATCTGGGCACTTACTTCAGCGGCATCGAAAATTACAGGGATGGCGGCGGGGCCCGCACGTTCGGACGGACCGGACTTGAGAAAATCTTCCGTGCCTGCGGTGTTCCCGAGTATCATTTTTATTATCCCTATCCGGATTACAAATTCCTCACTGCTCTCTACAGTGATGCGTATCTGCCCGGAAAGGGGGAACTCTCCAACAATCTCAGGAATTTTGACAGGGACAGAATGCTTTTGTTCCATGAGAAGGATGCTTTCGACGGCATGATTGAGGAGGGACTGTTTCCGGTATTCTCCAACTCTTATCTGGTAGTTTTGGGAGCTGCACCGGAAGTGAAATATGTAAAATACTCCAATGACAGGGCTCCGGAGTATTGTATCAGGACCCAGATTGAACAGGACGCAGCCGGGGCAAGAAAGGTTTCAAAGCATTCTTTGTCTGTGCAGTCTGCAGACCATGTAAAAGGCATTGCGAGATTTTATGAATTGCTCTGCAAGAGATATGAAGGCTCCGGTCTGGAGGTAAACCGCTGTACCCTTGAGGCTAACGGCTCTGTGAGCTTTGAATATGTGAACGGTACGCCGCTCTCTGAATTGATGGACCGTTGTCTGGAGCGGGGAGACAAGGAAGGCTTCCTTGCTTATTTCAGAGAGTTTGTGAAACGCACCGGCTATGGGGAAGAGTGTGAGGTTGCCGACTTTGACCTGATCTTTTCCAATATTCTGGTGGACGGATCAAAGTGGACACTGATCGATTACGAGTGGACGGCGGAAGAGAAGATCCCGGCTGCAGAGCTGGCTTACCGCGCCCTTTACTGCTATGTCCTGGAAGATAAGAAGCGTGCAGGTCTGCCTTGGGAGGAGGTTGTGGCTGAGCTTGGGATCGGTGAAGCGGAATGCTGTCGGATCAGAGAGCAGGAGCTGGATTTCCAGACCATGGTCAACGGGGAGGAGCGCTCCATGGCGCAGCTTCGCAATGACATCGGATATAAGATTACCAAACCGCAGGAGTGGATAGACAGATATGCTGATTCCGGGGCTGTGAACAGAGTACAGATATATGAAGACAGAGGCGAGGGCTACAGTGAGGAGACTTCGTACTTTCTGCCCAACGCCTATCAGGGAGAGCATCTTATAGAGTTTGCAATCCCTGTGCCGGGCGACGTGAAGACGCTTCGCATCGATCCGTCCATGGACTGCTGTCTGGTGAAGCTGTATAAGCTCACCTGGAACGGCATGGAGATTGCTGCGGATAATAAGCGCATGATGGTGGTCAACGGCAAGAGCATCAGCCCGACGGAAGAAGACAGCGGGCTGCCCAGTATTGTCTTCCCCACAAAGGATCCCAACATCAATCTCCGTGTGGAGAGACTGCCCCGAGAGAGAGACAATCTTTTACAGGTGAAGATGGAGATCGTCAGGATTCCTGAGGCAATGGCCTGTGACCTGGCACAGAAAAACAGCGGCTTTTTATGGAGATAAAGACTGCCGAAAGGAGAGAGCCATGGGCATCCGCGGAATCATAAAGCAGAAGCTTTCGGCCGTCTGGGACAAGAAGTATCAGCGCAGGCTTGCTGCCAAGAAAATCACATATGCAAAATGGCTCAGCGCACAGGTGGACAGTGGGGATTTTTCCCCACAGAGAGATAGCGCCGCGGGTGAGGTGGAGATCACATTGATCCAAGTGGGTGAGGGTGTGCCGGCAGAGGATGCAAAGGAGCGTCTGAAGGCATTTTTTGCGGCGAACCCGCAGATGTTGATCGCTTATGGGGATGAGGATGTCCTGGAAGAATCAGGGCACAGGTGTGATCCCCGGTACAAACCGGACTGGTCTCCCGATACTTTCCTGAACTGCTTTTACTGGGGAAATCTGGTGGCCGTGCGGACTGACTGGCTGGAAGAGAACGGCGGCTTGCCGGAGCCGAAGTCCAGGAAGGATCTGATGGATACCCTTGGACAGCTTGCGGTTAAAGCCGGAGGATATGATAGAGGCTGTGGCACCATCGGGCATTTGCCCGGAATCTTGTTTCACGGTGCAAAGACAGCGCTGCGGGAGCAATATGCCGGGTGGGGGATGGAACCACCCCGCAGACCGCAGTGTGAAAGCGCAGACGCATGTCTGGTCTCTGTGATCATTCCCTCCAAGGACCACCCGGATCTGTTATTCCGGAATTTAAATGCTTTGTTTGAAACAAAAGGGGAAGTGCGACTTCAGGTGATCGTGACGGATAACGGAAGCTGTGAGGAAAACCGCTGCAGAATTGAAGAATTTCTGGAGAAGGCACCGGTTCCCTGCAAATATATTTACCGTCCCATGGAGTTCAACTTTTCTGCCATGTGCAATCTGGGAGCAAAGGAAGCGGACGGAGTACTGTTACTGTTTTTGAATGACGATGTGGAGGCTGCATCCGAAGGCTGGCTTCGGGCAATGTCCGATAAGGCACTGCTTCCCTATGTGGGTGCGGTGGGACTGAAACTGTATTATCCCGGAGGGGACAGGATCCAGCATGCGGGCATTGTGAACCTGTCCGGAGAACCTGTGCATAAGCTGCAGTTTTTGCCGGACGGTCCCACTTATTATGATGCGTATAATAAAAAGGACAGGAATGTGCTGGCGGTGACCGGCGCCTGTCTGATGGTTCAGCGTGAAAAGTTTTGGCTGGCCGGCGGCATGAAGGAATCATTGCCGGTGGCCTATAATGATGTAGAGCTCTGTTTTGCGTTGTGGGAGCAGGGCTTCCACAATGCGGTGATCAACAGTACGTTTGCGTATCACCACGAGTCCCTGTCAAGGGGCGCCGATGACAGTGAGAAGCAAAGAATCAGGTTGGCTGAGGAGAGAGAGCGGCTGTACGCTCTGCACCCGTCCCTCAGGGGCCGGGATCCCTATTATTCCCCGTATCTTAGCCGGGATGCGTGGGACAGCGCCATAAGGCCGGCATATGTCACTGCAGGTAACCGGGTGCAGAAAGCGGTAGCTGTGGCTGTGACGGTGGATGCGGACCGGTACAGAAGAGATGACTGTCTGCTGATTGGTCTGGAGGCAGCAGGGCAGGAGCTGATCAGAGGCTACAGTGTGGTGCTTGGCGATGATAACGCCTGCTATGAGAAGACGCTCCTTCTGTGGAACTGCCGGGAACAGGCAGAACCCACGGGCAGGAGTTCCTGTCTGGGGATTCTCCTGGAAGGACAGTACCGTCCGGATTTGGAAGAGAATATGAAGGATCAGACAAACGTGGCTTTGGGCGGATTTATGATAGAGTTGGAGGAGCCCCTTCCGGATGGAGAATACCGGCTGGGAATCCTGGCAGTCAGCCGCATTTTTGGCGGCGGGCTGATCAATTGGAGTCGTACCCTGTTAAAGACAGATACCGGGAAAGGTTGGAATTGACATGACACAGATTGATTACAAAGAGGAATACAACAAGGAGCATATCAAGTGCGGGCAGCTGGCGGCCAGGCTTGCAGAGCTGGAGCTTAAGAACAAGGAACTGGAGTGGAAGCTGGACCGCATCAGAAACAATCCTCTGTGGAAGCTGAGCAAGCCCCTGCGGATAGTGTTTCACTGGGTAAAGCGCCAGAAAGACAGGCTGGCAAACTGTGGCAGCCTGAAGGGTGTGTTTGCCAAGCTGGCTTATAAGAGAAATGAGAAAAAAGCTATGAAGCAGTTTGGTACGGAGAGTTTTCCCACTCCGGAGGAGGCTGCGAGACAGCGCGCGGAAGTGTTCAAAAGACCAGTGAAAATCAGTATCCTGGTACCTCTTTGGAACAATGACAGACAGTTCCAGAGGGAGATGCTGGATTCTGTGATGAACCAGACCTATGAAAACTGGGAACTGTGTCTGGCGGACGGATCCGACGCAGACCATGCTTACATCGGCGAGATCTGCAGAGAATATGCTGAGAAAGCCGACGGCCGTATCGTTTATAAGCATCTTGGAAAGAACGGCGGTATCTCAGGCAATACCAATGAGTGCCTGAAGCTTGCCACGGGAGAGTATATCGGTCTGTTTGACCAGGACGATCTGCTGCATCCCAGCGCACTGTACGAGTATGTGAAGGCCATCAATGAGCAGGATGCGGACTACGTATACTGCGATGAAAATACCTTCCATAACGGTGACATCAACAAAGTACTTACCATGCATTTTAAGCCGGACTATGCGCCGGACAATCTGCGTGCCAACAATTACATCTGCCATTTCAGTGTGTTCTCCAGAAAGCTTCTGGACGGTACAGAGCTCTTCCGCACACAGTTTGACGGCAGCCAGGATCATGACATGATCCTGCGTCTTACAGACAATGCGCAGCATGTGGTACATGTGCCCAAGGTGTTGTATTACTGGAGAAGCCATGCAGGAAGCGTGGCATCCGGCATTTCTGCCAAGCCCTATGCCATTGAAGCTGCTAAGGGAGCCGTGGCGGAGCATCTGAAAAAGCACAGCTACAGCAATTTTGAGATTACCAGTACCAGGGCTTTTGAGACCATTTTCCGGATCCGCTATCAGGTGCAGGGCAATCCGCTGGTATCTATCGTCATTGCCAATAAGGATCATGCAGAAGACCTGAGAAGATGTATCTCCTCGATCACCGGCAAGTCCCTTTACGACAATTATGAGATCATTGTGGTGGAAAACAACAGTACCACCAAGGAGATTCGTGATTATTACAAGGAGTTGGAGAAGGATTCTCGCATAAAGATCGTGACTTACGAGGGTGCCTTTAACTATTCTGCCGTGAATAATCTGGGTGTTTCCCACGCCAAAGGAGAATATATCCTGCTGTTGAACAATGACACGGAAGTGATCACCGCCAACTGGCTGGAAGAGCTTTTGATGTATGCCCAGAGAGAGGATGTGGGTGCGGTAGGTGCGAAACTTTATTATGCCGACAACACCATTCAGCACGCCGGCGTAGTGATCGGACTGGGCGCACACCGGACGGCAGGACATGTGCATTACAGGCAGGCAAGACAGAATCTGGGATACATGGGAAGACTTTGTTATGCCCAGAATATGTCTGCAGTGACCGGCGCCTGTCTTATGGTAAGAAAAAGCCTGTATGAGAAAGTGAGCGGGCTTGACACCGGCTTTGCTGTTTCCCTGAACGATGTGGACTTCTGTCTGAAGCTCAGGCGTCTCGGTTATCTGAACGTGTGGACTCCTTTTGCGGAGCTGTATCACTATGAATCCATCTCCAGAGGGCTGGATACCAACGGCGAAAATGCCAGACGCTATCAGAAGGAGTCGGAGGCTTTCCGTGAGAAGTGGGCAAAGGAACTGGAAAAGGGAGACCCTTATTACAATGTGAACTTCTCTCTGGACAAGAGTGATTTTTCCCTGAAGGTGTACTAACAGCAATGGAGGAGCAGGCATATGCTGTTTAATTCGACTGTATTTCTGATGGTATTCCTTCCCATCGCGCTGGTGGGCTGGTTTGCCTTGCAGAAGCTTGAGAATCCGGTACCTGCCAGAGCGTTTCTGGCAGGGATGTCACTGTGGTTTTACGGCTATTATAATATCTATTATCTGTGGATCCTGGCGGCGAGCCTGCTAATCAATTACTTTGTCAGCTTCCTCATGGAGAAAGCGGATGCGGGAATCCGCAGAAAGCTGTTGTTCTGGCTGGGATTCGGTGCCAATGTGGGCTTGTTGTTCTATTTTAAGTATTTTAACTTTTTTATTGATAATTGCAACTATTTACTCCACACCGATATTCACGTGGAGAAGATCGCTTTGCCTTTGGGAATCAGTTTTTTTACCTTCCAACAGCTGTCATTTCTCATCGAAAGGTATAAGGGAACAGCAGAGCACTACGGTTTTTTGGAGTACAGTTGCTTTATCAGCTTCTTCCCGCAGCTGGTGGCGGGACCTATCGTGCTGCACGATGAGTTTATCCCGCAGCTGAAGGCACGCAGGAATCGAAAGTTTTCTGCAGAGAGCTTTCTGGCAGGCTCCCAGTTGTTTATTCTTGGACTGGCCAAAAAGGTACTTCTGGCCGATGTGCTGGGGTTGGTGGTAAATGCGGAATTTGCCAATATTGCTTATCTTGATGCGGTCTCCGCATGGGTGACCGTCATTTGTTATACTTTGGAACTGTATTTTGACTTCAGCGGTTACAGTGATATGGCAAGAGGTCTTGGCCGGATGTTCGGATTTGAACTGCCGGAGAACTTCAGGTCACCGCTACTGTCAGTGTCCGTCAGGGATTTCTGGCGTAGATGGCATATCACCTTATCCCGTTTCTTTACAAGTTATATTTACATTCCTCTGGGCGGCAACCGGAAAGGAAAGGCCAGACAGTGTCTGAATTTGTTGACAGTATTTGCTGTCAGCGGTCTGTGGCACGGAGCTAACTGGACTTTTATCGTATGGGGTCTGATGCACGGGGTGGCCGTGGTGTGGGAGACTTTATTCCCGAAGTTCAGATTCAAATGGGAATGGATCAACCGAGTGGTGACAGGGCTGTTTATCACCTTGTGCTTTTCTGTTTTCAGAAGCGATTCCCTGGGAAGTGCTGTGCTTTTATGGAAAAAGCTTTTTACAGGAGGGAATACCGGATCGTTTTTCGGTGTCTGTAATGTACTTCAGGTGCCGGAAAATTTTGCTGTCCGTAAAGTCTTGGAAATAGCAGCCCCTCAGTACCTGAACGCGATGTACGCAGGTTGCCTGGTGCTGTTGCTCGGCATCAGTGTGAAGCTGGTTTGCGGAAAACGGGCAGAGGAGTGGCTGGACAGCCACGGAAAGACCACAGGTGGTCTCTTTTGCCTGGCAGCCCTGTTTGTCTGGGCAGTGATCTCCCTGTCCCAGGTGAGTACGTTTTTGTATTTTAACTTTTAACACCAGTTCAGCCAGAGGTGAAGCACAGCCGAAAACCGTGCTCGCACAGGTTTTCGATTGTGCTTCACCTCTGAGGGAGCGCCCATTTAATGAGCAAAAGTCAGCTGCGAAGCAGCGAAAAGCTCCGGAGGAGCGGTTTTGCGAATGGGCGCGGCTGAACGTGAGGAGCGGAGCTGCGAAGCAGCGAAAAGCTCCGAAAGGAATTTGTGTATGAAATTTTTGCGGACATCTCTCGGAAAATTAAGTTTATGTATCATAGGCCTGCTTTTGGCTGTCATGGCGATTGTCTGGTTTTTTGATCCTTTTTATCAGTATCACGCTCCTTTCTTTGGTATGGAAGCGGTGCTGAACGATCGTGATAACCAGATGCCGGGAACGATCAGGAACTTCGAGTATGACAGTGTGTTGGTGGGTTCCTCCGTTGCGGAAAATTTTGACAGCAGTTTTCTGGATGAGATGTACGGTTGCCGGACACTGAAAGTGATCAAGACTTCAGGCTCTATGGCGGATCTGCTGTATTATATGGAGATGGCTCAGGAGGAGAGAGAACTTAAGAATGTGTTCTGGTGCCTGGATCTGTTTGCATTGGAGGCATCTACGGAAGTAACTCTTTACGGGGAGGATATCCCCAGGTATCTGCACACGGAAACAGTGCTGGATGATGTTACTTATTTGCTCAATAAAGATGTGATCTTTGAAAAGATACCGATTATGCTTGCCTCCGCATACATGGAAAAAAATACCGGCGGTAATGCCTATAACTGGGCTGAAGACAAAGAATTCGGTGCAGCCAAAGCCATGCAGGCTTACAATAAGCCGGCGGAGAATCTTGAGGAACAGGATTTTTCGAAGGAGATACCGCTGATCAGTGCCAATATTGCCAATCTGGAAGAGCAGATAAAGTCTCATCCCGATACCCGATACCGTATTTTGATACCGCCTTATTCCATGATGTGGTGGGACTGTGCTCACGCCAACGGGGAATTGGAAAAGCAATTTTATGTTTTGGAACAGGTGATGCCGGTACTGTTGGCATTACCCAATGTTGAGATTTATTATTTCCAGGATGAAGCACAGATTATCTGCAATCTGGATAATTATATGGATATGGTTCACTATACGCCTGAGGTAAATCAGTATATGCTGGAGCAGATGGCGGCGGGAACGAAGCAGTGGACTGCAGAAAACTGGCAGGAGGAACTGCAGAAGATGCGGGATCTGACAGGCAGGATTATCAGGACAGAGATTTATAAGTATTATAAGACCGATTCTGATCAGAGAGAGGGACATCTATGAATCTGGCTAACTTGAAAAAAACAATCTATTATCTGCGCAGAAACGGTTTAAAGCAGACGTATCATGCAGTGTGTGAGCGCCTGGAGGAAGCAAAGAAAGAACCGTATCAATATGCAGAGCCGGACGGACAGATCCTTGATATTCAGAGAGATCGTGTGTTTCGGGTGAACACTCTGTTCAGTATTATCGTGCCGCTTTATAAAACCCCCGGGAAGTATCTGGTGGAAATGATCGATTCCGTGCTGGGGCAGACTTATGGCAGGCT
>JAZRCR010000027.1:0-28572 GCA_045659805.1 Acetatifactor sp.
CCCTAAGACCGCTTGGCCTCCGACTTGCTATCTTACCGTTCTTTTAAAGGTGATCGGCATCACATACATCTGCGAATTCAGTTCCGGTATCTGTAAGGATGCCGGATATGGGGCGGTGGCACAGCAGATCGAGGTGCTGGGCAAGCTGTCGGTGATGTTTGCGGGGATTCCCATTTTATTTGCGGTGATCGAGCAGATGCAGACTTTTATCAGATAGGATGATGTCTTATGGATATTGTGATTCGTTTGGAAGATATCTGGCAGGAATATGATATGGGCAGCCTTGAGAAAGGGCTGGGATCACTTTTTCCGGAGGTATCCTTTTCCCTGAAAGATCTGTTGGGACAGATTCTGAAGGGAGATGTACTTGGGGCCGTTATGAGTCTGTTCGGCTCTGCGGGGGATGGGATTGTGGCACAGTTTACAGGCATGAAAAACACACTGGTCTGGCTTTTGGTTCTGGGGATTGTATCGGCGCTGATGACCTATTTTTCCGACGTCTTTGAGCATCATCAGATTTCAGATCTGGGATTTTATATCATGTATCTTCTGACCACCGCAATCCTTTTGACGTGTTTTGAACAAGCAGCGGCAACGGCAGTACAGGCCATGGAGAATGTGGTGACATTTATCCGGCTGTTGATTCCAACTTATCTGGTGGCGGTGGGCGTCGCCACGGGATCCGTCACAGT
The DNA here is from genome assembly GCA_045659805.1 of Acetatifactor sp. Classification (GTDB taxonomy): domain Bacteria; phylum Bacillota; class Clostridia; order Lachnospirales; family Lachnospiraceae; genus Acetatifactor. The sequence goes on from JAZRCR010000027.1 coordinate 693, forward strand.
CAGTGCCTCTTATCAGCTGGTACTTCTGCTCATATATGGGGTGGAGAATGTGCTTGTGGCGGGGGTTGTACCGCTGGTCTACAGCTACTGTATGCTGGCGGTGGTCAACGGCATCTGGATAGAACAGAAGCTGGGCATGCTGATGGATCTTCTGGCAAAAGCCATCAGAGCGATTCTGAAAGGTGCTGTTGCCCTGGTTACGGGAATCAGTGTTTTTCAGTCTGTGATCACGCCGGTGATCGATTCTGTCAAGGCTTCTGTTCTTCAGAAGACCATATCCGTCATCCCCGGAGTGGGGAATGCGGCAGAAGGCGTGGTGGAGCTTGTGACCGGTACGGCTGTGGTGATTAAAAACAGTCTGGGAGTAGTGCTTCTGGTCTTATTGGTGATATTGTGTGCGCCTCCGATGATCAAGCTGTTTCTGATTGCCTGCGTGCTGAAGGCTGCGGCGGCCATGATGGGGATCGTCAGCGACAGGCGTCTGTGTACCTGCACGGACAAAGTGGGGGAGGGAAGTATGCTTCTTGTGAGGACGGCAGGTACAGCCATATTGCTGTTTCTGATCACCATATCCATTGTGGCAACGGGTACCAACAGGGGGTTCTGAACATGCGGGATTTTATGGAAGCAATCGTGAGGATGGGGACTTTTATGATATGCGCCCAGGTTCTCATTCATTTCAGACCCAACGGGTCCTATGAAAAATACATGAAGCTTCTGGTCAGCGTTATGGTGCTGGTACAGTTGTTTTCGCCTGTGGTCCGACTTTTTGCAGAGGAGGGACAGGAGATTGGCGAAAGGGTGGAATGGTTTGAAGAGCAGATCGCACAGAGCAGGAAAGAAGCCCTTGAAAGTGCCAGGGAGTCTGAGAAACTGTTGAACGATATGGCAATGGAAGAAGTGGAAAAAAATCTGCAGACGGAGGAAAAGGAGTATACCGATGCGGAAGAAATCAATGACAGGATAGAACGGATCAAGGTGGAACTGGGAGAGTAAACAGACGGAACTTATAGCGGAAGGGGGGGAGCCTGTGAAGGAAAAACTGAAGCAGCTGAAGGATCAAAAAAATATGGGAAAGTGGTTCAAGCGGGATAATCTGATCGTTATCATTTTGTCCGGAATCCTGCTTCTGGTGATCGCAATGCCCGTAGGAAAGAAAGAAGAGGAAAGAGAGACAGAGGAACAGAAGCAGTCTGTGACGGGGAAATATCAAAATGAGAATTGGCAGTCCGGTGCGGAGTCTGTGAGCACTGGTTATGAAGAGAAGCTGGAACAGCGTCTGAAGCAGATTCTGGAGGGGATGTCGGGAGCCGGAAAGGTGGAGGTGATGATCACGCTGTCGTCCTCAGAAGAACTGGTAGTTGAGAAAGACCGGCCTGTTGCAAGGGAAAATACCACGGAAGATGACGGCGAAGGGGGAAAGCGTGTGATCGGTAAGACGGATTCCGGGGAGACTACAGTGTATCGGGGGGAGGGATCGGAAAGTGAGCCCTATGTGGTAAAGACGCTCACGCCCAAAGTGGAAGGTGTACTGATAGCGGCCCAGGGAGCCGGGACAGGGGAAGTGACCAAAAATATCACCGAGGCAGTACAGGCTTTATTTGATCTGGACGCGCACAAGGTAAAAGTGATCCGGATGAAATCTTCCCCGTGAGGGGGGATTGTATAGAATATATTATCGGGTGAATTCATACAATGAAGTAGTAACCTATAGAAAAGGGAGAATATCGTGAAAAGCTTATTTAAGAAAAATCAACTTATGATCACCGCACTGGCAATTATGATCGCTATCGCAGGATATCTGCAGTTTGCGGGAACAAATCTGGAGGAAGAATATCTGACCGGGCAGGACGGTGTGATCAGCGCCGTGGATTCTGACGATGTGATCACAGATCAGATGATGGAGATCGACAGTATGGATTCGGACTGGGATATCATCGTGGACGATTATCTGGATCAGGACATGGAGGTGGCACAGGCACAGCCGGAGGACGAGGAGATCCCTGGCGAAGCTGTTTTCACCGGTGCCACAGGCGTGACGATCCTTTCTGAGGCAAAACTGTTGAAGGAACAGACACGTGCAAAAAATAAAGAGACATTGATGGAAATTATTAACAGCAGCGGACTTACGGATGTGCAGAAGCAGGAAGCGGTGAACAGCATGGTGGAAATGACAGAGATTGCTGAGAAGGAAGCTGCCGCCGAGATTCTTTTAGAGGCAAAGGGGTTTCAGGATGTGGTAGTCAGCATTAACGGCAATGCAGTGGATGTGGTGGTCAATGCTGCGTCTCTGGACGATGTGATGCGCGCCCAGATCGAGGATATTGTAAAGCGTAAGACGGAAGTGGAGCCGCAGAATATCATTATCAGCACGGTGGTACAATGATTTTGTCTTCTCCGGCTGAACTGTTGTACAATGCCCTGAAATGTGTTATACTAATAAGAATGCAGGGTGCATATGAAAGGGCGGTAACAGCATGAAACGAGTTTTTCTTATCGTACTGGATAGTTTTGGGATCGGTGGTATGGAGGATGCGCCTTCTTACGGTGATGTGGATGTGAATACTTTAAGAAGCGTTTCTTCCAGCCCTTATTTTAAATTAGAGAATATGGCAAAGCTGGGACTTTTCAATATAGACGGAGTGACAGTGGGAGAAGCGTGCAGCCGGCCTCTGGCTGCCACGGCCCGCATGGCTGAGCGATCCAGGGGAAAGGATACGACCATCGGGCATTGGGAGATCGCCGGAATTTATTCGCCCGATCCGCTCCCCACATATCCGGAAGGCTTTCCGGAGGAAGTGATTGAGGAGTTCAAGAGAAGGACCGGAAGAGGAGTTCTGTGCAACCTTCCCTATTCCGGGACCGAGGTTATCAAAGAATATGGAGACCGCCATGTGGCTACGGGAGATCTGATCGTCTACACTTCAGCAGACAGCGTATTCCAGATCGCTGCCCATGAAGATGTGATACCCATAGAGAAATTGTACGAATACTGCGAGATCGCCAGGAAGATGCTTCAGGGAAAGCACGGCGTCGGCCGTGTGATCGCCCGTCCCTTTATCGGGGAAAAAGGCAATTATCAGAGAACCGTAAGACGGCATGATTATTCCCTTGAGCCGCCTGCCATCACGATGCTGGATCAGCTGAAAGGTGCCGGCAGGGACGTGATTGCCGTGGGCAAGATCAAAGATATTTTTGTGGGTCGAGGGATTACAGAGTCTGTCTATACCTCCGGCAATGAGGACGGTATTGCCAAAACGCTGGAATATATGGACAAGGACTTTGAGGGACTGTGTTTTGTCAATCTGGTGGATTATGACTCTCTCTACGGCCACCGCAACGATATAGACGGGTATGCCCGGGCACTTACTTATTTTGATGAGAGGCTGCCGCTTATCATGGAAAAATTACGGAGTGACGATATTCTCATGATCACTGCGGATCACGGATGCGATCCGGGATATACAGCGACTACCGATCACACCAGAGAATACACGCCGTTTTTGATGTATGGTGAGAAAATCACTCCGGTGAACCTGGGAACAAGGAAAACATTTGCAGATATCGGTGCAACTGTGTTACAATATTTTTCGGTTGTGCCCCGGTTTGAGGGTGAGGGCATGCTGCCTGAATGATGACAGCTGCCGGCAGCGACAGCCGGCGATAAGGATAAACGAAAATCGGAGGAAAGAGAAGTGTCTGATTACACACAAGAGATTAAGAGACGCAGAACATTTGCGATCATTTCCCACCCGGACGCGGGTAAAACTACTTTGACGGAGAAGTTTCTGTTATACGGCGGAGCCATCAATCTGGCCGGAAGCGTAAAAGGAAAGGCCACAGCCCGCCATGCGGTTTCCGACTGGATGGAGATCGAGAAGGAGAGAGGTATTTCCGTTACCTCATCCGTGTTGCAGTTTGAATACGACGGATATTGCATCAATATTCTGGATACCCCCGGACATCAGGATTTCTCGGAGGATACTTACCGTACCCTGATGGCTGCGGACTCCGCGGTGATGGTCATCGATGCGTCCAAGGGTGTAGAGGCTCAGACCAGAAAGCTGTTTAAGGTCTGCGTGATGCGAAAGATCCCTATTTTTACTTTTATCAATAAACTGGATCGTGATGCCAATGATACTTTTGATCTGCTGGACGAGATCGAAAAGGAGCTTGGCATCGCAACCTGTCCTGTGAACTGGCCTATCGGTTCCGGTAAGGGATTCAAGGGTGTCTATGACAGGAATAAAAAGTGCGTGATCACTTTCTCCGATACGGAAAAAGGTACCAGGGAAGGCCACAGCGAGGAGATTCCCGTAGAGAACGAGGCCCATTTAAGAGAAATACTCGGTGACGAAGCAGCGGACAAGCTGCTCGAGGAAGTGGAGCTTTTGGACGGTGCCAGCGCAGAGTTTGATCTGGAGGAGGTGCGAAAGGGTGACCTGACACCGGTATTTTTCGGCTCTGCCCTGACAAACTTTGGCGTAGAGATTTTTCTGAAGCATTTCCTGGAGATGGCTACCACACCCCTGCCCAGAAGAGCGGATATCGGCCTTGTGAATCCCGTGGAGAAAGATTTCAGCGCCTTTGTATTTAAGATCCAGGCCAATATGAACAAAGCACACCGTGACAGGATTGCATTTATGCGTATCGTTTCCGGTAAGTTTGATGCCAATATGGAAGTGTGTCATGTACAGGGCGGCAAAGTGATGAGGCTTTCCCAGCCCCAGCAGATCATGGCGGATGAGAGAAAGATCTTAAGCGAGGCCTATGCCGGCGATATCATCGGTGTATTCGATCCCGGCATCTTTTCCATCGGTGATACCATCTGTATGCCCAAGGAAAAATTCTGCTATGAAGGTATCCCTACCTTTGCGCCGGAGCATTTTGCGAGAGTGCGTCAGGTGGATACCATGAAGAGAAAACAGTTCGTAAAAGGAATCGAGCAGATCGCCCAGGAGGGTGCCATCCAGATCTTCCAGGAGTTCAATACCGGTCTGGAGGAGATCATTGTGGGCGTTGTAGGCGTTCTGCAGTTTGATGTGCTCAAATACCGTCTGGAAAATGAGTATAATGTGGAGATCCGTCTGGAGAATCTGCCTTACGAGCATATCCGCTGGATCGAGAATAAGGAAGAGATAAACATCGAGAAGCTGGTGGGCACCTCTGACATGAAGAAGGTTAAGGATATGAAAGGTAATCCCTTGCTTTTGTTTGTCAATTCCTGGAGCGTGGGCATGACCCTGGACCGCAATAAGGGTCTGATCCTGTCTGAGTTCAGCCGTAATTAAGGAGACGCATTATGAATAAAAGATCATTTCTCATGATCCTGCTTCTGGGTGCGATCTGCCTGTGTCTGACAGGCTGTGCAGAGAAGATTGAGGATCTGGTGGATTCCATTCAGAAATATGAGGATACCGGCATTAAGAGCAGCGAAGACTCCGACAGACTGCTTCTTTTGGAGGAACTGGAGGATATTGACCGGGAAGGAAACGTTAAAGGGTATGCATATCAAAGCCTGACAGAGACCGAGAAGCTCTGGTATGAGGATATTGACAGGATCCTGAAGAATATGCAGACAGACGGGGAACTTTCCAAAGAGGGACTTGACAGCGGACTTACGGAGGCTGATGTGGATAAGATCTTCCAGTGTGTCCTGTCTGACTGCCCGGAGTATTTTTATGTGGAAGGCTACACTTACACCACCTTTACCAGAGGCGATGAAGTGATAAAGATGGAGCTTTCCGGTACCTATTCCATGGATGCGGAAGAGGCGGCTCACCGAATGGTGCAGATCCGTGAGGCGGCCGATGAGATCCTGCGGGGGATCAACAGGGATGCCTCCGATTATGATAAGATTAAGTATGTTTATGAGACTGTGATCCGCAATACGGATTATGACATGAATGCGCCGGACAACCAGAATATTTATTCTGTTCTGGTGGGAAAAGCATCAGTGTGTCAGGGCTATGCCAAGACGGTGCAGTATCTTCTGGAGCAGTTGGGTGTGGAGTGTACGCTGGTGACAGGAGCGGTGGATGGCGGTGACCGACATGCATGGAATCTTGTAAAGGCGGGCGGACAATACTATTATGTGGACGCCACCTGGGGAGATGCGTCTTATACCCGGGACGGAGGTTTGGGGGCAAAGCCCGATAAGTTCCCTGAGATCAATTACGATTACCTGTGTATCACTACTGATCAACTGTTGCGAACTCACACCGTCGAAAATGTTGTGGACATGCCGGTGTGCACCTCATTTGATCTGAACTATTACATTCTGGAAGGTCTCTACTTTACGTCGCTTGACAAAGAGAAGTTGGAAGGATGCTTCCAAAAGGCCCGGGAAAACGGCAGAGAAGATGTGACGCTGAAGTGTGCGGATGCCGGCATATATGAAGAAATGTTTGATCATCTGGTCACGCAGCAGGAGATTTTTGACTACCTTGGCAGTGCAGAAAATAAAATCTCTTATTCCCCCAATGAAAAACAACTGTCCCTGACTTTTTGGGTGACAAATGAATAGAAAAATGTTATAATCAGGAAAACGGATGCAAACCGTAGGAGGAATTAATATGGATAGAGAAACAGACAGAAGTGCAGTGGTGCTTCAGGAGGATGGCGGCATCGGAGCCGTGCAGGTCGCAGATGATGTGGTGGCAGTGATCGCCGGTCTTGCGCTGACTGAAGTGGAAGGAGTAGTTCTGGCAGGCAATCTGACCAGCGACCTGATCAATAAGGTTGGCGGGAAGGGTGTGTCCAAGGGCGTGAGAGTAGACGTTCTTGAGGGAAATGTGTCCGTAGATATGGTGGTCAGTGTGGAGTTCGGCCGCAATATCCCGGCAGTATGCCAGAAGGTGCAGGGCAAGGTAAAGGCTGCCATTGAGAATATGACAGGTCTTACCTGCAGTGATGTGAATATCCGCATTGCAAGTGTAAATACGAAAAAGGATAAATAGGGAATTTGACTATGGGCAGACACGAACAGAGAGAACAGATTTTTAAGCTGCTTTTCCGACAGGAGTTTCATTCCATACAGGATATGGATCAGCAGGTAAGATTGTTTTTTGAAGATGAAGAAGTAACGGGGATCTCTGAGAAGGATATGAATTATATTACAGAGAAATATCAGAAGATCCGGGAGATGATCCCTCGATTGGACAGGCTTCTGGATGAGAAGGTAGAAGGCTGGGACACTACCCGTATGGGCAAGGTCGAGCTCACGGTTCTTCGTCTCGCTGTCTATGAGATGCTCCATGATGATGACGTGCCGGAAGGTGTTGCCATTAACGAGGCGGTAGAGATTGCCAAGATTTATGGACAGGGCAACTCCGGAGCCTTCGTCAATGCCGTACTGGCAAAATTTGTAAAGCAGGGTGATTGATATTCGTAATGTATACACTGTTTCACAGGTAAATGCTTACATCAGGAATATGTTCACGCAGGATTATATGCTGCAGGCTGTCCTCGTCAAGGGCGAGGTCAGCAACTGCAAGTATCACTCCTCTGGACATATTTATTTTACGTTAAAGGATTCCAAAGGGACCATGAACTGCGTGATGTTTGCCGGTAACCGTGCAGGCCTGAATTTCCGGCTTGCGGAGGGACAGCAGGTGATTGCGGGAGGCACCGTAGACATCTATGAGAGGGATGGCAAATACCAGCTTTATGCCAGACAGATCGTTCTGGACGGTGCAGGTCTTCTTTACGAGAAGTTCGAGCAGTTGAAAAGAGAGCTGGAAGAATTGGGAATGTTTGCGCAGGAATACAAGCAGCCGATTCCCAGATATATTCATACACTGGGCGTTGTGACTGCAGATACGGGAGCGGCTGTCAGGGATATCATTCAGATCACCAGACGGCGTAATCCCTATGTGCAGATTATTTTATATCCGGCAACAGTTCAGGGAGATGCGGCTGCTGAGAGCATAGTAAAGGGCATCAGGGCCCTGGAGGCGTTAAAGGTGGACGTCATGATTGTAGGGCGCGGAGGCGGTTCTATGGAAGATCTCTGGGCGTTTAATGAAAGGATTGTGGCACAGACAGTGTTTGACTGTTCCGTGCCCATTATCTCCGCTGTGGGCCATGAGACAGATACCACGATCATTGATTACGTGGCAGACCTGCGGGCGCCCACACCGTCGGCGGCAGCCGAATTGGCGGTATATGATATCAGGCAGCTCACCGACATGCTGGAAGGATATGAGAGCATGCTTGGGAAGCTGATGAGACGTTCGCTGCAAGGCTGCAGAGAGAAAGTCTCCCAGTATGAACTTCAGCTGCGATACTTAAGCCCTGTCAGCCGTATCCGGGAGAAAAAGGCATATGCAATTTCTCTGGAAGAGCGTGTTCAGGAGAGGATGGAGCAGATCCTGGTGCAGAAGAGACACTTGCTGGCCATCTATATTGAGAAGTTGAAGGGGCTGTCTCCGCTGGAGAAGCTGAGCAGCGGTTATTCTTATGTGGAGAATGAAACCGGGCAGAATGTCAGGTCAGTGAAGCAGGTGACAAACGGTGATTCATTGACCATTCGTATGAGAGACGGAGCTGTCAGGACACAGGTTACACAGATAGACAATGTTTCGTAAAGGAGCGTCGGAGTATGGGTAAGGAATCCTTAAGTCTGGAGGAGAATTTTGCCAGACTGGAACAGGAAATAGCAAAGCTGGAAGAGGAGAACGTGACTCTTGAGGAAGCCTTTGTTGCGTACAGCGCAGGCATGAAGCTTTTGAAGGAATGCAATGACCAGATAGACAAGGTTGAGAAAAAAGTATTGAAGCTCAGCGCTGAGGGTGAGCTGGAGGAACTGTAGGATTCCTGACCGGATAAAGGAGACAGTATGGAAGATAACAGATGGAAGCAGATGCTCCGTGAGAAGACAGGAGAGATAGAAGAGCTGCTTGGAAGCTTTCTTCCTGCGGAAGAAGGATATCAGAAGACAGTATTGGAGGCTATGAATTACAGTCTCATGGCAGGAGGAAAAAGACTTCGGCCCATGCTGATGCAGGAGACTTATCGGATGTTTGGGGGATGCGGACAGGTGATCCGTCCGTTTATGGCGGCGATCGAAATGATCCACACCTATTCCCTGGTTCACGACGATCTTCCGGCTATGGATGATGATGAATACCGCAGAGGCCGGAAGACCACACATGTGGTGTACGGTGAGGCTTTCGGGATCCTGGCCGGAGATGCTCTTTTGAATTTTGCATTTGAGACGGCGCTGACGGCGCTGGAACAGCCGGATGCAGATCCTTTGCTTGTGGGCAGGGCGCTTTCCGTCCTTGCAAAGAAGGCGGGTATCTACGGTATGATCGGCGGACAGACGGCAGACATAGAGGCGGAAGGGCAGGAGAAAGCTCTCACCAAAGAGCAGCTTCTGTTTATCCACGAGAAGAAGACGGCTGCCCTGATCCAGGCGGCCATGATGGTCGGTGCCATTTTGGCTGGAGTATCAAAGGAAGCTGTAAGTAAAATTGAGAAATGTGCCTATAATATCGGTATCGCATTTCAGATTCAGGATGATATTCTGGATGTTGTAGGTGACAGCGAGGAGTTGGGCAAGCCGACAGGGAGTGATGAGAAGAATCACAAACAGACCTACGTCACCCTGAACGGTTTGGAACAGTCGAAGAGAGAAGTGGAGCTTCTGTCAGAGGAGGCTGTGGCTGTTTTGGATGAGTTTGAGGGCGAGCACTCCTTTTTAAGGCAACTGATCCTGATGCTCATAGACAGGCGCAAGTAAGAGCGCACTGAACGGTTGCCCGACAGTGATTCAGTGTCAGGGTGGTCATGGCAAAAGAGGTAAATACATGTTTCTGGAAAAAATCGAGAAAGTGAATGATATCAAACAGATAGAGAAAGCCCACTGGGATGCGCTGGCCCGGGAGATCAGAGAGTTTTTGATCGAAAAGATCAGTGTAACAGGAGGGCATTTGGGCTCTAATCTTGGCGCAGTCGAGCTTACCATGGCACTTCATTTGGTTCTTGACCTGCCGCAGGATAATATTATCTGGGATGTGGGACATCAGTCATACACTCACAAGATACTGACCGGCCGCAGGGAAGGTTTCGATTGTTTGCGGCAGTTCCATGGCATGAGCGGTTTTCCCAAGAGAAAGGAAAGCGACTGTGATTGCTTTGATACGGGACACAGCTCCACATCTCTTTCAGCGGGACTGGGGCTTGTGAAAGCCAGAGATCTGCAGGGAGGAAACAGGACGATTGTTTCAGTGATCGGTGACGGTTCCCTGACCGGAGGTATGGCCTATGAAGCCCTGAATAATGCCTCTAAGCTGGAAACAAATTTTATCATCATTCTGAATGACAACAATATGTCCATCTCCGAGAATGTGGGAGGTATGTCCAAATATCTGAACAATATCAGAACGGCAAACAGTTATCTGGGACTGAAGGAGGGGATATACAATGCACTTGTAGGTACCAAGAAGGGCGAGAGTATCATCACCAGAATTCGGAAGGCAAAGAGCAGTTTCAAACAGCTGGTGATACCCGGAATGTTTTTTGAGGACATGGGGATCACTTATCTGGGACCTGTAGACGGTCACGATATCCCGGGGCTTGTGAAGGTGATCCGGGAAGCAAAAAGAGTAAAAGGACCGGTGCTGATCCATGCCATCACCCAGAAGGGAAAAGGCTATGCTCCGGCAGAGAAACACCCTGCGAGATTTCACGGTACAGAACCTTTTTTGATCGAGACCGGGATTCCCGCAAAGCCCAGGACCACTTCCAATTACACGGATGTTTTTTCGACAGTCATGTGTAAGTTGGGAGAGCGCAATGAAAAGGTGGTCGCTATCACTGCTGCCATGCCGGACGGAACGGGATTAAAAAGATTCCGTAATATGTATCCCGACAGATTTTTTGACGTTGGCATTGCAGAGCAGCACGCGGTGACTTTTGCGGCAGGATTGGCAGCAGGGGGACTGAAGCCCGTGGTTGCCGTGTATTCCTCTTTTTTGCAGAGAGCATATGACCAGATCCTGCACGATGTTTGTATTCAGAAGCTGCCGGTTGTGTTTGCTATAGACAGGGCAGGTCTGGTGGGGAGTGACGGAGAGACCCATCAGGGTATTTTTGATATTACTTATCTGACGGGGATTCCCAACATGCATGTACTTGCACCCAAGAATAAATGGGAATTGTCGGATATGATGAAATTTGCTGTGGATTTCGACGCCCCCATCGCGGTGAGATATCCCAGAGGAACGGCGTATGACGGTCTGAAGGAATATCGGGAGCCTGTTGAGTTTGGCAAGGCGGAGTGGATTTTCCGGGAGTCCGGGATTGCCCTGTTTGCCGTGGGAAGCATGGTCAAAGAGGCTGAGCGTGTGCGTCATATCCTGAAGGAAGCAGGAAAGAACGTCAGCCTGATCAATGCCAGATTTGTAAAGCCCATTGACAGCGCTGCAGTACTGGCTGCATGCAAAGAGCATGAACTGATCGTAACCATGGAAGAAAACGTGTCCTGCGGCGGCTTCGGGGAAAAAGTCCTGGACTGCATGAAATCAAGTGGTTTTGAGAATAAATATCTGAATATATCCATACCGGACGAATACGTGGAGCACGGCAATGTGGAACTACTCAAGAAAGAGCTTGGGATTGACGCAGAGAGTGTGGCAAAGCGGATTCTTGCGGTGTTGGAGAAAGAGGAAGTATGAAAGAACGTTTGGACGTAATCCTTGTGGATCAGGGTTATGCAGCATCCAGAGAAAAGGCAAAAGCCATTATCATGTCCGGCAATGTCTATGTGAACGGTCAGAAAGAAGACAAGGCGGGAAGCAGTTTTGATGTGAGCAAAATACAGCTTGAGGTACGCGGCAGCTCTTTGAAATATGTGAGCCGCGGCGGTCTGAAGTTAGAGAAAGCCATGGAAAGCTGGCAGATCAGTCTTACAGATACAGTCTGTATGGATATCGGGGCGTCTACGGGCGGTTTTACGGATTGTATGCTGCAGAATGGAGCCGGCAAGGTATATGCGGTCGATGTGGGGCATGGACAGCTGGCATGGAAGCTGAGGAACGACGACAGAGTTGTCTGCATGGAGAAGACCAATTTCCGTTATCTGACCAGAGCAGATATTCAGGACGACCTGGATTTTGCCAGTGTGGACGTATCGTTTATATCGCTGACAAAGATCCTGATTCCGGCAAGGAATCTGTTAAAGGATCACGGACAGATGGTATGCCTGATCAAACCGCAGTTTGAGGCTGGAAGAGATAAAGTCGGCAAGAAGGGCGTAGTGAGAGAGCGGTCCGTCCACGAAGAGGTCATTCATAAGACAATCGATTTTGCCCACAGCATCGGGTTTGAGGTGATGCATCTGGAGTATTCCCCCATCAAAGGACCCGAGGGCAATATTGAATATCTGGTACATCTTATAAAAGATCCTGTGCGGTCAGCCCGGGCGGCGGAATGGACCGAGGCGGAGGGAGAGGCCAATCTGGCACAGCTGACTGAGGAAAAGAGCGGCGAATCTTTCGACGGACACTGGAACCGGACGATCAGGGAAACTGTGGAAAAAGCCCACGGAAGCCTGGATCATCCCGCAGAAAACAGCTGATACAAACGGAGTAACCCGGAAATGAGGCGGCTATGAAATATTTTGTGATTTATACGAATCTCCATAAAGACAAAGACATGACTGTGACTGACAGGATCAGAGCATATCTGGAGGCAAGGGGCAGACACTGCAGCGTAAAGCTGATCAAACCACAGAGAAAGGAACTGGCAAAAGATCAGAAGGATGCATTTAACCTGCCTGATGAGGCGGAATGCATGATCGTGCTGGGCGGTGACGGTACCATGCTGCAGGCGGCCAGAGACATTCAAACGCGAAATATTCCGCTGATCGGGGTGAATCTCGGTACGTTGGGATATATGACGGAGATAGAAATATCCTGTCTGGAGGAGTCGCTGGAGCGCCTGATCGAAGACAGATTCAGCGTAGAGAGCCGTATGATGCTTCATGGAAAGGTAACGGCTGAAGACCGGACAGAGGAGGACTGGGCCTTAAACGATATTGTTATATCCAGAAGGGGATCCCTGCAGATCATCCGGTTTGACATTCTGGTAAACGGACAGTTCCTTAACAGCTATGATGCAGACGGTGTAATCCTGACCACACCTACCGGATCCACAGGATACAACTTGTCTGCAGGAGGACCTATCGTAGAACCCGGCGCCAGACTGATCATGATCACGCCCATTTGTCCACATACACTCAACCAGCGAAGTATTATTCTGTCTCCTGAGGATGTGATAGAGATCCAGATCCCTCAGGGACGTGACGGAGAAGAGCAGCTGGTGGAGGTGAATTTTGACGGAAGCCGTGTGGTTCCCGTGAAGACCGGAGACCGCATCAGAGTGGAACAGTCTGAAAGGACAACGGATATCATTTTGCTGAATCAGGTAAGTTTTTTGGAAGTGTTACATAAAAAGATGAGCGAGAGCTGAGAAAAGAGTATCAATACAGCCCTGACAGGAAGGCCGGAATAATATGAAGAAGATCAGACACAAAAAGATATTGGAGATCATAAAACAGCATGATGTGGAGACCCAGGAGGAACTTGCGGCGTATCTGAAGGAAGCAGGATTTGCCGTGACGCAGGCTACCGTGTCCAGGGATATTCGGGAGCTGGAGCTGTCAAAGGTAACTGCGGGCAGCGGCAGACAGAAATATGCAGTGCTGCAGCAGGGCGACAACAGGACCGGTGATAAGTACGTGCGCGTGCTGAGAGACGGATATCACTCCATGGATATGGCCCAGAATATCCTTGTGGTCAAAACAGCATCCGGTATGGCTATGGCGGTGGCCGCTGCCATTGATGCCCTGAGTTTTCCGGAGGTCGTAGGCTGTATTGCCGGAGATGATACCATCATGGTGGCGGTGCGCACTGTGGAGGATACCAGAAAACTGATGGAGCGTATCCATAAGCTGATCGAGAAGTAAAGAGGACACATGGGAGAGATGAAATGCTGCAGAGTTTACATGTGAAAAACCTGGCATTGATCCAGGAGGCAGAGATAGAATTTGACCGGGGACTGAACATCCTGACCGGTGAAACCGGCGCGGGAAAATCTGTGCTTTTGGGATCCATAAATCTGGCATTGGGAGCAAAGTTCGACAAAGATATGCTGCGCAGGGGAGCGGAGTATTGTCTTGTTGAGCTTGTTTTTTTATCGGACGATCCCAAGGTACAGGATAAGATGCAGGAAATGGATATTCCCTGTGAGGAGGACGGCACAGTAATTATCAGCCGCCGTATGCAGCCCGGCCGGAGCGTCTGTAAGATCAACGGAGAGACCGTGACGGCAAGACAGATCAAAGAGCTGTCTGAGCTTTTGATCGACATTCACGGACAGCATGAGCACCAGTCACTGCTGCAAAAGAAGAAACATCTGGAGATTTTGGATGATTACTGCAAGGAAGAGCTTGCGGAGTATGCATGTCAGGTTGCTTCCCTTTATCGGGAGTGCAAAGAGTTGCGGGATCGTATCCTGGAAGAGTCCATGGATGAGGAGGCAAAGGCAAGAGAGCAGGCGTTGGCGGAGTACGAGTGCAATGAGATTGAAAATGCAAAACTTGTGCCCGGAGAAGATGAGCAGCTGGAGCAGCAGTACCGCAGGATGGTGAACAGTAAGAAGATCACGGAAAATCTTGCCGAGAGCTACGGTTATTCCGGTACTGACAGTGCAAACGGTGCCGGTAACGCACTGAGCAGAGCACTGCGCTGTCTGAGCGGAATCACCATGTATGACGAAGCGCTGGAGCAGTTCCGTGAGCAGTTGAATGAAATTGACAGTCTGTTGTCGGATTATAATCATGATGTGGCAGAGTATCTGAGCAATCTCGAATTTGAGGAAGAAGATTTTGCGGAAGTGGAAGAACGGCTGAATACCATCAACCACTTGAAGGGAAAATACGGAAAGACCATAGAAGCGGTTTTAAATTACGGCAGGGAGCGCAGAGAGAGACTGGAAAGGCTGGCGGATTATGATGCCTACATGGAGGGCCTGAAAAAGCAGCTGCAGAGCCGTGAAGAGGAACTCAGAGAAGCCTGCGCACATGTGTCACAGATTCGTTCCCGCAATGCAGCGGAACTGACTGTTCGACTGGAGGAGGCATTGGTCAATCTGAATTTCCTGAGTGTGGAATTTGATATTGCAGTTCGGCCGGAGCAGACCATTACCGCGCAGGGATATGACGATGTGGAATTTTTGATCTCAACCAATCCGGGAGAAGCATTAAAGCCTCTGGCCCAGGTGGCAAGCGGCGGTGAGTTGTCCAGAGTGATGCTCGCCATCAAGACTGTTCTTGCGGGAAGAGATTCCATTGACACCCTGATCTTTGACGAGATCGATTCCGGTATCAGCGGGCGGACTGCCTGGAAGGTGTCAGAGCAGCTGAACGTGGCAGCAGGAGCCCACCAGGTCATTTGTATTACTCACCTGCCCCAGATTGCGGCTATGGCAGATATCCACTTTGTGATCGAAAAGAGCAGTACTGACGATACGACTCTGACGGATATCCGAAGAATGGATGAGGAAGAGAGCATGAGAGAGCTGGCAAGGCTTTTGGGAAGCGATTCCCTGACGCAGGCGGCACTGACCAATGCAAGGGAGATGAAAGAATTTGCAGTCAGCCGCAAAGGCCTGAAAGATACTGAGTCATAGAGGAGAACAGTATGAAAAAAAGATATTTTGGTTTCACTAAAAAATGCTTAGGCTTATTGCTTACCGTGCTGATGCTGATCCTTCAGACCGGCTGCAGCAGTTCAGACGTATCTGAATTGGTATCCTTTTTGGGATCGGTGGCAGAAGACGTATATACAGCATCGGAATTCGACAGTGAAGAGGTTGTTGACACTGTGCCGGAAAGCACTGAGGGATCGTCAGACAGCGAAGAAGAGATCTTGGCAGATCTGCCGATTGAAGGGGAATACTATTATGATGTGGAGAATGTGGTGCTTTATCTGTATCTCTATGACGAACTGCCGGACAATTATATGACCAAGTCAGAGGCAGAAAAGCTTGGCTGGGAAGGCGGATCCGTGGAAAAATATAAAGAAGGTGCGGCGATAGGAGGAGACAGGTTCGGCAACAGAGAAGGCCTGCTTCCCAAGGAGGACGGCAGATCCTACACGGAGTGTGATATTGATACGGACGGGGCTAAGAGCCGAGGTGCCAAACGACTGGTATTTTCCAATGACGGCCTGTATTATTACACGGAAGATCACTATGAGTCCTTTGATGAAGTGACCGTGACCGAAGATTATGAGGTGATATGGTGAGAAAACTGGTAATCCTTGATTGCAGGGAACTAAAAGACCGGACAAGCTCCCACGAATATCTGATGGATATTATGGAATTTCCGGAGTATTACGGCAAAAATCTGGACGCTTTAAATGATTGTCTTTTCGAAATGAGGGAATGCGATGTGATTCTGCGTGCTGCAAAAGAAGTTCCCTTGACAGGATATACGGCTAAGATTCTGGATGTATTTGAAGATGCGGCAAAAGAGAATTGCCGATTAAAGATTTACAGAGAATCATAAACTATACTTATAAGAAAGAATTTTGCGGAGCAAAATTCTCCGCCTGCGGCGGGTCTGCGAAGCAGACTGCTTTATTTCCGCCGCAGTGCGATCCACGCGGAGCATTTTTTATGTAACAGGAAGTTCAGAGGAGTTTCCTGTTACATAAAATCCCCCGAACATTCACATACTGTATTATGAAAAATGAGTCATAATAACAGACTGGACAGATGGCAGTCGCAAGACGGATGGAGTGTGTGAGTATGGGGAAAATTGAGGAAGAACAGGAGCAGATTCGGAGAAAAGCTTCTCAGGATATGGCCGTTCTGATGGAACACTGGAAAAAGCGCAGAAGAAGGATGAGATATTACCGCATGTTTCTTGCGTTTTTTTTGGTTGCAGGAATAATCACATTGGCGGGAGTAGGTTATTTTGGTTTATATAATAAGGTTCCTTCCATCATCCGGATAAAGTCCGGCGTGGAACAGTCACTGGACCTGGGGCTTCCTCTGACGGCAGAAGTGGCGGTTGTGGGAGGGCAGAACGAGTCGCGCCTTTCCAGCGAATCCGTTACGGTCGATCTTAAAGATCCTGTGACGCTCAAAGCGGGGATACTCGACAGCTATCAGATGAGTGTCAAGCTGTTTGGCTGGATTCCTTTTAAACAGGTGGATATCAAGGTAATCCACGAGCAGGAGCTGATTCCGGCAGGGATTCCTGTGGGAATCTATTTGGAGACGGACGGGATCCTTGTGATCGGAGCAGGGGAGTTTGAGGGACCTGACGGAAAGAAATGTACGCCCTGCAAAAATATTCTCCGCTCAGGCGACTATATCCGGGCCATGAACGGAGAGGAGATTACAGACAAACAGGACTTTATTGAGGCTATTGAAAAGACTGGGGGAGAACAGATCACCCTCACTGTAGAGCGGGCAGGTGAGATCCTGAATGTATCGGTTCAGCCTCAGCAGAATGACAAGGGAGTTTACAAGATCGGGGCGTGGATCAGAGACAATGCCCAGGGAATCGGTACCATGACTTTCATGGATGCCGACGGAAACTTCGGTGCACTGGGGCACGGTATCAACGATGTGGATACCAGCACTTTGATGAACATGGATGACGGCACCCTTTATCAGACGCAGATCATCTCTGTAAAAAAGGGAAAAAAAGGAGATCCGGGAGAAATGACTGGAATGATCATATACAGTCCTGACCGCATCCTGGGGGACATTACGTCCAACAGTACCAGAGGCATCTTCGGTGTCTGTAATGAGCAAGGTAAGGAAGTGGTAACGGGTGATCCACTGCCCATAGGGCTGAAACAGGAAATGGTAAAGGGACCAGCGCAGATCCTTTGTACAGTGGATGAGACCCCCGAATATTTTGATATTGAGATTACCGGAATACACTTAGACCATGATAATGTAAACAGGGGGATTGAATTAAAGGTGACTGATCCGAAGCTTCTGGAAGCTACAGGGGGGATCGTGCAGGGGATGTCTGGGTCGCCCATCATCCAAGACGGCAAGCTCGTAGGTTCTGTCACCCATGTTTTGGTAAATGATCCCACAAGAGGGTATGGCATATTCATTGAAAACATGCTGGATGTGGCGGAGTAGTGCCATGGATGAACGCATTATACAGGCATTATCCAAAGCACTTACACATCTTGTTTTTCGCAACGGGATTGTTGAAGACCTACACGCTGCCGGTGCGAATCTGGATGATGAGATGATGAAGTAACTGAATATAGACATCAATAATCGAATTTATACAGTGCTTGATATTTGGTTCAACGGAACAGAGGAAGAAGTGGAACGGTTGGAGCGAATACTGAATTTTCTGGCAAAGTATTATGGGAATAGTTGGAATCAGGCGGAGTGGATTGATTTGTTGATGTGAGAAGAAAATGGAGAGTGGGCAATGCAGCTGGTGAGGTTGTGTTGCCTGCTTTTTGTTTTTTCATTTAAGTAAATATAATGAGATGAAGCAAGGAGGGACTCGGATGGCTAAGATTACTGTAAAAGGTACCGAAATCAATATTACTAAAATCAATGATGAAGATTACATATGTATAACAGATATGCTTAAGGCAAGATGACTTACTTTTTTTGATTGTACTCTCTGTTGATTATTTACATCATTTTACTACATAAAATTTGATGTGATGCCTTGAAGAACAGTCTGTTTTTGTTTAAGAACGGACGGATTTTGTTCCCGGATAAGATTGTGCAGATATTCAAAGAAGAAACGCAAGAGCGTATCAACTGTTTGCCTGAACCCTACTGGATGAAAAAATCTGCGGTGTAAAGTGGTTTTCCGTATTGCATCGGAATCCCCGTCGCTTCGGTGTGCAGGACCTGTCAGCAATCATCTTACTTTCTGAGATTGAAAAAGGCTTCCCCGTGTGCGTTATGGACGGTACGCTGTGTTCCTATATGCGTGTTGCCGCTGTTTCCGTGGAGGAAAGCCTCCGGTTGACCGGAGGCTTTAACTGTTTGCCGGCTTTTACGCATTTGCATATCTTTGATATTGTATAGAAAAAGGATGTTTGCTATACTGATTTTATCAAAAAGAAAAGGGAAATACCGCAGCGGTGGAAGCCAGTGAGATATTCAGGAGGGAATCATGAACAACTTTACATTTTACAGTCCTACATACTTCGTGTTCGGAAAAGAGGAAGAAAATAATACCGGTAAATATGTCAAACGGTTCGGAGGAACGAAAGTCCTGATCCACTATGGTGGGGGCAGTATCGTCCGATCCGGTCTGTTGGACAGAGTCAAAGCTTCTTTACATAGCGAAGGGCTGTCTTATGTGGAACTGGGCGGCGTCAAGCCAAATCCCAGAAGCGGTCTGGTATATGAAGGCATTGAACTGTGCAAGAAAGAAAATGTGGATTTTGTGCTGGCTGTGGGCGGCGGCAGTACCATCGATTCTGCCAAGGCCATTGCTGCAGGTGCTGTCTATGACGGGGACTTCTGGGATTTTTATTCCGGTAAACCCGTAACGGAGGCGTTGCCTGTAGCCACCGTGCTGACCATTGCGGCAGCCGGCAGCGAGGGAAGCTCCGGTTCTGTCATTACCAAGGAAGAGGGCATGCTCAAGCGAAGCGCAGGCGGTGATGCAATGCGCCCTGTGTTCTCTGTCATGAATCCGGCCCTGACCCAGACGCTGCCCGCTTATCAGACGGCCTGCGGCGTCACTGATATCATGGCTCATCTGTTTGAACGATATTTTACCAACACTGCGGATGTGGAAGCCACAGACCGTGTCCTTGAAGGTTTGCTGCTGACGATGATTCATGAAGCACCCAAGGTAATAGAGAACCCCGATGATTATCAGGCCAGAGCCAATATCATGTGGGCAGGAATGATGGCTCATAACGATTGCTGCGGTGTGGGCCGCGAGCAGGATTGGGCAAGCCATGATATGGAGCATGAACTGTCTGCACTCTATGACTGTGCCCACGGTGCGGGACTTGCTGTCACATTCCCCGCGTGGATGGAGTACAACATGAAACATGATGTGATGCGGTTTGCACAGGTTGCCAACCGTGTATGGGGCTGTGCCATGGACTTCCAGCATCCGGAAGTGACGGCAAAAGCAGGTATCAACGCATTCCGTGCTTTCTTAAGGTCCATCGGTATGCCTCAGACTTTGGCAGAATTGGGTGGAAAGGAAGAGGATATTCCCTATCTTGCCCATACCGCGGCCTACGGTAACGGAAACGTCGGAACTTTAGGCAGCTTTGTTGTTCTGCAGGAAAAGGATATGGAAAATATTTACAGGATGATGCTGTAAGAGCGAGAGAGTAATTTATGATACAGACAGTGATAGAGCGGGTTCGAAGGATGGAAAACTACTTCGACGTCTTGCAAAATGTTTTGAATGAGGATCCGGATGCCCTCCGTGAGGACGCTTCAATGAAAGCGATTCTCTGGATCCTAAAGCGGTATTATGACAGCGGACAGTGGCTGCAGGATTACGAACTTGACGAAAAGGGGCTTCTTCCGGATGGTTTGAAGCGCGGAGTCTTGGCACAGGATACTCTTTATGACTTCTTTGACAGGATAAAGGACATTGACGGGAGAGAATAAGTTATACCGAATGATGACAGTGTCTGCTAATACGAGGGAGATACCTCTGGATTTTGAAAATATAGTAGTTGTCATTACAGGAGGAGCGCACGGCATAGGTCTGTGTGCTGCCTTTATCATAAAATCTACGAAGATTCTTTTCATTTTAAGCCTTTCAGACAGGTTTAAGGTCTGCGGATAAAGATATTGATTCCCAATGCCACGACGGTGAGCGACAGCAGCATCAGGAAGGGGGCAGTGTAGCTGCCGGATATTTCCAGGAGCTTGTTGGACACAGTCGCAATGAGAGAACCGCCCATTGCGGTAAATGTCATGAACGCCATGTTGGTGGAAAAATTCTTCATGCCGTAGAAGGCGGAAGTGAATGCCGCGGTGATGGTAGGGCTGGAACCGTAAGATACACCGGCCAGACACAGACCAACGATGCATAAGGGCAGGGAACCGACGGATACAGCCAGCAGTGTGATTCCGGAAGCACAGAAGGTGAGGATGTTAGCACAGAACATGGTTTTGCGGCGACCTAAGGTATCAAAGATCGCACCGGTGAGGATGCGCCCCAGACCGTTACACACAGACAGGACGCCTACCAGAGTGACTGCCAGAGACTCGGGGGCATTGACGGACAGCGCCAGATCCTTGGCAAAGCTGATCACGGAGCTGCCTGTTGCGGCCAGAAATGTGATGAACACAAACGCCATCCAGAAAGAGGGGCGGCGCAGCATCTGTCCCGGTGTATAGTCTGTGACAGCAAAGTTCTCGGAAACAGAAGCGCCGGCAGCTTTTGGCTGTGGAAGCACCACGTCGGAACCCGGTTTCTTCAGAAGCAGGGCAGTGATAACCAGAACTGTGCAGATGGCCACTCCCAGGATGACATAGGTGGTGCGCCAGCCGATAGTACTGTTGAACAGAGAGTTGGCAATATTGCCAAGAACCAGTGCGGAAGCGCCGAAGCCCATCATCAGGCATCCTGAACACAAGCCTTTCTTGTCCGGGAACCAGGAACTGACCGTGGTAATGACAACATTGTAAGCAATACCGATTCCCAGCCCGGCCAGAACACCGTAGGTAATGTACAGTAATCCCACGGAGGTACCGGACAGAACAGAGGTCAGTATAAAGCCAAGTGCGGACAAAATACCGGCAATGATAACAGCGATTTTATGTCCAATGCGTTTAGCCAGGCGTGCGCCCAACAGTCCGCCGATGCAGAAGAAGCTCATTGCCAGTGTGAAGTTCAGGGCAAGGTCTGAGGCACTCCAGCCAAAATCGGCGGAGAAGGGCGCTTTTAAGATAGACCAGGCATAAAGAATGCCGGCAAACAACATAGCGATAACGCAAATAATCAGATAAATCCAGCGCATGGAAGGGGCGGTTTTATTGTTGTTCATTGGAAAAACTCCTTATGTAATATATTTAAAAAATTCTGAAAGTGATTTATACGCGGATGGCATGGCCGCAGTTTTTCAGGGTTGCGGAATCCAGTGCGTCACCGTCTAACACAAGCCTGCCGTTAATCCATACTTTCCGTATGCCGAAGGACTTCTTCTGATCCGGAGTGGCGCCTTTGATCTCATCTTCACTGAATACCGTCAGATCTGCAAAGCTGCCGGAACGGATATAGCCACGGTCTGAGAGACCAAAACGTTCTGCTGTAGCACCTGTCATACGGTGAACGGTGCTTCGCAGTGTGTCGCCGGTTCCCAGAAGAGAATCCCGGAGGAATTTGGGGAAGCAGTCGTAGATGGCGGGATTCTGTACGCCGTGATCCTCCACCCATGCATCTGTCATATAAAGGCACAGGGGATCATGCTCAAACTGGCTGATGATCTCAGGCGTGGTGTAGGGTCCCATGTTGACGCGGCCCTTGAAATCGCTTTTTTCGCAGAGCATCAGATAAGCATTCAGGTCGCTGATACCTTCTTCTCCGGCAATCTCATGAACAGTTTTGCCTTCATATTTCTCATATCCTTCGCCGATATAGGCAACCTGGATATCTTTGAATCCAAATCCCAACAGCATGCTGGAGGCATATACCAGCACACTCAGTTTCAGGCGGTTAAGGGGCTTGTTTCGCTCAGCGGGAGTCATGGCCTGATACCAGGCGGGCAGAATAACCGTAATGACGGATACGCCCAGAGTCTCGTTGTAAATGTCAAACATGGCATCCACACCCTGTTCACGGAGACCCTTTATGATAGAAACAAATTCATCTTTATCCTTAAATGATTTTCTGCCCACGAAGATAGCGTGAGAGTAGTGCAGCTTTGTCTTGGTGTCCTTGACAATTTCTGCCAGTTCATCCACTGCGCGCAGAAGATGTGATCTGCCGAGAAGCTCGGGATAGGACATGGATACGGCAGAATTGGCCCGGGGATGGACGGTCAGGGGACGGTTATACTTTTCGCAGAGAAGAGCAATCTTTTTGAGCTCCTCCTTCTGTGCGTACAGGCCGGGATCATACATCAGACCAAGGGAGATACCGGCAGCGCCCTGTTTTAAAGCATCTTCCAGTATGGACAGCATCTGTGCTTCTTCATCCGGTGTCAGCTCACGGTTGGCACTGCCGGATACGGATGCACGTGCCGTGCAGTGACCGGCCAGTACAGCCATATTGCAGGGCATGTTTTTATCTACAGCGTTCAGATAATCCTGTACCTGTCCCATGGGGGTGACACCGTCTTCAAAGAAGAAGAGGCCGCCGCCCATTTTATCTTTATGGGAACTGTCATCGGAAAAACCGGTTGCCGCCAGACCGCAGTTGCCTGCCACAAAAGTGGTGATACCCTGGCGGATAAAGGGCTCGAAATATTTCAGGGAATCTTTGCGTATGGCAAACCAGTCGTTGTGGGAATGGGCGTCAATAAAGCCGGGTGCAAGACTGAGACCCTGCAGATCGATGACGCGGCATCCTTCCGGTTCGGGAATGTCAGGTGATACCTGCATGATTTTCTCACCCGACAGCAGGACATCGCCCATAAAGGGATCGGCACCGCTTCCGTCATAGATTTTGGCGTTTTTAAGAAGTGTCAGTTCTTTCGTGGCAGATTCATTTGTCATGTGGGTATCCCTCACTTTCTTTTTTTAATATTATAAAAGAGTTTGACAAAAAAAACAATATAAAGCTTGTTGATGGAACCGAATCAGTCGTGTGCCCCTAAAAAAAGCAAATTTATGGCAAATAATCAAAAAAACATAAATAGATAAAGAACGGTTATTGTGATATAATGGAAAAAACAGCCTGAAAGGAGCAGCTACGATGAATGAAAGGAAATTGATCACAGGAACTTTTATTGATGAAATTACATACGATATCCCTTCCTCCAATTGGTCAAAGGAGCAGTGGGAGCAGGATTTTGACAATATGCAGGATGTGGGTATCGACACTTTGGTGTTTATCAGAGGTGGATACGATGACAAGACCATTTTCCCGTCCAGGGTGTTTGGAACAGAGTATACAGAGGACTTTGCAGGCTTTGTGTTTGAGGAAGCTCAGAAGAGAGGCATGGATGTTTTCTTTGGCCTCTATATTTCCAACCTTGACTGGAATCAGGGCGATGCCCCGGGAGAGATCCGTAAGAACAGAGAGTTTATCAATGAGGTTTGGCAGCGTTACGGCGACTATTCCAGCTTTAAGGGATGGTATCTGCCTCACGAGACCAGCTATAACGAGCTGAATATCTGTGATGTCATGGGCGGCTTGTCTGCTATGTGTAAGGACAAGGCACCGGATAAGAGCGTTCTGATCAGCCCGTTCTTCAGAACCCCCGTTACCTTTGAAGGTACCGCAGGTTTTACGCCGGAGCGCCATTATGAAGAGTGGGACAGAATCTTTGAGAGGATCAGCAAGGATGTTGATATCTGTGCATTCCAGGACGGTTCCGCACCCATGTCTACCATGAGCAGATTCTACGAACTGACAGCTGAACTGTGTAAGAAGTACAACATCCGTCACTGGGTAAATACGGAGACCTTTGAGCGCGACGTGCGTCATATGTATTATCCGATTCCGTTCCCGCTTCTGAAGAGAAAGCTGGAGTGCCATCAGGAGTATGCTGAGAAGATCATCACCTTTGAGTTTTCTCACTTTCTGAGCCCTCAGTCCATTTATCCTTCCGCACAGAACCTGAACAGACTTTATAAGGACTACTATAAACTGTAACATCAGGCGGAACATAAGAGTGGCTGTATAGGCAGACCAAGGCCCGCACAACATCCTGTGTGCGGGCCTTGGTCTGCCTATTGCAGTTTATAATATCATGATTTGGCGTTCAGTAGCTTTGCGGCAATATGGTTTGCACCCATGAGGCCCGCGGTGTTGCCGAGGGCAGCGTTCATGATCTGAGCTTTTCTGAAGTTGGGCATGATGTACTTGGGTACTCGGGCTTGTATCAGTTCCATGACAAGCGGCTGTGCCATGATGCCTCCTCCGAGAATGACCTTGGAGGGGTTGAAGATGTGGATCAGTGTGGAGAGCCCCATCATCACTTCATCTGCCCATTGTTCCACAATGTCACGCACATTGGGATTATGGATATGTGCAAAGATTTTTCTTCCGCTATCCAGTGAAGGATCGTATGTCGAAGCTTTCCTGACAAGAGCAGTGGCAGAGGCATAGCGTTCGTAGCAACCGTCATAAAAGTCTGTTCCGACTATTTTCTCCGGAGCATGGGTAACAATGGCGCCGAATTCTGCAGCGGAAAAACTGCAACCGTGATAAACCGCTTTATCCCGGATGATCGCACCTCCCACGCCGGTTCCGTAGGTGAGACAGAGAAAATCGGAAGTATTTTTGCCTGCACCGTAGATGGCTTCCCCCAGAGCAGCGGCGTTGACGTCATTCTCCACTGCTACAGGCACGTGGAACAGTGACTCCAGTTCAGTCTTAATCTGTGTACCGGTGTAGCCGGGGATGTTATTGTTGGCATAGATAATGGAGCCTGTGTCAGGGTTTACCTGTCCGGCTGTACTGATGCCTATGGCATCATACTCCGTTTCCTCGCGGATGAGAGAGATAAGTGTATCCATGATATGCCGTCCGCCAAGGCTGGCCTGTGTGGCAGTCTCATGTACAGATGTCAATTTATCATCGATACAGATGCCGTGTTTAATGGCGGTACCGCCAATGTCAAATACTAATACTTTCATGAATGTCACCTAACTTACTTGATGGCCCGATAAAATCTCTGTGCAATTTCCAGAGGTCTTGTGATAGCGCCACCCACAACTACGGCGTGCGCGCCAAGTTCCAGCATTTTCTTGGCCTGATCGGGGTAGTGGACTTTTCCCTCGGCGATAACCGGGATGTCAACAGCCTTTACAAGATTCGCAACCAGCTCGTAGTCAGGACCGTCAACCTTGGGGGAGTAATCCGTATAACCGCTCAAGGTTGTGCCCACCAGGTTTACGCCGCATTTCCAGGCGTTGATGCCTTCTTCCAGAGTGGAGATGTCTGCCATCAACACGATGTCGGGATATTTTTCTCGGATTTCAGACAGGAATTCGTTGGTGGTGGATCCGTCGCCTCTGGTGCGAAGGGTACAGTCTAATGCGATAATGTCCGCATCAGCGGCTACCAGCTCGTCGATTTCTCTCATGGTAGGAGTGATGTAGCTGTCATAGCCCTCGTAGACCCGTTTGATAATGCCGATGACGGGGAGACCGGTGGCTTCCTTGATGGCTTCCACATCACGGATACTGCTGGTGCGGATGCACTTGCTTCCGGCCTGCATGGCAGCCTTCGCCATAAAGGGCATCAGAGACATTTCCTCGCAGTAGAGAGGTTCCCCGGGAAGTGCCTGACAGGATACGATGATACTGTTCCAGGTCTGTTCTAAGATTTCGCTTAAATTCTTTTTCATAATGTTTAAGTCCTTTGCGTGTAATGTCATGATGCTTTCATTCTAGCATGATTCACAAACAGGTTCAATCTATCAGTAGCTTATTTTTTGTTAATAGTTGCTCTCTTTCGGAGAGTGGGATCAAGGATCTTTTTGCGGATTCTGAGGTTGGTGGGGGTGACTTCCAGAAGCTCGTCGGTGTCAATAAAATCCAATGCCTGTTCCAGGCTTAAGATCTTGGGCGGTGTCAGGCGCAGTGCCTCGTCTGCGCTGGAGGAGCGGGTGTTGGTCAACTGTTTCTTCTTGCACACATTAAACTCAATATCCTCGCTGCGACCGGTCTGTCCAACGACCATGCCGGCGTAAACCTTCTCGCCGGGCCCGATGAAAAGGATGCCGCGCTCCTGGGCGTTGTAGAGTCCGTAGGTGATGGCTTCGCCCGCCTCAAAGGCGATCAGTGAGCCTTGCTTCCGGTACTGGATATCTCCCTTGTAGGGGCCGTATCCGTCAAATACGGTGTTCAGGATACCGTTTCCTTTGGTGTCGGTCATAAACTCGCCCCTGTAGCCGATCAGTCCCCTGGCGGGAATTGAGAACTCCAGGCGGGTGTAAGTGCCGCCGGTGATAGATCCCATGTTGCGAAGCTCGCCCTTGCGCTGGCCCAGCTTTTCGATGACGGCTCCGGCAAAATCGTTGGGAACGTCAATGTAGGCCAGTTCCATAGGCTCAGTGAGTTTTCCGTTTTCGTCATGACGGTAGAGGACCTCTGCCTTGCTGACTGCAAATTCGTAGCCTTCCCTTCGCATATTCTCAATAAGAACAGACAGGTGAAGTTCGCCGCGGCCGGACACCTTAAAGCTGTCGGTCACGTCGGTCTCCTCCACCCGAAGAGACACGTCGGTGTTAAGTTCTTTGAATAATCTGTCTCTCAAATGGCGGCTGGTCACATATTTTCCTTCCTTGCCGGCGAGGGGAGAGTCATTTACCATAAAGTGCATGGCGATGGTGGGTTCGCTGATCTTCTGGAAGGGTATGGGGCTTATTTCGTCAGGGGAACACAGTGTGTCTCCGATATGGATATCGCTGATACCGGAAATTGCCACGATGGAGCCGACGGAAGCTTCTCTGACTTCCACTTTGTTCAAACCGTCAAATTCGTAAAGTTTGCTAACCTTTACTTTTTTAAACTTGTCAGGTTCATGGTGGTTTACAAGAACAACTTCCTGATTCACGGAAATTGTACCATTGTCAACTTTACCTACACCAATACGACCAACATATTCATTATAATCGATGGTACTGATAAGAACCTGTGTCCCTGCATTTTCATCACCTTCCGGTGCCGGAATGTAATCAATAATAGTATCAAACAATGCAGTCATGTC
>JAZRCR010000028.1:0-4719 GCA_045659805.1 Acetatifactor sp.
CGGCACCACCCGCATCATAGGGTAATACTTTCCTTCTTCCTCAATCATATTCTCCTCTGTGATACGATATCCCTGTTCCCGCAAGAATTTCCGGAAAGCCATCAACTCCGACTGGGGCTGGAGGATCAGTTCTTTTAAAGCAAACGCTTTCTCCTGCCCGCGGACCAGGATCTGCTGCATCAGTCTGCCGCCCATCCCCGCGCAGACTACAGCGTCCGCTTCCCCGGTTTCCAGGGCATCAAGACCGTCCGACAGCCGCATGGTTATGTACTGCTTAAGTCCGTACTGTTCCACATGCTCTTTGCAGGCAGACAGCGGTCCCTTTCGCACATCCATGGCGATCACCTTGGGGCTGATCTTCTTCTGCACCAGATAAATGGACAGATATCCGTGATCACAGCCCACATCACAGACAATATTGCCGGGCGTGACCATATGGGCGATTGCCCCCATCCTTGCAGAAAGCTCTATCTCTCTTCCCATGGCTTAATCCAGATAATCCTTCAGCTTACGGCTTCTGCTGGGATGGCGAAGCTTTCTCAGGGCTTTTGCCTCGATCTGACGGATACGCTCACGGGTTACATTAAACTCCTTGCCCACTTCTTCCAGAGTACGGGCGCGTCCATCGTCCAGACCGAAACGGAGGCGAAGCACCTTCTGTTCTCTCTCTGTGAGGGTTCCCAGAACTTCCACCAGCTGCTCTTTCAGCAGGGTAAATGCTGCAGCATCAGAAGGTACAGGCACATTGTCGTCCTGAATGAAGTCGCCCAGATGGCTGTCCTCCTCCTCACCGATAGGTGTCTCAAGGGATACCGGCTCCTGACTGATCTTTAAGATCTCCCGGACACGGTCCACCGGCATATTCATCTCTTCAGAAATCTCCTCGGGGGACGGCTCTCTTCCCAGCTCCTGCAGCAGCTGACGGCTGACACGGATCAGCTTATTGATGGTCTCCACCATATGCACAGGAATACGGATGGTTCTTGCCTGATCGGCAATGGCTCTGGTGATCGCCTGACGAATCCACCAGGTAGCATAGGTGGAGAATTTATAACCTTTGCGGTAATCGAATTTTTCCACAGCTTTAATAAGACCCAGATTACCCTCCTGGATCAGATCAAGGAACAGCATACCACGTCCCACATATCTCTTGGCAATACTGACTACCAGACGTAAGTTGGCCTCAGCCAGCCTTTTCTTAGCCTCCTGATCGCCCACTTCCATGCGCTGCGCCAGCTCAATCTCTTCCTCTGCACTCAAAAGAGGCACCTTACCGATCTCCTTCAGATACATTCTGACAGGATCTTCGATACTGATGCCTTCCGGCACACTCAGATCCAGATTTTCCACATCCACATCTTCGTCGGACAGGATCAGCGGCTCATCGTCTATATCATCGCCTTCTGTGATGCGAAGCACATCCACATTGCTGCGCTCCAGTGCATCCAGAATCCTTTCGAACTGTTCCTCCTCCAGGGGCATGTCCGAGAAGAAATCATTGATCTCCTGATATTCCAGTACATTCTTTTTCTTCTTTGCCAGGATAAGCAGTTCCTTTACCTTTTGCTCAAATTTTGCCTGTGTGTTTTCGTCCATTTTCGTGGTTCCATCCTTCCTATTGTATCATTGTAACCTTAATCCAGTGAAATATGCGTTTTTGCCAGTTCCTCCAGCGCTTTCTTGCCGTCGATCACCTGCTTTAAAGCCGCGACATCCGCTCCCAGCTTGGAGGTGTAGTATTCATAGCTGCTGCGTTTTACAGCCAGCAGAATATCCTTGAATGCCTTCTCCCGCTCCTGTCTGGTATCCAGCTTGGGCAGGCTTGTGTGAAACAGGGATGCCGCTTCCTTTTGCTGATCTTCGTCCGTGAACATGCTGACAATGGACGCGGGATTGTATTCCCCTTTTTCCATGTCCGCAAAAAGCCTTTCGGCAACCTGTCTGTATAACTCCTCCGTAAAATCCTCCGGTGAGATATATTTGCGAATTTTCTGATACAGGGCCGGCTCGTCGGTAAGCCAGGTGAGCAAAAGTCTCTGAGACTTCCTCACATTGTCCCCGGTCTGCTTCTTCTGCACACCGGAGCGTGGCTGCGTTGCGGGGCGCACCAGTCCGGTGCGGGCCGCGTGACTGTTCACCATCTTCCGCAGATTGTCATAGCCGATCAGATACTTGTCCGCCACCGCCTGTAGATAATTTTCCCTCTCCAGTTCCTCCGGGAAGGCACAAAGCTTGCCGGCGATCTCCCGGTGAAACCGGGTTTTGGATTCCGGATCCCTGAGATCGTAATCCCTTTCCATGACACGGATCTCAAAGAAAAAGCTGTTTTCCGCCTGACCGATCCGCTCCTGGAATGCCTCTTTCCCCAGATTCTTTATAAATTCATCAGGATCCTTGTAAGGATTCATATTGATGACCTTAGCCGACAGACCGGCTTCTTTCAGGATACCGATGCTTCGAAGTGCCGCCTTCACACCGGCGCCGTCGCTGTCGTAAGCCAGCAGGACATTTTCCGTATACCTGTGCAGCAGACTCGCCTGCTCCGAGGTAAACGCCGTGCCAAGGCTGGCCACCGCCTGTGTAAATCCTGCCTGATGCATGGCGATCACATCCATATAGCCCTCACACAGAATGATATTGCCGCTTCTGGCTGTCCTTGCAAAATTAAGTCCGTACAGATTCCTTCTTTTGTCAAAAACCGGCGTCTCCGGTGAGTTTAAGTATTTGGGCTCGCCGTCCCCCATCACTCTGCCTCCAAAACCGATGACACGGTGGTTGATATCCTGAATGGGAAACATGACGCGGTTCCAGAACTGGCTGACCAGTCCCCGCTTCTCCGAAAAACTTGCCAGTCCCGCTTCCTTGATCAGATCGTCCTCAAAGCCTTTCTTCCTCAGGTATTCCACCAGATACGCACCGTTCTTGCCGGCGTAGCCAAGGCCGAACTTGTGCATAGTCTCCTCGGACAGCCGGCGTTTCTCCAGATACTGATGCCCAATGGCACCGTGAGGAGAACGGAGCTGATAATAAAAATACTTTGCCGCCTCTTTATTGACTTCCAGAAGCCGCGCCCTCCTGTTCTCTTTGCGGCGCATTTCTTCCGTATACTCCACCTCCGGCAGATTCACGCCGGCTCTGTCGGCCAGAAACTTCACCGCCTCAGGGAAGGTATAATTCTCATATCCCATGATAAATGTATACACATTTCCGCTGACACCGCAGCCGAAGCAATGATACATCTGCTTATTTCCCGACACCGCAAAGGAAGGTGATTTCTCGTTGTGGAAAGGACAAAGGCCCCAGTGGTTGCCCCCCTTCTTCTGCAGCTTCACATATCCGGAGATCACATCCACGATATCATTTTTCATTCTCACTTCTTCTACAAGTTCGTCCGGATAAAACATTCTTTCCAGTCCTCTTCTTTTCTATCAGTACTGCCATGACTTTGGAATATAGATCTCCTCGTATTTGGCAATGGCAAACCGGTCACTCATGGCACCCACGTAATCACACACAACCTTCTCCTGGGGTTCTCCCTCTGACAAAAGCTTCAGAAAATCCTCCGGAAGATCCTCCAGATGCTTCAGATAATGATGGTAAAGAGTCTCCATCAGAACCTCCGCCTTTCCTTCTTCGCTCTTTGCTTCCGGATTCTGATAAACACGCTCAAACATGAAACGACGGAGCTTCGCCATGGCTTCCGCCACCGCATCAGACATCAGGATATCATTCTTGTCCATACTGGTAACGATGATGTCATGAATAAAGCAGCTCAATCTCTCATTGGCAGTGTGGCCCAGCACCTCACTGATCTCCGCCGGCACATCGCTTTCCTTCAGAATCCCTGCGCGCACGGCGTCATCCATATCATGGTGGATATATGCGATCTTATCCGAAAATCTCACAATCTTGCCTTCCAGGGTGTGAGGTTTACCGATGGTCTGATGGTTCAGGATCCCATCACGCACCTCGTAGGTCAGATTCAGTCCCTCTCCGCTCTTTTCCAGTTTATCCACGGTCCGCACACTCTGGGCACTGTGTTCAAAGCCATAAGGACAGACACGGTTCAGGGCCCGCTCTCCCGCATGACCGAAGGGAGTATGTCCCAGATCATGTCCCAGCGAGATCGCCTCCACCAGCTCCTCATTCAATCTCAGCGCCTTGGCAATAGTCCTGGCATTCTGTGACACCTCAAGGGTATGGGTCAACCTCGTGCGGTAGTGATCCCCTTCCGGTGTCAAAAAAACCTGCGTCTTATCTTTTAATCTGCGGAACGCTTTGCAGTGGATGATCCTGTCACGGTCACGCTGAAAGACAGGACGGATATCATCCTGCTCCTCCGGCTTCAGCCGCCCCTTAGACTCGCAGCTGAACATTGCATATGGACTTAATATCTCCTTTTCCCGCCGTTCAAAACTCTCTCTGATCGTCATAATGACCTCCGCAAATCAATCTGATTCTCTTATTTATATTATTCTGCAAAAAATACAGAATTCCTTCTTTTTCTTCACCGACAAATATCGGAAAGGGTCTCCTTCGAATACAAAAAAAGCTCCCGACATTCATCAGGAGCTCTGTACAGTGCAGAGAAAGGGACTTGAACCCTCATGGTATTGCTACCACACGGACCTGAACCGTGCGCGTCTGCCAATTCCGCCACTTCTGCGTGTTCTGTTAAGAACTTGTTCTCTATTCGGAACAATGGTTATTTTATACTGT
>JAZRCR010000029.1:0-15146 GCA_045659805.1 Acetatifactor sp.
CGAGGAACCCACCCCGGAATCCTCAACTGTACCCTCCGAGGAACCTGCCCCGGAGCCCTCATCTGTTCCCTCCGAGGAACCTGACCCGGAGCCTTCAGACGCTCCTCCGGTCTTTGTAAAGACTGTTACCGAAAGAACTTCCACCTCTTCGGATTACAAATATGGAATCAAAATAATAACTACTACCGAGTATACTTATTTGGTTTATTCAGATGGATCCCGGACGCTGTTTGATACTTACACCAGTGACAGTTACGATTATTCCGGCTATGCTGCAACCGATGAAGAACTCAGGGAAGAAAGTAATTCCCTGGCAGAAGCCAATATGCAGTACTATAACGAGGTGTTGGATTTGGTAAACGCCATTCGGGAAGAGGCAGGTGTGCATCCGCTCACATTAGATACAACACTGTGTCAGGCCGCCACCATGCGTTCTCTTGAAATGAGCTATTCCCGGTCTTTTTCCCACACAAGACCCAACGGAAGCAATTGCTTTTCTGTGTTAGACTCCTATTCCGTGGCTCATTTCTCTTCCGGTGAAAATATTGCAGTGGGCTTTCCCACTCCTTCAGATGTAGTGAACGGATGGAAAAATTCCCCCGGTCATTATGCAAATATGGTCAGTGACAGTTTTCATAAATTAGGCGTTGGCCTGAGCCAGCTTCAAACCGGGTCCAACGAATATTGGACACAAATTTTTACGGATTAGAGAAGCACCGACGGTCGCTACGCTGTAGACTGCGAACCTTCGAGCCCGGGATTGACCTTGAATCTCAACAGCGCGAGACGGGACGCACGAGGTCCGGGGGACCTCGGCTTTGCGCCGACCGAAGCGAAGCGTAGATATCGAACCTTCGAGCCCGGGATTGGGCTCGAAAAACAAAATGAGTGATACCATGTGGTATCACTCATTTGTTTTCCAAGCGCGAGACGGGGATCGAACCCGCGACCCCCTCCTTGGCAAGGAGGTGCTCCACCGCTGAGCCACTCGCGCGTAAGCGGGTGATGGGAATCGAACCCACGTATCCAGCTTGGAAGGCTGGTGTTCTACCATTGAACTACACCCGCGTAAGATAACTTCCTACAACAGAAGTAATCTTACAATACTTTTATTGGTATGTCAAGAGGTTTTTTTCTTTTTTATAATTTATCACTTATTCTTCTCACAAGATTTCTGCGTCTCAAAAAGGTTCCCATCAAGGCTCCTGCTGCCACAAATATCGGAACAAACCAAATAACCATACTTCCTTCGCCCGTTTTGGGAGACACTATGATCTCCTGCTTGGGCTCTTCCTCCGGTTCAGGCTCTTCTTCCTGAATAATCGGCATATTCTCCAGCACAAATCCGTCGGTATTCACAATAACAGTGTTGCCGGACAGATCGGTTACTTTTGCATAGATCACATAATTTCCGTTTTGGGAAAGCACAATCGCTTGTGTATAAGGCTTCCACTGAATCTGCTGCAGTTCCTCCGGCGTCAATTCCTTATCCGCAACATAATAAAGCTTATCCACCAGCTCCGTTCCTTTATCCCTCTTGCCATATTCAACGGTCACTGTCTTTACCTCACTGAACCGTTCGTCAAAGGTAAGATTTGTCAGAGGAGTATCCCAATCACTTCCCAATGCCTTGATGGTAGCTGTCGGTAATATCCGGACAATTTCAAGATTTGTTACATTATAATAATCATGGTAGCCTTCTTTTTGAATCTTATAATAAACCGGATAGGATCCAACTTCCGTATATCCGGGGCTCTCTTCCCCATAAGTTCCGTTCAGTGTTTCGGAGTAGCTGACAACCGCATCACCGGCAGATACAGTAATCTTTTTCTCAGTACGGTCATATGTAGCCGGCGATCCTGTTATCGTAATATCGGTGATATCCAACAGATTCTTGGTTCTTATCGTGAAAGTTGCCGTTAAGGATACAAAACTCTGTTCTGTAGCCATCCTTCTGGTAGTGATCACGTAATCTGTATTTTCTGTAAGATTTTCAAAAATAACATTACCGTTATTGTCTCCTCTTACCCAGGTCTGTCCGCCATCAATTGAGTATTCCTGCCCATTTTTTGCCTCGATGGTAATGGAGTCGACTGTTGTCTTAACTTCCAAATCATCCGGCAACTCAGGAGAGCTGTCTCCGGGGATCGGATGATCCGGCATTACAGCATCGGGTCTCTGTGCAATTTGCACTATCTGAGGGGAACTTGTCTCTCCATTCTTATGCTGCACAACAGAAATCGTCTTTCCGATAAAGTCATATTCAGCCTGATTCTGATCCTTTCCACTCAAAGAAATACATCCTCTACTGTCAGCGGTAAATACATATACATTGTTATCACAAGTAATCTCATAATTTGTTCCGGCCTCAAGACCTGTCAGTGTCTCCTCTATAAAGTCAACTGCTGACTTAGGCTTGATCAATCCGCTTAAAGTATCTGCATCACCAACACCCAGAATCACCTGATATTTTTGGAGCTCACCCACCGCAAGATCGATATTCTGCCAGGAAAAAGCCGCACCGGAGTCATTGCCGGTATAGCGATCGGATGTAACCGTATTGAACACGCTGCTACCCGCGCCTCCGTAGTAGCCAAACCACTGGGAAGAAACCGGTGTATCTATATACCCATCGTTGAAAATCAATGCAAAAGTATTGCTTCCGTCAGAAAGTTCAAATCCGTAGTCCGTTTTTGTGATAGGCGCACTGTCATTTGACCCGATCTTTACATCTGCTGCCGTTCCGAACTTATAGTCTTCAATAGGCTGGTCCGAAACATTGCGGATGTAATAAGTAAGCGTTACAAAATAACCGTCCTCTGATATCTCAGGAATTACCCATCCATGTATCTTACCGGAATAAACTCTGTGCATCATAGGACCCTGCAGTTCTGTAAAACTGTAGCCATCTGCAATGGTAGAATAGCAGACTCCCCATCCGGAGTCGGAGTAAGTGGAAGAAAGCCAGCTTCTTCCGTTATTACCGATTACATCAATTCCTCCACTGGGGCCCGCACTCTTATCGTTATATCCGAATGCAATGTTACTTGTTGCCGTTTTATAATAAGTGTTATCATTGTATCTGTAACTTTGCAACGCTGCAGCTGTTGTAAAGCGGAATTCCTCTGCGTATACAGTCTCTGCGCCGACCTCATAATACGGCTTTGCACCATACTCGGTACCTGCTATAAGATCAGCCGTTTCTGTAATATAAAAGCCTGCAAGGAGCGCACTATCGTACGGATATTTTTCTCCCCCGATCTCTACACCGTATCCCGTCGCCTCCGTCGGTATATCTGTCGTCTCCACCTTCAGCGCCGTATAATTATTATTCATGGATACGCTGTAGAAAACACTTACAGAGGCATCAAACTCCTCCGCTGCATACGAAATATGAGGGATTCCCAGTACAATGACTATCGCCATGAACAATGCCGTTAATCTTTTCCAATATTTTCTCATATCATTTCCCTTTCTCACTATTAATGTCTTACGATAGAAAAACTGTAATAAATAGCTTTTCCTTGATTATAAACTTTGTTATCATTATATAACAAATGTAATCTTTTTTCAATATGTATTACAACACCCCCAAAAAAAGGCGTATGTTCTGTCAATGCAGACATACGCCTCGTTTCATGATAGCTCTTTTTATTTTTGGAAATAACCTGCTTTTAATACAGTTAAAAATATTTTTTAAGAAAAGGGATAACTGTCCGGTGTAAAGGGCGTCTCGTCGCACATCATGGCTTCCCTGGTCAGGGGATAACGGTCCTCATACAGACAAAAGCCGATTCCGTATTCGTCCTGCCTGTTTCTGGTGATCGCTTCCTCGCGCCTTGCCACAGCAGTCTCTCCCACGAGATACAGGTATTGGATCTCTGCCCACTTTGCCATTCCTTCATAGACCAAAAGGCGCTTGCTCTTGGGACATTTCTTGAAATCCTTCCGATTATCCCAGTGAGTATACTGCCAGATATGCGTAAGTTCATGGGCAAATGTGGCGATCATGGAAATTCGGGGAGCACCGTTTTCCAAGATAATGCGGTAATCCTTCTTTTTGTTGATCGCAACACCGTGGATCAATACGCTTTGGCCGTCCTTTGTTCCCAAAGGATAGCCGATTTTTTTCTTAAGTCTGCGCTCCTCCACAACCTCAATGGAAACCGGAACATCAATGGTGGCGCCAAAGAAATTATCCATATTGGCAATCACTCTCTGACAAAGCTCCTCCACCTCATTCTTGGTCTTTATCACGGTACTGCTGCAGGCGGTACAGCGCATCCTGCCGTCCGGCATACGGTAAAATTCCACGCCGGAGATCTCACTGCCGCAATAAGAGCAGAATACCTGATTACTCCTATCGGTGCTGCGGAAGCTTTCTGCACGGTCTTTTCCCTCGCGGGCCTGTCGAAGCTCTCCACCGTCAAATCCGATATTTTGCAGGAACCCTTTGGTTCCCTCCAGATCCAGCCGGGTGCTGCGCTTACCTTCGCGATATTTCAGGTAATATCGCTCGTGATAGGGCAACATCTTTTTTTCCTTATTCAGGCCGTTGTCCTCATTCATTTTCGCTCACCTCGCCTTTGTTCTGCTCTTCTTTTTGCGTGTCGTCTTTTTTGACTTCTTCTTTGGGCTCTTCCTTTGCCGCCTTTTTTTCAGCTTTGGCAGCTTCTCTGGCAGCCTTTTTCTCTGCTTTCGCAGCGGCCCTTGCAGCCTTCTTTTCTTCTCTTGCCGCTTTCTTAGCAGCTTTTTTCTGTTGCTTCGGGGTCAATTCTTCGTCGGACTGCTCAGGCTTTTCAGCTTCTTCCCCGCCAGTTTCCGCCTTCTCATCGGCAGTCTTTCCGGATTCTTCAGCCTCATCCGTTTCCTCGTCTTCCTCCGCGTCCTTCTTCTTTTTCTTGAACAGGCCCTTCACCCAATCCGCAATCTTACGGAACAGACATTTCTTCTTGTCTGCCTCGGTCTCTTCGTAAACATCAAATTCTGCAGATTTCTTCTCCTCGGCAGGCTCATTCTCTTTCCGCCTGCTCTCGGCGATCTGCTCATCGTTCCACGACAGATAATCGGAGATGATCTGGAAGATTCTGCTCACATTACGCTCCACAGCTACCAGCAGACCGATGTCAAGCTGGCTGTCCTCCATGATGTAAATACATTTATCAGACGCCTCGCTGCCCTCTTCCATTGCAAGACTGTAAGTAATGGGGGCATCGTAGGTTCCCGGTGTGATAGCGGAAATAAACGGCTGATTCTCCGCAAACAAGGTTACAAAGACCTCATTGAGCAGATTTGTCAACGTCATTCTCACGGAATCGGTAAAGGCATCCCCAAGTTTGGAAAAGTCAAATTTCAGGATCTGTTTATGGTGGTATTCCCTGGTGGGCACACCGTTAACCTCTACCAACTTGCCGTTGTCGAAATCGTTGTATGCGTTAAGCTTCCAATATCCGGGTGTTTCCACGCTGAAATCTGCAAACTGATAGTGGATATCGATGTTATTTACTGTTTTCAGCGCACCCATGGAGGTGACGTCTTCCAGATGATGAATGGTGTAGTTGCGCACCTGTCTGTAAGACAATCTTCCGTTGATATGCTCACTTGCTCTGCGCACCATGATACGGTTGTCGGTGGCAATGGTGATCATCTCATAATATTTGCCGTTCTGGGTAAAGAACTGGCCGGGCAGATATTTCTGATAAACATGACCCTTCAGTTCCGTACCGATGTAAACATCCTTGCTCTCCTGCTCTGCAATATAGGTTGCATTCTGCAGATCGTTCAGAATGATCCGTGAAAAGTCAGCGTTTTCAATGGTATAAACACTTTCAAACTTACCGCTGTCCACGGAGTATGCTCTCTTGAAAAGAATGGTAGCATCTTTTTCGAAGCGTACCTCTCTTCCATCCCTGGTTTTTACACAAAGGATCGGCGTTCCCTCTTTGTCGGTGGCGGGCTCTG
Source organism: Acetatifactor sp. (assembly GCA_045659805.1). Lineage (GTDB taxonomy): Bacteria > Bacillota > Clostridia > Lachnospirales > Lachnospiraceae > Acetatifactor. The sequence continues at coordinate 5,962 of JAZRCR010000029.1, forward strand.
CCTCATTGCTAAAAATAACACAGACTTCCTTCCAGATCTCGGAGACGGGATCCCGGGTGTCAATGTTCAGCAGAACCATCTGACGGCAAAGAGCTTCTTCCTGTACCGAATCGATACAAAGCCTCAGACAAAGAGAAAGGATTGCATTTCTCTTGGTCCTCGCATAATCTGCGGTGACATAGGGAATTGCTTTTGCATCCGCCGTAAACAGCTGTGTGTTGGCAGACATGTATTCCCGCAGCATGTATTCGGAAGAGATCACATTGACAAATCCCTGCTGCTCAGCAATGGTAGCAAAATTACGGCGTGTCTCGAACAGGTTGTTCCTGTCATCCTCGACCGTAATGTAGGAATAGTCGCTGACTCTCTCATCACACATGTTAAAGGAAGTCTGGAAATACTTATCAAAGGTTTCCTGGTTGGTGGGCAGGTTCGCAAAATCCATCAGATCATAATAATACTGCTTTGCGATCCAGCGTGCATCCAGCACCGGGAAGGCCTCTCCGCCATACCATACCGTCTTCTTTACCTGGTTCTTCAAGGCCACCATTGAAAGTTCCGTTCCCATGCCCAGATATCTGGAAACACCGGGCAGTACCCTGTGCTGCAGATAATCGTCATCCGGAGTCCAGTACATATAAGAACTCATGCCGTGAGGATACTCCGTGGCGGAAACCTCTGTGATATTTGTCATTAAAATATGGGACAGTGCATCTACCAGACCGTCGCAGTTGCGGTCTACCGAGCAGATGGTGATACCGCGCTCTTTGCCGCAGCATCTGATCAGCAGGTTCAAGCCGATCTGTGCGGTTGTCACAAGTCTGGAAGGCTCTACCACCAGGACAAAAGATACTTTCTGCAGGAAAGGCAGATTATTCTTGTGAATATCCAGATCGTGCACACCGGAGCGGGAGATAATGCCGATATCCGGCAGATTGTCCTCGTTGCTCTTTTTGCCGGAAAGGACTTCAATCTTCCAAAGCTCGGGAATATTGGATACTTCCTGCATTCCCTTTTCGGTCCACTGCTTCAGGGCTTCCTCCGTGCCGTGACGGCCCAGAACAATCAGCACCTTGCCTCCTGTCAGAAGCTCCCTGTTCATGGCATAAAATACATAAGGGTTCAGCTTATCATAAAAAGGAGTGTTGAATAACAGACTTTTACCGGTGGAGAGATCATAACCGCAGCGGACATAGTCCACATTGGGCTTCAGCCCGTTTTCCATCTTTTTGCGAATGAATGCGGCGTAATTTGTTCCCACATGGCCGCCGGTCTTTTCCAGATCCACCAGGATATCCTCTATGGCATCTCCGGTCATACTGCCGTTATTTACCGTGGTTCCCTCCGCGGAAAGCTTGTCGCCGAACAACTGTCTCAGCGGCTTTCGCAACAGTGCGTACATGGCAACATGTCTGGACTTGTCGGCCTGCATGGTCAGCTCGGCCTTGCCCTCATCTGCTTCCAGTCCGCCGATGAAGAAGGCCATTTCACCCAGGATGATCACCGCAAAAAACGGATAAAAGGGCGCACTGATCAAATGATTTTTGCACAGTACGCAGGAGATCAGCAGTGCCAGTCCGGAAAGAAAGCAGCTTCCGTAATAGGCCGTCTTGATAAAAGTGCGGGCCTGTCCGTAATGCTCCCTGATATACCACTGATCATCCATTTCGTCATAGGAGTAGAAAAGCTCCACAACGGAACCCACAAAGGTGTTCCTGGACACCCGAATCTTTCCCAGAATCAGCGTGATGATCCTCTTAACGATCACATACACTACAAGGGCTGCCGTATTGAACAGCACCAGCGACAGGTAGATGCCCCAGCTGTTATAGAGATCGCGGATAAATTTTCCCACAAAGGGGATGTTAAACTTGTCAAATACACCTGCCAGCTGCAAAAACAGCTTCACACATAGATTTTCCAGCTTATTCAGAAAGATCAGCAGCACTACGCTGTAGATCGCCGCGAAGACAGGCATGGGATATTGCCTGTTGCGTACAGCCCTTTTCACGTTTGCTTTGCTGTTCAGAAATGCAAAGATCACAAACGGAAGGAAAGATATTAACAGTTCTATGAAAAACTTAATATCACTTTTCATATATTCCCTCCATTCTGACCAAAATGCGTGTGACGTAACTTGACGGAACCGTTACAAAGTTGCCGTTGCTGATAAACTCGATCTGGCGGCAGTCACCGGCAAGAAAAGGTGCCGGGTATGTATATTCCGTCTTCTGATTGAAGTCGTAATCATAGGGACGGGACATGGTCTCATCGCAGAAGGACCGGTCGCCAAGGTAATCCTTGTAGTCCTCCTCAAGATATGCCCTTCTCTTGCGGATATCCTCCAGATGCTTTCTGCGGATCCGCAGGCTCCTGGTGTACTCATCCAGATTTTTGCGGGCATAATTCTGCACCGCATGTCCCCTGCGCACATTACAGACAGCGCTCAGATACCGGGAGAACCGCTTCATGGAAGACTGGATCTCATTCAAAAGCGCGTGGGCCGTATTATTATAGGCTTTCACAGCGCTGATCACCGTCGAACGCAGATAAAACAGCGCAGCAAACAGGATGACCGCCAGAATTCCCAGCATGATGCCGATGAGAAGGATTGCTGTGGTCACTGTTTTGGGGCTGCCGTTGTTGGAAAACAAAAACGGCAGGAAACAAATCAGATACAGTCCCAGACAGATTCCGCTCAGTGCAAACGTGGTCTTTCTGGTCATGCGCCGGTTCAGAGTCTTTTTCACATTCTCAGACTCTTTCTCCAGGCGTTTTGTATACTGTGATAAATCTGTAAGATCAGGGGGAATGGACGCTACCATCTCATCCTCGGCGGCGTCTGTGTAGTCCCTGATATCATCAATCTGATAGGGCGTCAGACGGCTGATGTTCACGTCTGACACCTCACTTGCCATATGCATCTGGTTTACGCTCTTCCTCACGGAACGGGCCTGCTGTTTTGCAATATACACCAGTTCCTTTTCCGAAGTGCGGTAGTCATTATTCCACTTGTAAAGCTCGTTTTCCGGACAGTCAAAGGACAGGCCGTAATCCTTCTCAACAAAAACCTTCTCCGTGTCACAGGACTCATCCAAAAGGACCGACACATCCTGAGGCGTGCAGAACAATGTCTCTGCCGCTTTGTCCGTGAGCTCCCCGGGGATCTCACTGCGGATCTTCTCCATCTCACTCTCAATAACCTCAGAGGTCGCTGTCAGCTTTCGGTCATAGGATGTGATCAGCGTGCACAAAGGCGTATCGTCCGTCTCCGTATCCAGCTGATACAGGCGTCTTGCCTGCATGGCACTGCCGGGAACCGGATTGGAAATAAAGATCAACACAGATGCCAGGAACCGGATATAATCCGTGCGGAAATTCCGGTGTGTCCGGCCAAGCAGGTCGAACACCATAAAACGCATCTTATCAAAGAACATATTGCGGTCGGCAAATCCGGAATACTTATTGTCCTGTGGGATATTCCAGTAGGGATCCGGATCAAAAAAACTTTTCTCCACCGTACGCAGCGAAATACACTGTACTTCTGTCGGATAGGAAATATTCAGATATTCCCCTGCCACAAAATTTCTGCGGATTATCTCCTTCATGCGCACCTCATTCTTGTAATGATTGCGCTCCAGGAGCTCCAGCCTGAGGCTGGGCTTAATATCGTGACTGCCGAGCTTTTCCAGTGCCCAGTCACGGACGTCCTGTTTTTCCTGTACTTCGTTAAGAATATAGTCTTCCGGCCTGAAACAGAGCCATGTGGACAGCTTCTGCAAAGGATTCTCCAAGGCTTTTCTGTAGATTGCCTCTTTTTCTTTTGCCACGGATTCGTAGTAAGTCTTCCAACAAGACTCCCACTCATCCCAGGATTCCTCCGATTCCGGCTGGCCTTTGGGCGCAGCCAGGGACGAAAGCGCGCTGTGATCCACCGTATCAAAGGGATTTCGCGCCTTTAAGGTCTCTTCCGTGCAGTTATTGATGATCACTGCACGCCAGTCCTTCCTTCTGCCCACTGCATCCTGCAGCCCGGGGACAGACTCGTTAAGACTCTGCCCCGAAGGGTTCCAATAACAGAATGCCAACTCTTTGTTTTCCAGAAACGGTTCGAAAAACAACTTGTTTTCCTGTCGTATGGCATCAATATGTTCTTTTTCAGCTATTAAAACTGTGAACAAACCACTCATCTCCGTTTTTTCCTAGAATATCAACTGTTTTCGCTGTCTTTAAACTCTTTTGCCACCTTATCCAGCATAGCCTCGTAATCTTCCGGCTCGGGAGCGGACATGATCACGTCTCTGATCTTTCTCTGGATAATATCGATTACAATATTCTCACTTGCTGCCGGCGCCTGCATGAACTCCTGATAGAAGTGATAGTTTCTCTTCAGCAGGTTCAGCTCGTCAGTCAGACGATTGCAAAGTACGAACTTCACATCCTCAGCCTTTTCCCACTTGGAGTACTCCTCGCGGAATACATCGATTACCGCCTCAACCATAGCTGTAAGCTCGGACACATAGCGGCCGGAGTTGGGCAGTGAGCAGTAGAACATCAGAGGGATTGCAAACAGGCTGGTGCCGTTCTCCAGATATCTCTTGCCATCGTCTCCCATCTCTGCAGGATTCCAATCCTTGCTCTGGCTCTTGCAGCGGTCTTCCTTATTCTTGCGGATCTCTTCCTTCAGAGCATCCAGACTCTTCTGGGTTCCGTCACAGGTATCAAACTGATCGGCATTGGGCATACCGTGAAGCACATGAAGCAGGTTAAACTTGGCCATATCCCGGAAGAACTCGGTGTTCTCATAGTTGCAGTTCTTGGCTTCGCTCATGGCGCGCTTACGGCTCTTGATCAGACCGATGTCCTCAACCACCTTGGAGTTCACATACAGTGCCTCTAAGATCTCGTAGAATTCATCACACAGTGTGCCGTTGGGAACAATCAGCTCCACATCGCGGTTGTCGGAGTCTCTGTAAAGGAATACCTTCTTGCCGTTGGCAACTGCAGACAAAGATCTCTGCTGGATTGCCTGATGGATCAGACCGTAAATAAATGCTTTGTGTACCTTGCGGATCACATCCTGCTGATAATCCAGGTCAAGCTCAGGCATACTCTTGATGGAATCCCAGCTCTTATCAATATGGGTAGAGATTGCTGCATTCTTGGTGGAATCCGGTCCGATCAGGCGGGAATAATCGCTGTAAGCCTTGTGATAAGTACCGGCATTCTTCTTTCCTGTCTCGGTCTCAAAAGGTGCAGCAAACTTCTTCAGCTTGTTGGGAGTCAGGTTATACAGTGCGTTGTAGAAATGGATCTCGTACTTGGATACGGTATCCACTGCCTCACCGTTGGGCATCAGATCCTTAACACGGAACTTTCTGTTGTCCAGAAGGCTCTTGTTGTAAGCGCAAACCTTGATCTCTCTGGGCTCCTCATTGGTAGCGCGCTGTACGGAAGGCGCTGCAATACGTGCACCCATAGCTACAACTTCTGCAATATGCCTCTGAGCATCTGCAACAGTTACCTGTTCAAATACCTGATTGTCACCGTTGCTCTCATTGCGCAGGCGGATACGCTCTTTCAGGCGCTGCTCCAGTTCAATGGCGCCGATGATATCTCTGTCAATATCGTCGCACTTCTCACGGACACTGCCTCTGAAGTAACCCATGAGAATATCGTCAAAGATATTCACACGGCGATCTTCCTCGATATAGCCGCCGCCGACTTTATCCAGTTCCATCTTGAAAATGGCATTGTTCTTCACTGCATCAAAGATACCGCCGTTGATGTCGGAGTTCAACATGGTGGTTTCCTTCTGTGCCTTCTGCAGGGAGAACTTGCTCAGCTCGTCAAGCAGTTCCTCGGTAGCACAGATATTTACGAAAGAATCACCCTTCTTATACTGCAGTTCGTCCACCAGATCGATTTTCTTGCGGCTCAACTCTTTTACCTTGAATACAAAGGTGTTAAAGAACTGCTCAAACTGCTCGGAGAATGCTTTCACATAGGTATAAGCCTTGGCATAAGCTGCATGTACGGCAACTTTCTTACAGTAATCCTCCAGGGCCATGAAATAACCGGGAATATCCTGGTTGGCTTCCTCGTTCAGCTTCTTATAGCCCTTCATCTTTTCAAACAGGCTGGGCTCTTTTTCAAGTTCTCCCAGGCTCTCGATGCCGATGATCTTTTCCTTTGTGAACTTGAACTCATATTCCTTATTTCGGAAGGTCTCGATTGCCTGCTCTGCCTGTTCAAAGCTTCTGTCGCGGGCACCCTTCTCAAACTCTTCCATCAGCATATACAGCACATAGCGGGCTGCGCAGGGATGGAATACTTCATCCTGTGCGTTCTTCAGCAGGCTTTCAATGCTGTAGGTATCCTTAATGATGACCGTCTTCTGCTCATTGGTGAAGAGAGCCTCAACCCAACGGTCTACAATACCTTCCACGATAGGTCTGCCGTCTTTGCTCTTAGCTTCCACAATACTGCGGTATGTGCTCAGAGACTCAACCGCATCCATGATTTTGTCCTCGCTCTCGCCGAAGGAAGTTCCTGTCTCCCAATGCTTTGCAGAGTTGTAAGCGGAAGCAAATCTCTTGTCGTTCAGCACTACGCTGTAAACCTGATCCTCAAAGCTCTTCTTAAATCTCTTGATCCTGGAATCAATGCCGTCCAGCTCGAAGGTGTTGTTCAGATCTCTGGAAAAAGGATCCTTTGCATTCTGCAGGGTATCGCAGTATACTTTTCCGTCGGGATCCCATGTGGACATAGGAACGCCGCGCTTTTTCTGTTCAGCCTTGTAAGCCTGTACAGCGTTGTCATACTTGGTCCACTTGGTAGCATCTCCCTCGCCGCCGATACTGTCGATGGCCAGGTCATAAGATACATAATCAGCTACCTTCTCGTAAGGGTAGCGGATTACGCCGGCACCAATACCACCAAAACGGTTACGTCCAAAGTTTCCGGGCTTTGTCATTTCTTTGATGATATTATCCTCTACAGAGAATGCCTTCTTCTGCATAGGACCGATGTTCTGCTCATACAGAGCCTGCGCTGCCTGCTCAATATACTGACCGATACTGATCATGGTGCTGTCTTCCGCATCCTGACCGTCCATCAGGAAACAGAAATCCATGGGCAGCAGGGACAGCGACTTCTGCTTGTCGGAACCTGCGATGGAAACATTTACATGCAGGTCGCTGAACTGCTTCAGATCCTCGTCCAGATCGATAAATCCGGAACCCTTCATCATAAAGGCATTCAGCTCTTTTACGGTCGCATAGGCGTTGCGGGCCTGGCTGTCACGCTCGGTCTGAGAGTCGATAACGCTGTCCAAAGTCTCCGGCAGCAGGATCAGGGAGCGAACAATCAAGGAAGTATTGGGATATTTTTCTTTTACATAATCACGGATGAACATGCTCAGGGGCAGAATAATACCCGAACCGGTACCGCCGGAGGCTGTGGATGCGATAACAACACGCATTGCCTGCTTCATGTCCTTGCCGGTCTTACGGAACAGATCGTCAATGGAATCGTACAGAGGACGGATACGTCCTGTCTTAATAGTGGAATTCAGAGCCAGTCTGGAAATAGCACGGACCTGACCGGCACCCTCGGAAACGGTCTTATCATACATTACCGAGTTCTTGGGGAACCATTTCTTACGGGCTTCCTCGTCGTAATCCAGATAGCTGCCTACCGTCTGGGTGTTGGATGTCTGAACCCAGTAGATCTTGGACTTTCCGTTTGCCACGTCAGACAGATCATTTACATTGGTGTCCAGGCACAGGAAATTAATATTTTCCTTTTCCTCCGGTGCACACAGGTCTGCGACTTTCTTCACGATCTTACAACCCGTACCACCTACACCAACGAATAGAGTCGGCGCTGCAACTTCATTGGGTTTTAACTTTTCTGTCTTGATTTCCATGTACTTTTCTCTCCTTCATCTTAAGTTTTATTTCTTTTTAAAATTTAATTTCGTGGTTACTGTAAAAGGCTTGGGCGTGCCTGCACTGATCATGGTGCCGGAATAACTTATCCTCATGCCGTGCTTTAATAAAAACGGCTTTTCATTCTTGGGCATACGCTCCAACTTGTTGGTTTCCGTGTTCAACACATATCTTATGCTGCCGATGGTCGCCTCCTGGATCGTTGCACTGCCATACTTACGGACGCTGGTGCTCTTTACTTCCGCACTGCGCCTTACCTGAGGCTTCCTCAGATAACTGTCCTTTCCGGGCTTTACATCCATCGTAAGACCTGTTTTAGTACCGGCGTATTTGCTGTGCAGTACCATCTGTCCTTTTTCAATCTTAGCGGTAAATGTCGTGGACTTGGTCTCGTCCTCACCGTCAAAATTCATGTTGCTGCCCCTCTTGGTAATATTGGCATGCTTGGGCAGGACCTTGATATGTAATATCAGCAGGATAATAATGATAAGAATCAACAGGATGAGCAGTGCAATCAGCCATTTCAGCCAAAGAGGCGTGTTGCTCAAGGTAACCTTCAATGAATCTTCCGCCTGGGTCTCCCTTCCGATGTGATCGGTGTGAGTTGCCGTTACCTTTATGGGGTAATTACCTTCCCCGATCCCCTCCGTCGGAAGCAGCTGGATCAGATAGGAAGAATCCTGCTCACGGGCTGTCACTTTATAATCGATACCGCCGCAATCCACCTTTAGATCTGTGGCAGCAAACTCCTCCGGCGACAATGCTGCTCCGTTAAACAACAGCTTTACAACGATTGCCCGGCTTTCCTCCAATTCGGAGATCACGATATAATCCTGAGGAGCATTCATCTCCATCTGCAGAGGAGAAACATCATCCTTGATGTTATATGTAAGAGGTGCCTGTGCCTGTGCCTCACTGCTTCCCTGTGCTGTATAGGAAGCGTGGATGGTCACCGCACATTCTCCGCAAGCTGTGTTCTGGGGCGCGGAAAGATCCTTGTAGTGCAGGCTCAATTTGTAGTGGTCCTCTGCCAGCTCTTTCCTGATCTCTGCATTGCTGGTATCCGGATCCCACTTCAGAGAAACCTTTTCCAGCTCTTTCCCGGTAAGTTGCACTCCGTCATAATAAATCTTAGCAGTGTAGGGTGTCCCCTTCTCCAGATCCTGTAAGGAGTAGAGATCCTGTCCTCCCGTGATCTCCAGCCGGAAATCTCCTGCCGGGCGGGCGGATACC